>CAZQOD010000013.1:0-37355 GCA_964594945.1 uncultured Desulfopila sp.
CGTGTCGGCCAACCTGCTGACCATTGCTCGGCATCAGCTGGCCTGAGTCATCCTTACGGCTGAATAGCATGACAGTTTACAGGAGAGGTGCGCCCAGGCTTCTGTGATAGCCGGTATTGGTATACATTCCGGAAAAATTTGGCCTGCCTGGCCACCAAGATGAGAATTGATATTAAAATAGCAATATTTCTCAATTTGTTCGGTTCCGAAAATAGCCATTTATGGCCACCATCAGTCAATGTGCCCATGGTCAACGCAATTTACACCTTAGGCTTGATTATCATTCCGGTAGTATGCGGATGACGTTATTTGTTAGATGGTTGTCGATCTCTTCCAGTATATCGAGGATGTCAAGGAAAGCAGTTAATGTCTGAAAATATAGGGGATTATGATTGTGAACAGAATGACTCACCGATGTTTTAAAAAATATTTCCAGCCCAAAGCATGGCGGCAAATGTTGCTGCGGGAACAATTTCTATGTCGTCCTCCGTTTTTCTTAACTTTTTTTCATTGCAAACTACTATTCTTCGCTCGATGTTGGGGTGATCAACTTTTAGGCTCCTGAGTCCTTTAAGGTGTCTCGTTGAAATTTTCTCTGTTGATTTTACTTCAATAGCAACCTCCATATCGTTGACAATAAAATCTACTTCAGTACCTCCAGCCAATTTCCAGTAGAAGAGCTCTGCAAACGTTTCGGTGTACATATTGTAAGCATTCAGTTCATGAAAACACCAATTTTCGAATGCCTTGCCGAATAATTAGATCCGTGTTGAATAACACCGCGCTTTGCAAGAAAGTTGACGACTCCAACGTCGGAAAAATAAAACTTTGATGCCGCGGTAACTCTTCTTTTGGGACGTTTACGAAAACTTGGCAGCCATCTGCCGAGCATGGTATCTTCAAGGATTTGAAAATATTCTTTAACTGTTTGACTGGAAACGCCGCAATCACGAGCGATAGTCGAGAAATTTACCGTTTCAGTATCGGATAATGAGGAAAGATTGAGAAAATTGGAAAACACCGGAAGGTTGCGAACCAAACCCTCTGCTGCAATTTCTTCTTTTAGATAATTTGCGACGTAGGCATTAAGTAATCGTCGTGGCTGATCGGCAAGATATATTCGGGGCAGGTATCCGTGATTCAGTAGTCTTTCAAGGTTAAAGGCAGGGCCCAGTTCGGCGGAGACAAAACCGAACATTTCATAGCGAACGGCCCTCCCGCCCAACAGGTTGGCATGCCCCCGTTTAACTTTTCTGGCACTTGACCCACAGAGGGCAAACTGCACATTGCGATTCTCATGAAGCCAATGAACTTCATCGAGGAGTGTTGGTATTTTTTGCACCTCATCAATGACCACAAAGGGCATCTTTTTATTAGTAGACAGTTCTTGCCGAAGATACTCGGGATTGTCCAGGTAGCGACGATATTCTTCCGCTTTGAGCAGATCTATCCAGACAGCATTCGCATATTTACTCCGCAATAGTGTGGATTTTCCGGTTTGCCTTGGTCCCCATAAAAAAAACGTCTCCCTGTTGGGTGGAGGTAAATGCAGTTTCCTTTCAATCATAGCCAGTACCCATATATTTAAAGTTCTACTTGAAAATATCATGTATTTTTAAAGTGTTAATTAAAAATATAAGGTCTGAGAGGTTGTTTGGGGATCACCATTTTTTAGGAAATATTGAAGAATTGGATAAAATTAATATTGTTTCAAACCGGGAACAGCTTTATCAACTGGAAATTACTTACGCTATTACGATGCAGAAACAAGTTATTCTTAAACTTTGTGATTGGTACGTTCGGACTTTAAGTTCGTTCTCTGATGTTGTAATAATTACTTGATTTAACAAAAATAAAATATTTACCATTCTAATGGTTATCTACGGCATCTTTTCTGTTTTCAGTGTGTTGGCAGTTTCTTTATGAATCGTTTTCACATTGTCTTGACAGAAGGAACGATGCGAATTATTTTTCCAGCAGTTTGTTAGAGGTAGCCGTTTTTCAAAATTGGCCATGTTCATATGAGAGCGTCTTCACTCTTGAGTCGTTTTCATTGTCCGTTTTGGTTGTGGCCTGAGAATTTGCTCCAGCCATGTTGGTTATTGATTAATTATTAAAAATGCGGACGCAGATCCGCGCTACTGTTATAGGTGGAAGGAAATGCCGGTATACGAGTATGAATGCAAAGAATGCGAGAGAGTTTTCGAAGTGCAGCAAAAAATGACGGATGAGCCGCTGCAGAATTGTCCTGAATGCCGGGCACCGGTAAAAAAACTTGTGTCCATGAGTTCTTTTCAGCTAAAGGGTGGCGGCTGGTACGCTGATGGTTACGCAAGTAATGGTTCGGCAAATGCGAGTAAAGCAACACCAAAACCAAAGACGGAAAAAAGCGCTCCCGCCTGTGCGGGTGGTGAGGCATGTAAGGGGTGCGCAGCGGCCGCGTAACAGCCGTAACATCTCCAGGTTCAGGAAAATTAGCACGTGACAGCAAGCCCATGGGGCTGGGGGGTTGTCCGAGAATAACCTTTTTTAAATCCAGTTTTTTGAGAAAATCGGTACGGCATATACGTAATGTTAAAGTCTGCGCTGTCTGTGACCGTTATTTTTCGAACATATCGAAGAATTAGGGAAAAATGTATTTTCGGACAAGCTCCTGATATTACGTCCTGGTGATTACGGCCATCGCGTCGCCATAAGAAAAAAAACGATAACCCTCCTTGATTGCCGTTTGATAGCAGTCAAGGAGGTTTTTTCTGCTGCACAGGGCTGAGACCAGGAACATCAGGGATGAGTTCGGCAGGTGGAAATTAGTTATTAAATTGTCAATCACTCTGAATTTAAACCCTGGATAAATATAGAGATCGCACCATCCCTGGATCGGTTCGAGTTTACCCGTTGCCATGGCGCCGAATTCGAGTGCCCGAACCGTTGTGGTGCCAACGGCCCATATTCTTCCTCCCCTTAATCGCCTTTCATTTATCTTTTCAACAGTTGTAATCGGTATATTGATATACTCCCTATGGATCTGATGGCGGGTAATATTGCTTCGGCGAACCGGGGCAAACGTGCCGTAGCCGACATGGAGAGTAACCTGAGCCATGCTGATCCCCCGTTGGCTTAAGTCGTTTATCATTTTTTTTGTGAAGTGCAAACCTGCGGTTGGAGCGGCGACCGCACCTGGCTCTTTTGCGTAGACGGTCTGATAACGTTTAACATCTTCCTCTGTGGAGCCGTCTTTTCTCGAAATATACGGGGGCAGGGGAATCTGACCCGCCTGTTTGAGGGCTTCTATTAGTCCGATTTTGGGGTTATACTGTAATTGTAATTTGACTTTGCCGTCACCGAGTTCCTCGACGATGCTGCAGGATAGGTTGTCGCTGATTGTTATCGGTGCGTTTTGACGGGGCCTTTTTGATGCCTTGATAAGTGCAGTTGTCAGTGAGTATCCGGAGTCTGGTATTTTTGAGGTGGGGAACTCAAGCAGGAAGACCTCGACATTGCCGCCGGTCTGTTTTTTGCCGAAGAGACGGGCCGGAAAGACCTTGGTATCGTTAACTACCAACATGTCTTTTGGGCCGATAATATCCACCAGGCTGTCGAAATTACGGTGTTGCAAGGTGTTATGCACTGTATTGACAACCATCAATCTTGACTGGTCGCGCTTGTCTGCCGGTCGCTGGGCTATACACTCTTCCGGAAGGTCATAGCTGTATGCGTTTAGAGAAAGATCGTCGAGCATTATATTGTGTCTGTTGGAGTTGGAATTTTTTATTTAAAATTCTGGTGAGTTATATGAAAGTGAGTTTCACTCTTGAGTCGCTTTCATTGTTCGTTGTGGCTGTGGTCTGATAATTTGGTCCAGCCATGCTGGTTACTTTGTTGTGACTCTGTCGCAGTTGCTTGTTGTTTTAAGAAATTTGGAGCTGATGTAAATACCATGATTTTAGCTGTTGCCGCAACCCCCCTTGAGATGAAGCCGTTTCTTGATATTTTGCTGGAGGAAGAAGTTTCCTGTAGATGTCTGGTAACCGGTGTCGGCCCCCTTGAGACCGCTGTCCGGCTCACAAAATATTTTTGCACAACCGATGACGGGATTACGTCGGTCCTGAACTTTGGTGTGGGCGGAGCGTATATCCAGTCGGGAAACGTTCCCCAACCCGAGGTTCTTGATATTTGCCTTGCCCGCAAAGAAGTGTTGGGGGATCTGGGTATCTGTTACCGGGATGAATTGGAACGATTGGACGGTATGGAGACGGAGGATGTAGTCTATCATCTGGACAGTTCGTTACTTGCCACCAATCGCTATGTCCTGCAAAAAGCGGATATCCAGGCCCATGTAGGTACTTTTGTAACCGTTAATGCCACCAGCGGAACCCTGGCCAGGGGGGAAATGCTGCATTCCCAATGGCAGGGGATTTGTGAAAATATGGAAGGCGCCGCCGTGGCCAGGGTGTGTCGACAGTTCGATATACCATGCGCGGCCATGCGCTGCATTTCAAATAAGGTTGAGGATCGTAATTTTGCCAAATGGCGTCTATCCGTGGCTTGTGCCCAGGCCGCCCGGGCCGCAATGCTAATAGTTAAAGGGGCGTCGACATGAAAAAACTTTCCCTGGGATATTCGCCCTGTCCCAACGATACTTTTATCTTTTACGCCATGGTACATGGTAAAATCAATAGTGATAATATCTTTTTCCGGGAACCGGTGCTGCATGATGTGGAAAGATTAAACGGTATGGCGACGGCCGGGGAGCTGGATATAACCAAGCTGTCTTTTCATGCCCTGGGTCATGTACTTGATCAATATTGCCTGCTTTCCGCAGGTGGCGCCCTGGGCAGAGGTTGTGGGCCGCTGCTGGTCGCCGGTGCGGATATATCCGTTGGTGATTTGCGCAGCAAACGTATTGCCATACCAGGTAAGATGACGACGGCGGCCATGTTGCTGCAACTCTTCCTGCCCGGCTGTACCGGCCTTGTCGAGATGCGTTTTGATCATATTATGGACGCGGTTGGTCGTGGCGATGTTGACGCAGGTGTTATTATCCATGAATCCCGTTTTACTTTCGCCGAGCGTGGTTTGGTCTGTTTACAGGATCTGGGGGAGTGGTGGGAAAATGATACCCGGCAGCCGATTCCGCTGGGTTGTATAGCGGTGCGGAGGAGCCTGGGGCGGGAGACGATCCTGGCCGCTGATAGGGCAATCCGTGACAGCGTAGAGTACGCTTTTGCCGATCCGAGCCGATGTTTGCCCTATATTCAAAGTAAAAGTCAGGAAATCGATCCCGGGGTCGTTAAGAGTCATATTGATTTATATGTAAATGATTTTTCAGTTAATATCGGCGCTGAAGGTTTGGCGGCCGTGGAACTTTTTCTCCAGCGCGGGCGTCAGGCGGGGATCCTGCCTGAAATCGACCAAGGTCTGATGGTCTCATGAAACATGAATTGAATCCGTTAGCAACATTACCGGTGTTTCAGCTTTGCGGCGGCAGTGATGGTTTACGCAGACAATGTGTGCAATGGCTGCGTTCGGCATTTTCACAACATTCTCTACGTGGCCTGTTTTTTTTAGCGGAAAAACCTGTTTCATTGTTGCAGTTGAGTCGGGATGCAAAAAAATATGACATTATTATCCTCGCCTGTGGCGGAGATTATCCTGTACGAAAAATAATACTCCATAACAATAAAAAAGAGAGAGCGGTGATGGGGGAGTTGCTCACCTTCTACCCGGGATATGAAGAAGAATTTATGGTGGAACTCACTGCTTGTCTGGATGATATTGTCAGGCGCAGGCCGGTGTGGGCATGTCTTCTTATGGGCGGTAAAAGTTCTCGAATGGGCAGGCCAAAGCATCTTATCAGTGGCCAGGACGGCAAGACATGGCTGGAAAAGAGCGTTGAGGTCCTGCGTCCCCATGTCGACGGAGTGGTACTGGTCGGCGGAGGTTTGATACCGCAGGAACTTGCCACGGTGCAGTGTTTACCCGACGTCCCCGGCGTGGTGGGGCCGCTCACCGGTATTCTGGCCGCCATGCGCTGGCAACCGCTGGTTTCCTGGCTGGTAGTCGCCTGCGATATGCCGCGTATAACAGCGGGGGCGGTGGAGTGGCTTCTTGAAGGCAGGTGTGCGGGGCAATGGGGGAGGGTTCCCCGCTTGGCCGGTGCCCGTCATTGTGAGCCGCTTTTCGCCTGGTATGATATCCATGCGAGCAGACTTTTTGAGGGTCAGGCCTTCGAGGGAAATCTGCGACCTGGTCGAGTTGCGAGCCATGAAAAAATTTCTAATCCCGAAATCCCCTCCCATCTGCGTTTGGCCTGGGAAAATATTAATACGCCACAACAGCTGGCCACGGTTCAGCGTATGTAAGCAATCAGGTATTTTCTTCCATAACCGGGCACTTGCGGCAGAGTTTCATCTTCTCCTGCCAGCTGCTGTGGATGGTGTTGTCGCATATTGTGCCGTTGATAAACCAGCAGAATTGACCAGAATCAAACTCCCAGGCTGGACAGCGTTCTTTTTTTACCTGGGGGCATTGCCTGATATCCCAGCAGTTATCTGTTTTTCGCGCCCGATTCTTTTTTCTGGCCAGGAGAAATATAAGCTGGCGTTCCACATGAACGGGTACCGACCGCCAGTTCTGTTCATAACTGCAAACGGCCTTTAACGAGATACCAAGGAGTATGCTTATTTCTTTCTGGGTCTTGTGTAGTTCTTTTCTTATTTTTACAAACGTATCGTGATCCATGGTCTCTCGTCTTGCCTGGTAAGGGATTATAATGCGGAATATACTACACTGTGACATATTTTGCAAAATTTTCCCCGAGTCTGTTCGGTTAATCCAGGATCATTTCTTTTGCTCTTATGATCAGTTTTCCTGCAATATTTTGAGGAATATTTCAATTTATTTCCAGTTCTTTGCCGTCATCTTCTTTTGTGGTTGTTTTCTTTTTTCCCTAACGGTATACCATGAAGATAGTATCGAGTTGCATAAATGTTGTCCGGATGCCGAATATTTTGTTGCACGGTTGGAGGCGGTATGTTTATTGATTCTGGTAATGTGATTTCAGATTTTGATCCTCATTTTAAGATATTTCATGATCTTATGCCGTTTAAGGTGCAGGAGATTCTTCTTGTTTCGAGCCTGTATGACGCCTTTCTCATGGAGGAAGACGGCAGCCTGGCCACCAGATTGATAGATGAATATCAGGGTTTGAATTTGAGTAAGGCACCCAAGATAACCCGTGTATCATCAGCGACCGAGGCCATTGAGCTGGTTGGGCAAAAGAATTTTGACATGGTTATCACCATGCCCTTTGCCGGTGGAATGGATGCCTTTGCCCTGGGTTCCGCAATAAAAAAAATTAAATCATCTTTGCCGGTAATTCTCGTTGCCCATAATATACGTTCCACTTTTCCCGATAAGGTGGAAAGTCACGGGGTAGATAAAATTTTTCTCTGGTGTTGTGAGGCGGACCTGCTCCTGGCCATTATCAAAAATGTGGAAGATCATCTAAATGTAGATGCGGATACCGAGAGGGCCATGGTTCGGGTCATTATTTATGTCGAGGATTCTCCATTTTACCGTTCCCTGTTTTTGCCGTTAATATATCATGAAGTTGTTAAACAGACCCAGTCGGTGCTGGATGAGAGCCTTAACGAACGTCATCGTCTTCTGCGCATGAGGGCCCGTCCCAAAATCTTAATGGCCACCAATTACGAAGAAGCGGTGGCCCTGTATGACACGTATAAACCCTATGTTTTTGGTGTGATTTCAGACGCCAGATTTCGAAAAAACGGGAAGATTAATGGTGGGGCGGGGGGCGATTTTTTGATGTCGGTCAGGGATGATATCAGTGATATTCCCCTGTTGATGGTTTCATCGGAAGATAAGAATAGAGAGTTGGCGGCCCGGATTCCCGCTGTTTTCATAGATAAAAATTCTCCGCTTATAAAAGATGAGGTACATAATTTTTTCCTGACCCAGCTGGGGTTTGGTGATTTTATTTTCCGTTTACCGGATGAAACGCCCATTGGTAAGGCTTCAAATTTGCATGAGTTTGAGCAGCAGTTGCGTATTATTCCTGCGGAATCCCTGCGCTATCATACGACCAGGAATCATTTTTCAAACTGGGTTATGGCCAGGGCCGAGGTCATTCTGGCCCGGCGGCTTCATGTGGATTATGTGGAGGATATCGATGATATAGAAAATGTCCGTGATGACCTGGTTTACAAGGTCCATTCACTGCGAAAATTACGACAACAGGGGGTGGTCGTTAAATATTCGCCGGACGATTATGATCCGGATATAATGGATTTTGTTAAAATCGGTAACGGTTCCATGGGGGGTAAAGCCAGGGGGATCGCCTTTATGTGGGCCTGCCTGCAAAGTGTATCCCGTCAGGAGACGGTGCTTGCCGAGAACACGATTGTAATCCCAAAGACCTGTGTTATTACAGCAGATGGTTTTGAGGCCTTTGTCCATGAAAATTCGCTCTCCATGGAAGAGTCGCCATCGGACGAGTATGTTGCCGATATATTTCTTGATGCGCAACTTCCCGCCTGGTTGCGCCGGGAACTCAGATCTTTTTTGAAAAAATGCACCAAACCGTTTTCGGTACGTTCGTCCAGTCTCAGGGAAGATGGGCAGTTCAGGCCGTATGCCGGTCTCTATTCAACGTACTTTCTAACTAATAATAATCCCGATTTTAACGAGCGGTTGCGGCAGCTTGAAAGCGCGATCAAACTGGTGTACGCCTCTACATGGTTTAAAAGTCCCATTGCCTTTTCAAAAATATCCGGGCAGGGTCGTGATGATTCCATGGCGGTTATAATCCAGGAAGTTGCCGGAGAACAGTATGGAAATTACTGGTATCCCGCCGTATCGGGGGTGGGCCAGTCACATAATTTTTATCCGGTTATGGATATGCATCCCCAGGACGGTATTGCCCATATCGCCCTGGGGGTCGGTAAGACCGTGGTTGAGGGTGGGAAATCCCTCTGGTTTTCACCGGCACGTCCTAAAAAACTTGTACAGTTTTCAACGGTTGACAATATGTTAAAGTATAGTCAGCGTCAATTTTGGGCCCTCGATATGAATCCTGAAAACTGTCTCAGACGGGACAGCTCCAATCTTGTTTTACGTGATGTGCAGGATGCCGAGGACGAGTTGCCGGTGATTATGCTTTCCTCAACGTATATTGCAGCGGAGCACAGGGTGCGCGATGCCGTGCTCCCCGGTATGAAGATAATGACCTTTGCCCGTTTGCTGAAATATTCCAGCTATCCCATGGCAAAAATTCTCACCGAATTGTTGCAGATAGGCAAGGCGGGGATGGGAGTTGATGTGGAGATTGAATTTGCGATCCACCTGGATGAAGATCCCGATAAGTGCAAGTTTTTCTTTCTTCAGATCAGGCCGATGGTGACGGGCAGGGAGATGGTCGATGTGGAAATATGCGACGAGGAGATCAACAACAGTTTTTGTTTTGTTAATCAATCATTGGGTCACGGCAATTTTGACAATATCGCGGATATTGTTTATGTCTGTCCCGATGCTTTTAATATTGCAAAAACACGGGAAATGGTGTTTGAGATAAGCGAGATAAATCGAAAGCTTGTACAGGAAGAGAGACCATACCTCCTGATCGGGCCGGGGAGGTGGGGATCCTCTGACCAGTGGCTTGGTATTCCTGTACAATGGAGTGATATTTCCGGTGTTGGCGCCATTATCGAGGTCCGTAATGACAAGATTCGGGCGGATCCGTCCCAGGGCACCCATTTTTTCCAGAATATAACTTCACTCGGTATCCCTTATCTGACTTTGAATGAGAATGGTGCAACCGTGAAAAATAAGAAGACCGATCGTTTTGACTGGCAGTGGCTCAGGGGGCGGCATCAGCTTGAAAACGGTAAATATATTCGCCATGTGCGTTTGCAGGAACCGTTTATTATGAAATGCGACGGTATAAAGTCACGGAGTGTGCTTTTTCAACCCTGTGATCGATGTAAGGCTATGTGTAGAAAAGATGATCAGGAAGTTTGGAACTAGTGTCTGTTCCTAAATGGCTATTTTGCCATAACTCTTCGTGGCTCTTGAATTTTATCCTCTGATAAAGCGAGGTACGAGACATCGAGATATCAATTTTATGCCTGTGGTAAAATTTATCGCAGGCCTCGATTTAAAACAAGATATCTCATTTACGGACAAACACTAATTAACATAATATTTTGAAAGGAGATTGTTGATGGATGCAATAATGAGTCATATTCGGGAAAAAGATCCCGAGCAGCACGAGTTTCACCAGGCTGTTCATGAAGTGGTGGAGAGTGTTAAACCGGTTCTGGACCGCAATATGGAGTACAGGCAGCAGGCGGTATTGCAAAGATTGACGGAGCCGGAAAGGGTTATCATGTTTAGGGTGCCGTGGATGGATGATGATGGCCAGGTCTTTGTTAACAGGGGGTTCAGGGTGCAGATGAACAGTGTGCTTGGTCCCTGCAAGGGCGGTTTGCGTTTCCACGCATCCGTTAACCTTGGCATTATGAAATTTCTTGCTTTTGAACAGGTCTTTAAAAATTCCCTGACCACGCTGGCCATGGGTGGCGCGAAGGGTGGCTCCGATTTTGATCCCAAGGGAAAATCAGACGCGGAAGTGATGCGTTTTTGTCAATCGTTTATGTGTGAGTTATGTCGTCATATCGGCGCGAATACCGATGTACCGGCTGGTGATATCGGTGTGGGGGCGCGGGAGATCGGCTTTTTATTCGGTATGTATAAGAAAATCAGAAATGAATTCACCGGGGTCTTGACCGGCAAGAGCCTTGCCTGGGGCGGAAGCCTTATTCGTCCGGAGGCAACGGGTTATGGTACAGTCTACTTTGCTTCTGAAATGTTGAATGTAAAGGGCGATAATCTGGAGGGCAAAACCTGTCTTGTTTCCGGCTCCGGAAATGTAGCCCAGTATACCACGGAAAAGATTGTTTCCCTGGGGGGAAAGGTCGTGACCCTGTCCGATTCATCTGGTTATATCTTTGATGAAAAAGGTATAGATCAAAAGAAGTTGGAGTTTGTAAAAGATCTGAAAAATAATCGCCGTGGGCGGATTCACGAGTATGTGAACGAGTTCCCGGAGGCCGTGTATACCCCGGTTGATCCGCAGCTGGCTTACAATCCGCTTTGGGATCATAAGGCGGATTGCGCCATGCCATGTGCCACTCAAAATGAAATTAACGAAGAAGATGCCAACCATCTTGTTAAAAACGGAGTGCGCCTTGTCAGCGAGGGTGCGAATATGCCATCCACCCCCGAAGCTGTGGAAATATTTTTGGACAATAAACTTCTTTATGCCCCAGGCAAGGCTGCTAATGCCGGTGGTGTGGCTGTTTCCGGCCTGGAAATGGCCCAAAACTCCATGCGGTTGTCGTGGCCCAGTAGTGAAGTTGATAAACGTTTGAAGCATATTATGAAGTCAATACACAAGACCTGTCTTGATGCCGGGGAGGAGTATGGAGTGCCCGGTAACTACGTAGCGGGAGCCAATATTGCCGGTTTTGTTAAAGTCGTTCACGCAATGCTGGATCAAGGGCTTGTGTAAGATACACCCTTGCCGATTGCAAGCTTCAGATGATAAATTTATTTATTCGTATTCTGTGTGCCGAAATTAGGTTGAGTGTGTTTCATGTATGATGATCTGTGTTGCAATGACTTTTCTGTTTTAGAAGGTAAAATAGAGCATCTCTTTGTCGATATCAACATAGGGTGTCCCTACGGTCTGCCCTATGTTGCTACCTTTCACCAGGCTAATTTTGCCCCGCTCCATGAAAGGTCAATGGAGATGTTTCTGGCCAGGGGATACCGTAGAAATGGTAACTCGCTGTACTGTATGCGTTGCACCGACTGCTCCGAATGTATACCGATACGGCTGCACAGTGACGATTTTGCAGCCGGCCGCAACCAAAAGAGGGCGGTGAAGAAAAACCGGGATGTTGAGGAGCTCCTGCTGCCCCTGGCCGTATCCGAGGAAAATATCAAACTCTGCGATAAATTTCTCCAGTCAAGATATCCCAAGGAAAACAACAGCGGTCGTGGATATTACCGCGACTTTTTTTTTAACAGTATTGTCGGCAGTGCCCAGTTGCAGTTTAGGGTTGATGGCAGGTTGATCGGTACATCGATCATTGATTTTGGTCATAACTGGCTGAATGCCGTTTATTTTTACTTTGATCCGGATGAATCCCACCGCAGCCTGGGCACATACAATGTGATGCGCCTGATGGATTTATGTAAAAGGTGGAATATCCGTTATTTATATCTCGGATATTATATACAATCGGTTCCGGCCATGAACTATAAACGTCATTACCATCCCCATTATTTATATTTTCGGGGTAAATGGTTTCATGAGAGTGCATTTTCACAACGGAAAGTATCGGTTGCTGAATGAGTGGCGGCAAAATTTTTGCGATCAATTATGTCCGATTCTACAATCAAATGTAATCTTTGTGGTCATGGCTGCCGCTTACTGGACGGGCAGTATGGGATATGCCGGGTGCGGATGCGTGACAAAGGAAAAATTGTCAGCCTGGTTTATGGGCGCGTTATAGCGGAAAATATTGATCCCATAGAAAAAAAGCCTCTCTTTCATGTTCGTCCCGGTAGTTTTACCCTGTCCATTGCCACTCTCGGCTGTAATTTCCGCTGTTCATTTTGTCAGAACAGTACTATTTCCCAGGTGGAAAAAGGGGTCGATATCCGGTCGTTTGGAAGCTTGCAAAGCCCTGAAAAATTGGTGGACAAGGCAATTGCGACCGGTTGCTCTTCCATGAGTTATACCTATGTTGAACCGACGGTATTTTTTGAATTTGCCTTTGATTGTTGCACCGTTGCATGGGGGGCCGGTTTGGACAATATTTTTGTATCAAACGGTTTTATGTCAAAACAGGTTATACAAAAACTAAGCCCCGTCCTTACCGCAATCAATATTGACCTGAAGAGTTTCAGCGATCATTTTTACAGGAAAGTGTGTGGTGGGCGTTTACAGCCGGTTCTTGATTCTATTCGTCTTTTTAAGGAGGCTTCGGTGTGGGTCGAGGTGACAACTCTTTTGATCCCCGGCCTTAACGACTCGGAGGATGAATTAAGAAAAACAGCCCGGTTCCTGGTGGGGTTGGATGTTGATATCCCGTGGCATATAACGGCTTTTTCACCGATGTACCGGTTGTCCCATCTGTCCCCCACTCCCTCCGCCGCCCTGGTTGCGGCATATAATATTGGTAAAGAACAGGGCTTGCACCACGTGTATTCCGGCAATAGACCCGGTCTTGACAGTGAAAACAGCTACTGTCCGTCCTGTGGCGAGACGATAATTTTTCGCAACGGTTTTCAGTTAAGAAAGAACAGGCTTAAAGGTGGTCATTGTCCCGTGTGCGGGGCGGCCGTTGCGGGGATATGGAGTCGGGAATGAAAAGCGTTGCGTTTTACGATACGAAGTCTAACAACGGTGCTGTTTATTTCTTACGCTCCTGAGAATTTGTCTGCTGGAACATTCAGGTATCAGTCCACATATTTTTTCTTTAAAAACAGGTTGCGGCTGACAAGGGTTAAGAGGATGGCAAAAATTGCCGCGGCCAGGCCGAGCAAAATATTGTAAAAATGGGGGGCGGCCAGGGCCATGCGGATAATAAGGGTCGACAGGGCAAAGCCCGAGTTACGAAAAACCGCGTAGAAAGACGGCTGGTAACATTGGGAGATTAAAACCACCAGAATATCCGTCAAAATCAGGATGGTGTAAAAACTATGGAGAAAGTCGGCGTGTTCCGTTCCCTGGATATTGGCAATACCGCTCTTTACTCCCATTGCCGCAAACAAGATGAGCAGGGCCAGGGCAATGGCCTTTTTGGCGGCCACGAAACTGTATAAATCAGTGGTGCCTATCCGTTCTTCCGTGTCTTTTGACTGTATGGAATAGTAGTATCCGAGGAGTGCGAATATGAGTAATGCCCCAAAACCGTCGGAGAGGATATGGAGAGCTGCTTTCTGGTTGTTGGCAAATGAGATTGGCTCAACGAAATAGGAGAGTTCTTTAAAGGCGTTTCTCAAGAGTATGAGTGTTAAAATTTCAAACTGTTTGCCGACCGATTTGCTGAATGAACATGGGATGGTAAAAATCAGGCTGATAACTTCCAGTATGAGAATGACGATAAAGGCACCCTGCACCGCAAAGAAATGGTTCCTTGGAATAATCGTTGCCAGCGGTGTCGGCAGGAGATGAAGGCGGTTCAACTCGATGGTGACCAGACTTATCAGAAAGAATATTACCAGGGCAAACGATATCTTTTTATGGAGTTTCTCATGCTCCCATAAATGGTGTAACGGGTCAAAGATATATGTTATTTTATCGTAGATTACAGACATTGTAACTGTTGTGTATGTTGTTGGGATAATGGTGCCTAAAAAGTGTCTAACACCGGAAATGACCGGTAAGCCGGTATAAGTGCCTTGTTTCTTGTTTTTTATTACAGCTTTTATGGAGTAAAGCTAAAGAGTATTATCCTCCTCCCCGAATTTGTACCATGAATAGTTACGGGTGGCAAATTTAAAGGGGGGGGGGATCACAACACTATTCACCTTTCTGTTTTTTGATTGTTTAAATATCAAAACGGGGTTGGTCTATTCCATGATTGAAGATTATTGGCGCCTGGGGTAGGTTGATCTGCGTTCGTATGTCGGCTGCTGATTGGTTGTTTCAGCTGTCTTGGTTGAAGATGTTGTCTTTTGATGGTTGTGGCTATTCCACCCTGAAAAAATAGTGATAGGCAAGGTTTTTTTTTTTACAAACAGTCATGAAAATTATTCAGGTAGGACATTATCAGCTTAGGCGTATTGGTGAGGCAAGGGTAAGAAATGAACATAAATTTTACTACGGTTTTATTAGAAATGGCCATGATACCCTGCATGTAAGTGATCGTGATATGGTGGCTTTTTATTCTCCGTTGGGGATTCGTAAATTTGGTAGAAAGCGTTTTAATAGAAAATTAATTGCAGGGTGCGAAAGGTTTCGACCCGATTTGCTGATGATAGGGCATTGTGACAGTATCGACAACAGTACCCTGCTGGAGATACGTCAACTGCTTCCCTCCATAAAAATGGCATATCGGAATTTTGACGCATTGTACATGCCACGTACCCCCCAGAGAATTATTGAACGCCGGAATATTGTTGACCATATATTTGTTTCCATTGCCGGAGAACAGATAGCACAATTTGCCACGGCAAAGACCAGGGTATCGTTTATTCCAAACCCTGTTGACCGGGCGATAGAAAGTTCGAATAACAGTCTGAAAAATAAAAATTCCTTTGACAGGGACCTGCTCTTTTGTGGTAATGGCGCTCCGACCGATCCGCGTTTTGCAGTTGTACGTAAGGTTAAACAACAACTCCCCCACGTTAAATTTGATACATACGGGGCTGTTGGTAATCCCGCCGTGTGGGGTAGCGCCTATGAAAGGGTTTTAAGTGGTACTAAAATGGCGCTCAGCTTGAATCGCAGGGAAGGTGAATATCTTTCCTCTTCCACGAGACTTGCGCAATTGATCGGTAATGGAATTCTCACTTTTGTTCATGAAAAAAACGGTCTGCAGATTTTTTTTAAAGACGGGGCGGTGTTTTTCAAGGATCAGGACGACCTGCTTAAAAAAATAGATCTCTTTAATCAAGACGACGATTTACGAAAGAGTGTCAGTGGTGCGGGTAGGGATTTTTATCACCAGCATTTTTCCTCGGAAAAAATCACCCAATATATTATTGAGTCCACCTTTGAGCGTCCTTATTCGCAGGAATATATCTGGCATGATATTTAATGTTCTGCTATTTGTCGGATGTTAATTCGGCTCGATTATTATTTTGTCAGCCAGCGATTTTTTAAAGAATCTAGAACCCGCGTTATTGAGGTGGTGTTTGTCTCGGTAGAGAATTTTCCCGTTTTGCAGGGCACTACAACCGTTTTCATCACAAATTGCCTCAAGTGGATCAAAAAACTGAACGTTATCTGTTTTGGCAAGTTTTCTGAAAAAATTATTGGCTTTTTTAACCTGTTTTTCCGCTTCTGCACGAGTCATATCACATTGGGAATCACTCTTTGAGCCGTTATGCAAAAGTTTCCATATCGGCGTAATATTTTTATAAAAACATTCTGCAGGATTTTTCGCAAAAGGCGGTACCTGGCCCAGCAGGATTACCTTTTTCCCTTTTTTTACCAACATATTCACCATTTGTGAAAAATATTCTTTGAAAATCGCCTCGGTATTGGCCTGTGAAGGGATGGGGTGTTTATTGTCCAGCAGATAAAGACCTGGTCCTGGATCCGCCGCCAGATATCCGGACCAACGTCCACTGATAATAATAATATCAATGGAATCTTTATCTATCAGTTGCAGAACATTTTCATTGAATAGGCGGCATGATGTATATTTTTCATAATGTTTGTTCTCTTTTAACAGGTAGATGTCTAGGTCACCCGTCAGTGGAACACATGCACTTTTGGTGATTTGACGGAGGGAGGCGTTGTTTTTTTCGGCCCAGTCATCGAGGGCGAGACTGTAGTGATCCGCATGTGAATCCCCCCATATTATCGCTTTTGTTTCCCCGTATTCACGACAGCATATCTCCTTGTTTTTTGGGATAGCCTTTGATTGCGAGAGATGACAGGCTTTACGCAACGGGTTTACGCTGTAAAGATCGGTCTGATGTATGTCCGGGAAACGAGCGGGGAAACCGCCTGTCTCTTCGATGGTTGTCGCAAGTTTAACAAGGGCTGCAATTATAACGGCAACGAGTATAAATATTTTTTTTGATGTGTTTTTTTTAGTGTCGTTAAGAACTTTTTTTCTTTTGCGAAAGGGTGTTTCAATAAATTTATATGAGAACGCGGCAATTAAAAAACTTGCGACGATGATGAAAAATGACCCGCTTAAGGAGAGGTTGCAACCCAGGTAATATTTTGTGTAGGTAATAAGGGGCCAGTGCCACAGGTAGAGGGAGTAGGAGATTAAACCGATAAAGACCAGGGGTCTGAAACTGAGAAAACGATGGACATAACTCCTGTGATGTCCCTGGCCCGTGGCGATGATTAAGGTTGTTCCGACAACTGAAAATGCGGCATACAGGCCGGGGAAACGAACCGTATCGTTTAACACCGTAAATGAAAAACCAAGAAGAAAGAGTCCAAGGAAACTGAAGAATTCTACGTGTTTTTTTGCTTGCGGGCGGGGCAGGATTGACAGAGCAAGAAGGGCGCCTGCGCCAAATTCCCAGGAGCGGGAATAGAGCATATAAAAAGATAATTTGGGCAGGATGAAAAGGAGTGTTTCACTGGCGATAAAAGAGGATAGCAGAAGGTAGACCAGTAAGGGGCCTAATTTTCGTCGGCTGAGATATTTCCAGCTCAGGACAAGGAGTATTGGCCAGATGAGATAAAACTGTTCCTCCACTGACAGTGTCCAGGTGTGGAGAAGTGGTGAGTTGTTAAATGAAGTATCAAAATAGTTGACTTCTCGGGCGAATAAAAGGTTGGAAATAAAGACCAGGGTATATCGCATGGCTCGTCCATACTGAACCATGGTCTCCGGTGTGTAGATAAGAAAAGAAGAGAGGGTGGTGCAGACCAGTAAAAAAAAAATAGGCCGGAAGTATGCGGCGTATGCGACGTTCATAAAAGGCGGCAAAAGAGAATCGGTTCAAATCTAGTTCTTTTGCGATGATGGAGGTAATTAAATAGCCGGAGATAACAAAAAAAACGTCTACGCCTGAAAAACCACCGGAGAATAAGTTGAAGTCAAGATGATAAAAGAGCACACTTAAAACAGCTAAAGCGCGTAGGCCATCAATATCACTTCTATATTTCACTTGCATTGGCTTAAATAACTACTGAAGAATTTGGGTAAAAGGGCATTTTCAGGTAGGTTACCCTGTAAAGTTTTCAGGTGGTTTTGAAATCGTTATCCTGGTTGTTTTGTTGTTCTCTTAATTTTTGCCACCATGTTAAACGTTTATTGATTTCTTTTTCAAAACCGAACGGGGAAGGGGTGTAATATATCTTTTCGTCCATCGAATCCGGGAAATATTTTTGATATTTATAATGGTGTTTAAAGTTGTGTGAGTAATGATAGCCAACGTTGTAGCCAAGGTCTTTCATCAGCTTTGTGGGGGCGTTGCAAATTGACAGGGGCACCTTTAGATGGCTTGTGGCCGCTGCGTCTTCCTTGGCGAGCAGATAGGCTTTTTCAACACTGTTGCTCTTAGGGGCGGTGGCCAGGTATATTGTGAGTTGACTGAGGGCAGTGTTGGCCTCCGGCATGCCCAGAAAATGCACCGCTTCCTTTGCGGCCATTGCCTGAACAAGAGCCTGTGGGTCGGCAAGTCCCACGTCTTCTGTGGCTATTCGCACCAGTCTTCTGGTTATGTAGAGGGGGTCTTCCCCCGCCTCCAACATCCTTGCCAGCCAGTATAATGCGCCCTGGGTATCACTGCCCCTGATGGATTTTTGCAGGGCCGAGATAAGGTTAAAGTGTTCTTCACCACCTTTGTCGTAAAAGAGTGCCCGTTTGCTGACGGATTGCATCACCGATTCCAGCGGCAGATGGTCACCTATTTCCGCATGTTGGCAGACCAGTTCAAGATCGTTTAAGGCCTTGCGGGCGTCACCGCCTGCCTTTTGGGCAAGAAAGGTGAGACTTTCTTTATCCATGGTAAGTTTTTTGGGGCTTGCGGTCAGGGCCTTGGCCAGGATTTGCTGCAGGTGCAGCTCTGAAAGTGTTTCCAGGACAAAGACATGACACCTGGACAGAAGGGCGGGTATGACTTCAAACGATGGATTTTCGGTGGTGGCTCCGATGAGAATTATTGATCCTGACTCCACGTAGGGAAGAAACGCATCCTGTTGGGACTTATTGAAACGGTGGATCTCGTCTACGAAGACAATTGTCTTCTTGTTTTGCTGACTATGGCGGAGGCGGGCCCGGCCCATGAGCTTTTTTACCTCGCCGATTTTACTTAATACGGCGCTGAAAGAGTAAAAATCATGGGTGGTTTCTTTTTTAACCAGTTTGGCTATTGTTGTCTTGCCGGTACCTGGTGGGCCCCAGAGGATAAACGAGACATAATCATCATTTTCAATCATCAGCCGAAGCGGCCCGTCAGCGGCCAAAAGCTTCTCCTGACCGTAAATATGCTCAATCTTTTCCGGGCGGACTTTTTCGGCCAGGGGGATTGCAGCTGTCTGGGGTGTCCCTTCAAAAAGTGTGTTTTGGCGCATTGTTTGTCTTTTTATCGGTGAGGTTAAAAAAGACGCGTTGAAAAAGAGAAAGCCGTAAAAACAGGTGTGAATTAACCAGCATGGCTGGATCAAACTATTAGACCAAATCCACAACGGACAATGAAAGCGACTCAAGAGTGAAGGCACTTTCATGTAAAATATAGGAAAACTGGTACACCCGGAGGGATTCGAACCCCCGACACCCGGATTCGAAGTCCGGTGCTCTATCCAGCTGAGCTACGGGTGCACATCAGTTGTCGGCAATGGATACCACGTTCATAAATTGAGGTCAATATTTATATCCGACGCCCCCTGTCCACTATCAAAACCTAAATCTTGCCCTTCGGGGCAGGTCCAGGGGTCACGTTCTTCTCCCATCCAACCGGAATCCGGCTGGATACCAACAAATCCGTCTTGTTCTAGATGAGCTACAGCATATAATACAGTGTAGAATCCCGACTTGCGACTGCAGACCACGGGTGAGCAACTACTCTTTTACGGGAATTGTACAGCCGATTTTTTCAGCCTGCTTAAGGAAGTAATCGTCGGTCATTCCCGCTATGAAATCACATACTTCTTCTATATGCATATTCGCGGTGGCGATATTTTCCGTCGGCTCCACCCTATCCGGATGTCGGCGTCCGCAGTAAAAAGAGAATAATTTTCTGTAACAGTTGCGGATTAGAGGAATTTTTTTCTTTGTCTCGGGGGCCAGGTAAATATGCTTATAATTAAAATCCTTTAACTGTTGCAGGGCGGTTGAAACTTTTTTGCTAAAACCGATAAAAGGGGTATCAGCACCTGCTGTATCGGAGTTTTTGATAAGGTCCGTGACAAGATTGTAAACGATTGTTCCGTTTGAATTGCCTAGTATTTTAGCGCAGTTATCCGGAATGTCCGATCTCTTTATGAGCTTTAATATGATTGCGTCCTCAATATCTTTACCAATATAGGCAACCGTATCGGATAGCCTGACCACACAGCCCTCCAGCGTTGCCGGCAGCAATATTGCTCCGGGGTTATTTCTCTTTTCCTGGAGTTTTTGGTCAAATTCTGAAAAGGTTGCTACGGGTTGGGGACTGAGTGAATTGGTGTGTGTTTCTCCGTCGTGGCAGAGGATGCCGTCGAGGACCTGTAGGGTAAGATTCCAGCCCTTGCCCTTGCGTTCCAGTTTATCCAGGAAACGAACTGACTGGAGGTTATGTTGAAACGGCGGCAAACCATGTTCCTGGCAGAGTTCGGAGAGAATATCTTCACCATCGTGACCAAATGGAGGGTGGCCGATATCATGACCCAATGAGATTGCTTCAATGAGGTCTTCGTTGAGATAGAGGAAGCGACCGATGGTTCTGGCAATTCTAGAGACCAGTTGCACGTGGAGAACCCTGTGGGTTATGTGGTCATTGGCAACTAGAGAGAAAACCTGGGTCTTGTCGATATAACGGCTATAGGCGCGGGAATGGAGAATCCGGTCCGCATCGAGGGCAAATTGCTGCCGGTAGCCGCTCCTCTGTTCGTCATGGCGTCTGATACCGAGACAACTTGGTGTCGCATTGGGTGACAGCCGACTGAGTTCCCGTTGATTGAGTTCCTCAAGTTCTTTGAGGAAAAAAGGGGTCGCTGGTGTAAATGCCATTTTTTTATGGTGGTGGTTGAAAATAAATTATTGTCGTCTCTGTTGAACGGTCTCTGCCCGCAAATGGCCATTTAAAACAGCCCTGTGACTTGATCGCTTGCAATGTTAAAAGACTTCAGTATAGTACATTGTAGGCTAAAGATCATCGCCGATTTTTAAAAGGGGCGGTGGGATCTATAATAGATATTTATCAATACCTAACGCAGACAAGCTGCAAGCAAGTGCCTTGTTTTTCTTTACAGGTTTTATGGAGCAAGGCATTAAATTATTTGTTCGGGAGTATAATATGAATATATCGATTGAATATTGCACCAAGTGAAACTACGAACCACGGGCCTCCAGTCTGGGGGAAGAGTTACGAAAAAAATTCGCGGCCGAAGTGGAGCTGATCCCATCGTCGGGTGGAGTTTTTGAGGTTATGGTCCAGGGGGAAAAAATTTTTTCTAAAAAAAATCTTAATCGTTTTCCCGAGGAAGGAGAAATAGCTCATCTTATTGATGTCGGACAGAAAAAACCTTGATTTTGCGCAAATCCCGGTTTGCTTGATGGTGTGTCTGTTTTTTCGGCTAATTAAAATTTGTCAGGAAAGCAATTGGAAACGCAGCTGTCACAGCTGTCGGCCTGTTTGCCATGTTCACAATATGCGGAAAATCCTTTGATCATTTCGCTGCCACCGCGTGGGCAGATCTGCATGAATTCTGTGAAATTGATCATCCGGTTAATGATTTCAGCCGGTGCCGCGTGTTCTATTCTGCAGGCGCCTTCTTCAGCTATGTGATCGTCTATGGCCAGGACTTCTACAAAAAATTGTTTTAATGCGTTATGGCGGAAAATAACATCTTCAGCAACGGTCTTGCCGAGTTTGGTGAGGGTTATGGCTTCATATGGAGAGTAGTTAATAAGACCCCTTTTGGAAAGGGCACGCAGCGCTTCGGTGACCGAAGCCCGGCTGACATCGAGGCGTTCAGCTATCTCTTTACTCCTCGCCACCATCTTCTCTTCGATAATGTGATAGATGGCCTCGATGTAATCTTCAAGACTTGCACTCAGAACTGTTTTTTCTTTCATATTGATCTGCGGCAAAATAATGAGTATTGAAAGCCTGTGTAGCTGTTCTTGGAATATACACCTCTGGGGTAAACTACAGTCCTTTTCTTGTAGAGTCAAGCAAGGACTTATTATTAAGGGTTTGCTTGTAAATAACTTCATCTTCAAGAAGTTATTTACAAGCAAATCTGAAGCGGCGTCGGCATATATCAATGTTATGTGAATTACGAGTTAAAAACCTGGCCCTTATTGAATCACTCTCTCTGCAGTTTGAGCAGGATAAGGGTGGAAAATTTGTAGTAATGACAGGTGAAACGGGGGCGGGTAAATCAATAATGCTCAGGGCAATTCACCTGCTTTCCGGCGGGCGCGGGTCTGCCGGTTGGATTCGTAACGGGGCGGATTTTTGTGAAGTAGAGGCCTTGTTTGAACTTGATCCTCACCACCACGGTCTTCTTGAAAAGTTGGAGAACGGCGGGTTTGGTGGCGATACTTCCGTTATTATTAAACGGATAGTGAATAGTTCCGGCCGCAGCAGACAATATGTGAACGGTTCTCTGGCCACCGCAAAATCGGTGGCGGAGTTGACGGCGGATATGTTGAATGTGGCAAGTCAGCATGATCACCAGCAGCTTCTGCAGCCGGGCTTGCATCTGGATTTTCTCGATACCCTTGGCAATCTCTGGCCGCAGCGTCGGGAGTTGGCAAAAGTGTTTGCTGTCTGGCAGGAGAAAAAAGAGGCCCTGGCCCTGCTTAAAAAACAGGAGCAGGAAAAGGAACAACGTAAGGATTTTTTAAAGTTTCAGGTGGACGAAATCAGACAGGCCGCCCCTGAAGCGGGGGAGGATGAGAAACTGTCGGCTGAGAAAAAACGGCTGAAAAACGCGGAAACATTGATAAAAATCAGCAGCGAAAGCTACCAGATATTGAATTATGATCTGGCCGGAGGACTCACCCGTTTACGACAAAACCTTGAACAATTGGCCGCCTCTGATCCGGCGGCGGCCCAGCTGGCTGAAGATATTGGTGGATTTACTTTTTTGGCGGAGGATTATTCCAGGGAGTTGAGGCTCTATAAAGATTCCCTGGAAACGGATCCGTTCCGCCTGGAGCAGGTCAACGAACGACTTGATATTTTGCAGCAGTTAAAGAGAAAGTATGGTGATTCTTTGCAGCAGGTAATAGATTTTGCTGAAAATTCAGAACAAGAACTGCGACAGTTGGACAATATGGACAAAGAACTTGCCCGGCTGCAGGGGGAGTTGCAAAAAGTCCAGGATAAATTATGTCGCCTGGCTGAAGATCTTTCCAGGAAAAGGGTGAAGAGCGCTCGGGAGATGGAACGGGCGATGGATTTAGAATTATCTTCACTGGCTTTTCAGCGGGCCGGTTTTGTCGTACATTGGCAGGAGGTGAAACACACTGTGGAGAATATGAGGGCCACGGGTTGGGACCGGGCCGAGTTTTTCTTTTCCGCAAATCCCGGTGAAGAAGAGCGCCCCCTGGCGAAGGTCGCTTCGGGCGGAGAGCTGTCACGACTTATGCTGGCCATGAAATGTCTGCTAGCTCGCAAAGATATGGTGGAAACCGTGATCTTCGATGAAGTCGATGCCGGTATAGGCGGTGAAGCGGCGGAGGCGGTTGCCCGGAAAATACAGGAACTGGCAGTTCATCACCAGGTCTTCTGCATAACCCATCTCCCCCAGATCGCCGCCAGAGGCGCCATGCATTTTCAGGTCTCTAAAACGGTGGGGAACGGGCGAACCCAAACCGATGTTATTCGACTTTCGCCTGAAAAACGGGTAAACGAGATTGTGCGCATGTTGGCCGGAGATTCGTCAACCGCACAGACCAGGGCCTGGGCCGAGGAGCTTCTGGCCAAAGGTAGTAATGTCCTATGAAGCGGGTCAGGGCAATTTCTCTTTTTTCCGGCGGCCTTGATTCGATCCTGGCGACGCGGCTGGTTATGGCGCAGGATATTGATGTTGTCGCCGTGCAGTTTGTAACGCCGTTTTTTCACTATGATATTCTGGCAAACGTGGAGCAGCATCGCCGGGATATGTTGGAGAAATATGGTATAAACGTCATGGTGCAGGATATTAGTGAAGATTATATAAAGTTGTTACATAATCCGGCCCATGGTTTTGGGAAAAATTTTAACCCCTGTATCGATTGCAAGATAATGATGTTTGAAAAGGCTAGGGAAATGCTTGGCGAACTGCAGGCATCGTTTCTTATCTCCGGTGAAGTGCTGGGCCAGCGTCCCATGTCCCAGAGGCGGGACACCCTGAATCTGATTGAGCGTGATTCGCGAACCAGGTCACTGTTATTACGTCCCCTCTCCGCCCTCTTGATGCCCGAAACTGAAGCAGAAAGAGCAGGTCTGGTGGACCGCAGTCAACTCTTGAAAATGAACGGCCGTAGTCGTTCTCCGCAGCTTGCCTTGGCTGCTCGCTATGGAATTACTGATTTTCCTGCCCCGGCGGGGGGGTGCGTTCTGGCCGATCCGATTCTCAGTCGACGTATTAAGGAAATGTACAGGGTGGATTCGGGTTTGTCGTCTTCGAAAATATCGGTTGCGGATATTCGTTCATTGCTCCTGGGTAGGCAGTTTATTCTGCCGGGCGGGGGTTGGTTGATCGTTGGGCGCGATGAAAGGGAAAACGGTATGTTACATGATCTTGCCCAGCCTGAAGATGCGGTTCTGTTAATGGAGGACTGGCCCGGTCCCACCGCTGTATTGAAAAGGATAAGCGAACGTTACGCAGACAGCGCCGCCCTGGAGGACGACCTGCGTAATGTGGCGGCCATTGTGATACGGCTTGGTCGGAAGCGTCCCGCGGGGAAAAAAGAAGCCGAAGTGAGCTGTACCCTGGGGGAGAAAAAAGAACTGTTTATTGCTGAACCATTGTTGGATGAATTATTTTACGATTGGCGTCTTTCCTAAAGATCAAATAGTTGTCCGATCGCCGAGTGATATCTGTCCAGGGTTTTTGCTTTCAGGATTCTTTTTAGAATTTTTTCTTTGCCGGGAAAAGAGACTATCAGATAGATCCAGAGCTGTTTGACACGGCTGAGGAGATGACCTGGTCCGTCCAGTCGTTGTTGGTACTTTTGATAGAGATCCGCGTGGAAATCCAGTAAACGTTGTTTTTTTTGTACCCTGTTATTGCTGGACGACGGGTTCTTGATTTCCTCTGCGAGAAAGGGGTTGCCCAGGGCGCCTCTGCCCAGCATCCATCGCTGTATGGAGGGCAGGTGTTGACCCACCAGCCGGAATTGCTCACCGCTGTTGATATCTCCGTTATAGACCAGTGTATGTTTGCTGAGTTGTTGGCATTTTTTAAAACCTTCCACATTGGCCGAACCCTTGTAAAGTTGTTTGCCTAGACGTGCATGGATGGTGATTTCTTTGAGGGGGAACTGGTTGAGCATGGGTAAAAGCGTTTGGATTTCTGTTATATTATTAAGTCCAAGCCGTGTTTTTATGGATAATTCGATACCCAGTTTCGGGATAACCCGTGCGAGAAAATCGCTTATTTTTTCAGGATAGGGCAATAGTCCCGATCCTCTCTTTTTGCGGGTAACCATGGGCGCGGGGCAGCCGAGGTTCCAGTTGATATGGGTATGACCGATCTTCTCCAGCCTGTCTGCCAGGAGAAGAAAATCATCCGGGTCGGTGTGGAGTATTTGCGGTATTATGGTGTGGTTACTGTTGTTTTCCGGCAATACGTCGGTGAGCATCTTATCCGAATATAGGGCCTTTTTTTGAGGGTTTATAAATGGTGCAACTGCCGCATCGTAGCCGTCAAAATGGTTAAAGAAGGTTCTTCTAAATAATGCGTCGGTCAGGCCTCGTATGGGGGCCAGGTAAATAAACGGTTGTCTGTTATCCATTGTTTCCGGGTATTACTTGAATTTTGTATCGGCAAGTTATGAGTCTTTCTATCTGAGCAATAACATATTAATTTAACAGCATGAAATTTGTTTTCTTACACTCTAACGCAGACAAGTTGCAAACAAGTGCCTTGTTTCTGTTATGAACCCGTTAAGTCGAACATTACCTTTATTTTCTTGTTTTTCTTTACAGGTTTTATGGAGTAAGGCACTAAATGTGAAATTCAGGTATTATTTTATTAAATTATTCAAGGGGGTAAGGGGCGATCCCCGGCTAAGATTGTGAATTCTATTCTACCGGAAGGCGTGGCACAATTAAAGCGGAATTATCCCGAGGAGTTGTTGCGGGCACTTGCCGATATCGGACGTTGTTGCCATGGTAATTTATATTTGGTGGGCGGCAGTGTTCGCGATTGTCTGCTGGGCAGGGACAGCAATGATCTGGATATTGCGGTGACCCGGGATGCTGACGCCTGCGCCAAAAAGCTAATTCACATGCTCGGTTATGGTACATTCGTTGATATCAGTGGCCCGGACGATGAGGCGGGCCGGGTTGTACTCCGTGATATTCAGGTGGATTTTGCTTCTTTTCGCGGCGGGGCGACAACCATTGAAGAAGATTTGCGGCTTAGGGATTTTACCTGTAACAGCATGGCGTTGCGGTTTGATTTGCTGGTGGATGGTTGTGGAGTGGAATTGATCGATCCGATGTCCGGTTACAACGATCTTAAAAACGGTAAGATAAGGCGATGTCCCGCTGCTTTTGAGGCTGATCCGGTGCGAATGTTACGGGGTTATAGACTCTGCGCCCGGTTGGATTTTTCCATGGACGAAGAGACGGTTGCGGCGATCAGAAAACATGCCGATTTAATCAATAACAGTGCGGTTGAAAGGATTGGTTACGAGTTAAAGATTATTTTCGAATCCGTTCGAACCAGTAGAACAATAAGGGAGATGGCTGAAACGAATCTCTTGGCGACCCTGCTGCCGGAGATCTATCTGGGGGCCGGTGTCGTGCAGCCGGGCTTCCACCATCTGGATGTTTTGGGTCACTGTTTATTGGCCCTGGAAAAAATAGAAGAAATCATCGCCGATCCTGGCCGTTACTATCCGGATCAGGAAGATCTTATGGTAGATTACCTGGGGCGTGAAAACAGTGTCCGTTGTCTGAAATGGGCCGCTCTTATGCATGATATCGGTAAGCCGATTACACAAAATATCCGGGAGGACAAAGGGGGCCGGATCACTTTTTATAACCATGACCGCCGGGGGGCCGTTATGGTTGATCGCATTGGAGAACGTTTGAAATGGGGACGGGCGGATAAAAAGTTAATTTTGTTGTTGATAGAGATGCATATGCATCCCTTTCATTTATGTAATGTGCAGCGCCGGGGCCGGGTTTCCAGAAGGGCGGCCCTTAAATTATGTCGCCGGGCGGGAAACGATCTGGCGGGCTTGTTCCTGCTGGCCATGTCTGACAGTTTAGCCGGCAGTGGTGAGATGAAGCCCGTCGGTATGGAAGAAGAATTGGGAACTCTTTTAAAAAATATCCTGATCATCTACCATAAAGATATAAGACCGGTGCTGACCGGCCCGCGCCTCCTGACGGGACGGGATCTTATCAAAGAATTTGCTCTTACACCGGGCCCGTTTTTTTCCGTTGTATTAAGTGAGTTGGAGGTGGCGCGGGTCGAAGGGAAGGTTTATGATAGGGAGTCGGCCCTGGCCTGGGTGGATCTGTTTTTAAAAGAAGTTGATGCGGAGAAATGTGGGTGTAACTGATCGGTTTTCAGCTTGTCAAAGATATACAAATGGACTAAAACGTGCGTAAAATAAACGATTATTATGCGAGGAAGGCTAAGAAGGAAAAATATCCGGCCCGTTCCATATATAAATTAGAAGAAGTACAGCAAAAATACAGGTTTCTGCGCCGTGGTAATAGTGTTCTTGATCTGGGATGTTATCCGGGTAGCTGGTCTCTGTACGCCTCCGAGGTCGTTGGTCCCAAGGGTATTGTGGTGGGGGTAGACCTGCAGCAGGCTGAGCAGACGGCCAGGGCGGGCGCTGCGCCCATTCACTGGTTGTGTCAGGATATTATGGAGCCCGGCTTGATACCTGTACTCAAAAAGTTCAGACCGGCATTTAAGGTAATAATCTCTGATTTGGCCCCGAAAACAACGGGCAATAGATGGGTGGATGCGCAAAACTCTCTGGAGCTGGTGCGTACGACCCTGGCCCTTGCTGAGCAGCTCCTGCTAAACAAGGGTCATTATATCTGTAAGGTTTTCCAGGGTGAGGATTTTCCGGAATTTGTCCGGGAGTTAAAGGGCCGGTTTGGCATGGTTAAAGTACTAAAACCCCGGAGTTCGCGCATCGAAAGCAGGGAAGTTTTTGTACTGGGAATGGATTATAACCTAAGTTTTTGCAATCGCTAGGATTGCTCTGTTGTCCAGAGGGGCGCGATAGGTGAAGATATTTTTTCACATGTATCGCCTGCAGGATTCAGGGATAAAAAATTAGTTTGTTGCAGGGCTGCGGGTTGTTTTGCTCTTTTTCACCGGACCCCGGGAATGAATATGGTATAGCGGTTTTTACGCTGCCATTATATTAAATAATCGACGATAGGTGTGTTTATGTCAGGACATTCAAAATGGTCAACAATTAAAAGAAAAAAAGGTGCCAACGATGCAAAGCGGGGTAAGATATTTACCCGTTTAATCAAGGAGATAACCGTTGCGGCCCGCCAGGGTGGCGGTGATCCGGAGGGTAACCCCCGTCTTCGCTCGGCGATTGCCAATGCCAAGTCGGAGAATATGCCCAAAGACAATATTGCCAGGGCCATTAAGAAGGGAACCGGGGAGATTGCCGGTGAGGTCTACGATGAAATTATGTACGAGGGTTATGGTCCGGGCGGTGTGGCTGTCCTTGTTGAATGTCTTACTGATAATCGTAACAGGACGGTGGCGGATGTTCGTCACTATTTCGCAAAAAGCAACGGCAACCTCGGTGAGTCCGGTTGTGTCTCCTGGATGTTTGACAAAAAAGGCCTTATTCAGATCGATAAAGAGGGTGTGTCGGAGGATGAGCTGATGGATCAGGCCCTGGAAGCGGGGGCCGAAGATGTGGTTGATGAGGGTACCGAATTCCAGATAATTACCGATGCCGAAGAGTTTGATCAGGTGCGTGGTGCCCTGGAGGAAGCGGGAATAAGCTTCCTGGATGCCGCTGTTACCATGATTCCCCAGAATACCGTGGAAGTGACGGAGGAGAAAATCGCTCGCTCTTTGTTAAAACTCATGGAAAGCCTTGAAGATCATGACGATGTCCAGAAAGTTTCGGCAAATTTTGATATAGACGATGCCCTTATGGACCAGTTATCCTGAAAACTTCCCGGTTTTTGTCTTGAGGTGATGGGAGTAAACAATGTGAAGAGGTTGCGACTGCGGTGAGAATAATAGGTATTGACCCCGGCAGCAGGATAACCGGATATGGCGTTATTGATGAAGAGGCCGGTAAGTTGCAGTTTGTTGCCTGTGGTGTGATTAAAACCACGCCCAAATATCCCTTTTCCCATCGTCTCAATGAAATTTTTGAAGGTATTAATGAGGTCATACAGGTCCATAATCCTGTGGTTGCCGCCGTCGAGGATCTCTTTTTGGCGACTAACCCCCGTTCAGCCCTGAAACTGGGGCATGCGCGGGGCGCGGCGGTTGTTGCCGTAACCCAAAATGGTCTGGTCGTGCATGACTATAGCCCCCGCTCGGTAAAGCAGGCGGTTGTCGGTTATGGTCAGGCCGAGAAAGGTCAGGTTCAGCACATGGTCAAGGTCTTGCTCGGCCTGGCCGGTTCACCCAGTGCCGATGCGGCGGATGCTCTTGCCGTGGCCATGTGCCATGCGAATCAATGTCGCCTTACTTTAATCAGCGGCAGTCCTGGGAGTTTCTAATAATCTTTTAATCAATCTGGTAAAATATGATAGCAGCATTAACAGGCAGGGTGTTGTCGAAGGGGACGGATCGGGTCGTGATCGATGTGGTCGGTGTCGGCTACGAGGTATTTTTGTCCGGGGACGGTGTGGCTAGGCTTGCGGACGTGGGAGAAGATGTGTTTCTTCATATCCATACCAATGTTCGTGAAGATGCTATCACCCTGTACGGTTTTCTGGAGGAACAGGAAAAAGAACTCTTTCTTACCCTGAAGACGGTGACGGGGATCGGACCCAAATTGGCCCTGGCCATGCTTTCCGGTCTCCGGGTGGCTGAAATATGCGGGGCTATTGTCAATGGCGATATAAAGCTACTCACCACCCTGCAAGGGGTTGGAAAAAAGACGGCGGAACGTATCTGCGTTGATTTAAAAGAAAAGGTAAGCCATCTGGTTGTTGATCAGCTCTCTGTATCGGGCGGAGATACTATACCGATGACAGCTCCGGGTTCTGTTGCGGGCGATGCCCTTTCGGCCCTTGTTAACCTTGGTTATCCGGACAATGTAGCCGGGAATGCACTGGGAAAGGTGAAAAAAGAGCTGGGCGACGACATTTACGCCGGGTTGACGATAGAAGAACTCATTAGAAAAGCATTAAGGGTACTGGCATGAACATCGAGGAAGACATAGGAGTTGACAGCCGCCTTGTCAGTCCGGATCGTCAACCGGTCGAACCGAAAATAGAAAATACACTTCGCCCCCAGCGGCTCAGTGATTATATCGGCCAGGAACAGGTAAAAAAGAGTCTGTCGATTTTTATCAAAGCCGCTCTTGGCAGGGGTGAACCATTGGATCATGTATTGTTCCACGGTTTTCCCGGTCTGGGCAAAACTACGCTCTCCTGTATTATTGCCAATGAAATGGGGGCGGGTTTTAAAACTACTTCCGGCCCTGTTATTGAAAAGCAGGGGGATCTGGCAGCTATTTTAACCAGCCTGCAGGAAGGGGATGTTCTTTTTATTGATGAAATCCATCGCTTGAACCACGCCGTGGAGGAGATTTTGTATCCGGCGATGGAGGATTTCCAGATTGATCTAATTATCGGCCAGGGGCCGGGGGCCCGCTCCGTAAAGATGGATTTACCGCATTTTACCCTGGTGGGTGCAACCACCCGTACCGGCCTGTTGACTCCACCCCTACGTGATCGTTTTGGCGTTGTCCTGCGTCTTGATTTCTATTCCCCTGACGAGCTGGTGACGATTGTGCAACGGTCCGGGAAAATTCTTGGGATGGAGATTGACGCCTCCGGCGCTCTGGAACTTGGGCGTCGTTCCAGGGGGACGCCCCGGATTGCCAACAGATTGTTGAAGAGGGTTCGTGATTTTGCCGAAGTCGGTGGACATCGGGTGGTCGGTGTTGATGTGGCCAACGATGCCTTGAATATGCTGGGGGTGGATCAGTTCGGTCTCGATGAAATGGACAGGAGAATAATGTTGACTATTATTGATAAATTTCAAGGCGGACCCATCGGCCTGGATACCCTGGCCACCGTGGTCTGTGAAGAAAAAAACACCCTCGAGGATGTGTATGAGCCATTTTTGATCCAGTCCGGTTTTTTAAAACGTACACCCAGGGGGCGGGTGGCCACGGTTAGTGCCTATGAACATTTTCAGAAAAAGGTTCCACGACAAATGGGCCTACAACAGACTCTTTTCGACGAATAACAGGTGGGGAAAATGAGAAAGACATTGGCGGAAATTACGGCCATGAAAGGTCAAGGCAAAAAAATTTCCATGTTGACTGCATACGACGCGTCCATGGCTCGTATGTTGGCCGATTGTGATGTGGATGTACTCCTTGTTGGTGATTCCCTGGGTATGGTTATGCTCGGTTATGATTCCACCGTGCCGGTGACCATGGACGAAATGATTCATCATACCAGGGCGGTGAGGAGGGGTGCCCCTTCGGCCTTTATACTTGGGGATATGCCCTTTGGTTCCTACCAGACGGGAATTGACGACGGTGTTGAAAATGGAGTGCGTTTTTTAAAGGAAGGCGGTTGTGACGCGGTGAAACTTGAGGGGGGAGTGGAGATGTGTCCGGTGGTAAAGGGCCTGGTTGATGCCGGTGTACCGGTGATGGGGCATATTGGTCTTACCCCCCAGACTGCAAGTCAACTGGGCGGTTACAGGGTTCAGGGTAGGGACTTGGATGCGGGTAGAAAGTTGTTGGCAGAGGCCAGGGCTTTGCAAGCTGCAGGCGCCTTCGGATTACTTATTGAATGTGTACCCGGAGAATTGGCCTGGATTATTACAACAGCTTTAACAATTCCAACCGTTGGTATCGGTGCCGGTCTCCACTGTGACGGCCAGGTATTGGTAACCCATGATCTCCTCGGTATGTTTGATAAATTCACGCCAAAGTTTGTCAAACAATATACTGAGCTTTCCCCGGTTATCAAAAAGAGTATCCGGCAATTTGCAGCGGAAGTAAAAGAAAGCACCTATCCCGCAGTTGAACATAGTTTTACAAGTGATGCCGATTACAGCAGTTTGCTGGATGAATAGCGTGCTTTCCATTAAGTTGCCGACAGCGAATGGAGCGGCGTTGATTTAACTTCCAATTGCAGGACGATATCACTTTATGCCTGGTTAGTGTCCATCCTGTTTTAAGCAAAAGGAGATGAGAAGTGGCTGAACAAAAACAAGATATTTACGCACTTGTTAAGGAATATTTTTTTTATAAGTGGACAGGATTGCTTAAAGATAAAAATTTAGGTGAGCTTGAGAATATGTACGAATTTGCAGTATTGTTTGCGACATTCTCCAATGAATTTCGCAGAGGAGGCAAAGAAGCCGTTGGATATTTTGAAGAATTTGTGAAAAAAAATCCAACCTGTAAGATTTTGGATGATGTTATTTTTGTCTCAGATGATTCAACTTTAATTTCATGGGCAGGTTTTTATGAGTTTGAAGTTGATGATGGCGATAAGAGAACGATACAACATGCAGGATTTACATTTATATTTAAATATAATGCAATAACAGAAAAAATAACGCTATTACACCACCATTCATCTCCAAGGTAAATATTCCCCTCCCTGATAATGCAAATAGTTCAGAGTTAAATCACAGTATATTTTTAGCCTGATGTTAAAATAAATGTACTTGTGAAAGAACACAATCGGAGAACGAAACAATTTTTACTGCATCGAGCAGTGGAAATATTGGTCATACTAATGTTATTAACTTAAAGATAAAATGCTGTGTAAAGTTCTATTTTGTTTTTGCTGGGGGCTGCAGACAAGCCCCCATGAACGGGTTTACGGTGTCCCCTCTTCCGGACAATATCCACAATAAACTCCAGGCCTTTGAGATAATATATATGTCTTATAAAACACAACAGAAGCAGTTATCAATTCCACTCTCGTTCATTTTTTTTATATCCGGCGCTTCAGCTCTTATATTTGAATCAGTTTGGTTTCATCAGGCGGGACTGAATTTGGGCAATAGTGTTTGGGCATCATCAATAGTTCTCGCTTCATTTATGGCTGGTTTGGCTATTGGTAATGCATTTATCGCTGTTTGGGGTGAAAAAATTCATTTTGCTTTACGTTTTTACGTTTGTCTTGAAGTAATTATTGCTATCTTTGGAATAACTACGATTATTCTTTTCTCAAAGTCCATATCGTATCTTACCCCTCTGTATAGTTCAATGACTTCTCAGCCTCTTTTGCTAAATTTTATCAGGATTGTTATTGCATTTTCATTTATGCTTATTCCAACAATTGCAATGGGAATGACGCTGCCATTGCTTGTGAAGGCCCTATATAAGCAAACATCTAATTTTGGAGAAACCCTTGGTCTACTCTACGGCTGGAATACTCTAGGTGCATTAACAGGCGTATTACTAAATGAACTTATCATAATAAAATTTGTTGGTATCTGGGGAGCAGGTTTTTTTGCGGCAAGTCTAAATATTCTGGCTGCATTTTTTACCATATGTTTGATTAAACAGGAATCTACTCTTCCCTCAAATATTAAAACATCGTCCAGCACTCTTATTAGACAACTCATTCAATTAAATAAGCCCCTAACCGGAAGTTTTTTGGCGGGAGCAATTCTGCTTGCTCTCGAGGTAATTTGGTTTCGTTTCATACTGCTATTTTTCAACAGCCATAGCTGGAATTTTGCTGTAATGCTTGCAACTGTTTTGGCCGGAATAGGCACTGGTGGTCTTTTTGCCTCAAAATGGTCAAGGAAGAATTCGAATTTTCATGAGTATTTGTTTTATTTATTTATAATAAATGGCCTCCTTGTAATTATTTTATACGGCAATTTTTCACTGGTCCTTTTCATCTTTCAGAAGATCCGGGTTGATCGGTTTATCTTTGTTGCATCGTTTTTTCTGATTTTTCCTATCGCATTTATTTCTGGTGCTATTTTTACAGCGATAGGAAGTACTTTTCATAATGAAAATTTATCGGAAAGTCGTGCAACAAGTTTTCTTACTATGGCAAATACCACCGGGGCAATGCTGGGAGCTGTTGTTGGTGGCTATATCCTTCTCCCTCTCCTTGGCACGGAAATTGCGTTTTTTATTATTGCTGTTGCTTATGGACTTACCTGCTTATTATTTAGAGATGGACATGCTAAGATATTAATTATTAAGAATTTAAATGCAGCACAAGTTCTTGGCACTATATTTATCATTTCTCTTTTTACTTTCCCTTTTGGTCTTATGGAAAGGTCTTATATAAATATAGCTTCTGAGTTATATGCAGATTTAACAGGCGAAAAAAGGATTGCCTGGCGTGAAGGTGTTACAGAAACGATACAATACATGAAAAAAGACATAGCCGATAAAGCGCATTATTATAGACTTATTACCAATAATTATTCAATGTCAGCTACTTCCAAAGATGCAAAAAGATACATGAAATTTTTTGTGTATTGGCCGGTTACTCTATTAGGTAATCCCAAAAACGCACTGCTCATTTGTTTTGGGTGCGGCTCAACTGCCAAGGCGCTGACAGATACTAAGAGTCTTGAGGAAATAGATATAGTTGATATATCTCGTGATATTCTTGAGATGAGCAATATTGTGTATCCCATTGCAGCGGATAATCCCACCAAGGATAAGCGCGTTAACCTTCATGTTGAAGATGGGCGTTTTTTTTTACAAACAACAGAAAAAAAATTTGACATCATTACAGCCGAACCTCCGCCACCCTCCTTTTATGGTGTTGTTAATTTGTACACTCAAGAGTACTTTCACTTAATACGTAACTGTTTAAATTTGGGTGGTATTGCAACTTATTGGTTACCTGTGTACCAATTGCGACCAAATGATACTAAAGCTATAATAAAAGCATTTTGCAATGAATTTTCAGATTGTTCCTTATGGTCAGGAGGTGGGTTAGAGTGGATGTTGGCAGGAACCAATAACTATACACAACCCGTATCGGAGAAATTGTTTCAACAGCAATGGCAAGATGAAAAAATTGGACATGAATTAAAAAAACTGGGTTTTGTCAGTCCTGAACAATTTGGAGCGTCTTTTGTGGCCGATGGATCTCGACTTAAACAATGGGTCGGATCAACCAAACCTTTGGTTGATGATTTCCCCCAACGTCTTTCACCGGTCAACCGAACTTGGCAAAATGGGGTGCCAGTTTACCGTGATTTTATGAACTCCAAAAAATCTTATAAAAATTTCATGCATAGTAAAAATATTGCTAAATACTGGCCACAATCCATAAAAAATGCGAGTAAAAACTTCTTTTCATCCAGGTGGGTTGTTGATGATTTACTGATGACCCAGGGAACAACCAAATATTCACAGTTGTATGTTTTACACCAGTGTATCCATAATCCTCTTTTAAACAAGTATATTCCCTGGGCATTGGGTAGTGACTATGATGCAATTGAGATCATGAAATCAATCATAGCAACGGTACCTGAGAAAGATTGGGATATTGCCAATATGAAAAAACATCTTGTGGCGATGGCAGTTATGTCCAAAAATTATTCACTTGCCGAAAGACTCCTTTCAACAGATTCAGAAGCTGCAAGTAACGAACAAAAATGGACAGAATTTATGCTGAGGATATACCTTCTTTTACTGGTTAATGATGATGAGAAAGTGGCTCGGCTATCAAAACACTACCTTGAAACATGTGATAACCCCAATGCGGTTAAAAGTAAAATCATAAAAATTATTAATCTGTCGAAGGAGGCTATTCATTCAGGTCAAATAAGTTTATGGAGACATTAATTGAGTCAATCTGCAAGCAAGTGCTGTGAATGTCAGTTGTTCTGTATTTGTAAATTTACTTTTATTTTTATTGACCCGTGGTTAGGAGTGTGATTGTTAAAAGCAAAAAATCATTCGGTTGCCAGCAGCATTTTTTCTGCTGATTGTAAATATCATGGAGGGAAATGATGAGGTCTTTACAAATTTTGCGAAGGTTTTTTTTCTTTTCGGGAGCGGTGTCTTTTTTTAATATCAGTTTGTTATCTGTATTTTCTTGTGCAGGCGATGATATGGGAATATTTGTATATATGCCCGCCATTGTCGCCAATGCGGGATCATCACCACTCTTTTACGGACAAGCCCATAGAGGGCAATATCATCTTGGTCCCGTTGATTTTGCAGAAACAAAATGGCATAACGCATGCGCTCCAGCCGGGGGGTACCGAAGTGAACTCCATAAATGCACTGGTCTGGGGAGCGAATATTTGGCGGGTGTAAGTTATTACTACAGTGGAGGCGGCGCGGTTTGCGACAGGTGTATTTTTATTAGAACCGGTAAAGGAAAAGAAATTACGGCAAGAGTCGTCACCTATGGTGCCACCGGTCGCAACGATATTGATGTCAGCCCTTCCGTTTATGCCGCTTTAAACGAGGGTGAGTACCCAAGAGAAATGACATGGCAGTTTGTCAAATGTCCGAAAACCGGATTTATACAGTATGAGTTTCAAACGGCCGCCAGCATCTGGTGGTCAAGCTTATGGGTTAGAAATGCAAGAGTTCCCATAAAAAAGGTTGAAGTAAAGAGTCAAAAACATACTGATTATTACCGGTTGCGTCAGGGTTCAGATGGGACGTTCACGGATAGCGGTGGTTTCGGTGCAGGGCCGTTTACCCTACGGGTAACGGCAATAGACGGCCAGGTTGTGGAAAAATTGTTCAATGATTTTCCGACGGGGCAGCTGGTAAAATCGACGAACCAGTTCAAGTAACCAGCATGGCTGGAGCAAATTCCCAGACCACAGCCACAACAAATAATGAAAGCGACTCAAAAGTAGAAACCACTTTCATATAAATGTCCATGGAGGCAAAGGTTTTTTCAGTTTGAAATTTACAAAAGAGGGGGTGCGGTAGTTTTGTCAGGCATTGCCTTTTGGGAAAAAATGGACAACACCGTCAATATCGGACGTGTCGCAGATATGACCCAGTTCCAGCTCCAGATCGAGATATTCTTCAAGTCCTTCTATTTTTAGAGAAAGCGCGGGGCCGTCGGGTAGATGGTAGATCACAGTG
>CAZQOD010000014.1:0-37057 GCA_964594945.1 uncultured Desulfopila sp.
AGTAAGTGCCTTGTTTCTGTTATGAACCCGTTAAGTTGAACATTACCTTTATTTTCTTGTTTTTCTTTACAGGTTTTATGGAGTAAGGCACTAATCCGACAAACCATAATCCCGTTCATTATTTCACAAACAATTTTTTCCTCATACTCTTTACCATTCGGGATCGAAAAACAAAAAGGATGTCTATTGTAAAAATATAAATAATGAACCGGATTAACATGATAAAAGCAACCTACCCCTTTCTGCGCACAACACTTGACTAAGATTACCTATCACCGTCTGTCATGGAAAAAAGATCAGGCTGTTTCATTTTTTCTTCTCCCTCTTTAAAATCTTCGCCAACCTGATCAACTACAGGTTCCTTTTTAAGATCGTTTACAAAACTCTTTTCCCAATCTTCAATTTGCGCAACTATCTTGTTTACCCGCTGACTGATCTCGCCACGCTCCACATCGCGGGCGGATAAATGGTCGCGTAACTCTTCAATAAGCGCATTTTTCTCCCTTAGACTTCGCTGCAGCCGGTTTCTTTCTTTTCTTAATTCGGAGAAACGCGTCATCATTTTTTCAACAATTTTCTCTAAACGGACCAACTCACTATCCTGGATCATATCATCTGCTCCCCTTTTCCCTTACTTCCCTGGAAAACAATCAGGGCCTTTATCGAGCGCCTCGATTTAAACCGGGCTGCGTAGACTTCAAACTTGCCAATTGCAAAATCAAGGAAAAATTTTCATAATAACCTGACTATACCACGTGGTCTGCACTGTGCAACACTAATCAGGTCCGCACATATTTCCAACTTATCGGCCTATCGTTTATGTAGGGCATATAGCCATGGAATGGACGTGGATCGTCATCAAAGACCATGGGTAAAAAATACTTATCTCCCTCCCACATGGGCAATTGCCGGATTTTATCAATATCCACCCAAACCAGATCTCCCTCCTCATTTGCAGAGTAGGGCTCTCCCAAAAAAGTCTCAATTCGATAAATAAATCCGAACCAGTCTTCACCATTTGCGCCAAAACCTGTCCAATTTACCGTTCCCCTCAACACTACATGTTCACAGATAATTCCCGCTTCTTCATAAATTTCCCTTACCATACACTGGTAAATATCTTCCTGGGGAACCATCTTACCGCCCAGACCATTATACTTACCAAAATGCTGATCTCCCGGACGCTTATTCCGATGTACAAGTAAAGTTTTTTGACGATCCGGTGAAAGAATATAACCCAGAGTCGCCATTATCGGTCTATACACGTTATCCTCCATTTCCGCATATAGCGGAACTGATTTATAAATATTGCAATCTGTTTACATTTCCATATCAATATCTGCAAGCAGGCCGCGCGACCGGGTTTGCAGAGTCCCCGGACGAGAGCAAAACAGGAACCAAGGCGTTTAAGTTAATGGTATTGCAAGATAGATATTCCGATATGCTCACACATATGATATAAATAGCAGATGATTGTTCATGGATGAAATTTTTTATTCTAAATCAAGGTGTTCTATTAAATATCCTTAACCATGAGGACCGGTTGACAACCGGACAAAAGTCCATTCACAATACAATGCGACGCTTTTATCCAGCGCCGCAACCCACTACTAAAATAACCAATGTGCTTTCAGCCTACAAAATATCGTCGTCTCGGCAACTATTCATTTTTCGGGTATACATTTATCACCTGTATCCTCATTATACTGTTTAGCCATGATACATCCGCCAAGACCACGACATTTCCCCTCTATTCAAAAATAAAAACAAATGTCCAATTCTGGCAGGATATCTATGGCCGCTACTCTCTCAACGAGGCGGTTATACACGACTCCGTAGATTTATCAAAAGTTTACGGAGTCATTCAACTCCTCAGCCCCGAACTTCCCGGCGCCAAGAAATTCAACTCAATTGTTGAAAAACGTGCGAAGAAACATTACGCGGTCATACTCAAAAAGCTATCGCGCTCACCTCCAAACACAGGGGAAGAGAGGAGAATTGCCGCTCTTTTTTCAGGAAGAAACATAAGGAGACAAATGGCACGCGCCGCAAAAAATATTCGCTCACAAAACGGGCAGAAAGAACGTTTCCTCGCGGGTGTCCGCCGCTCCCAACAATATATGCAGGAAATAAAACAAATTTTCCGACACTACAACCTGCCTGAAGATCTAGCCTACCTGCCCCACGTGGAATCGTCATTCAATATTCGTGCATACTCAAAATATGGTGCGGCCGGTATCTGGCAATTCACCAGGGGGACGGGCAAACAGTACCTGACGATATCATACTCACTGGACGAACGACTTGATCCGGTTCTGGCAACTCATGCCGCAGCAAAATACCTCAAAAATAGTTTTCAGTCCCTCGGTAACTGGCCTTTGGCCCTAACCTCCTACAATTACGGAACGGCCGGCATGCAGAGGGCATTACGTGACCATGGCAGTTATGAAAAAATATTTACCCATTACGATAAGGGGCGCTTTAAATTTGCAGCCAGAAACTTTTACTCAGAGTTTTTAGCAGCACTCAAGGTTGCCAGAAAACTGGAAAAAAACCTGCCAAACAGTGGCAAAAAACGTTCTTACCGAGTCTTCACACTCCCCGGTTACCTGCATATACAATATGTGCAGCGGTACCTGTCGGTTTCCCCAATCGAAATAGCCCGGAATAATCCCGCACTTCTCCCCCCCGTGCTAAAAGGTGAAAAACTCATCCCAAAAGGATACACCCTGCGCCTACCAGCCGATAAAAAAATAAGACGGCGCATCGCCTCAATCCCCGAATACCTATATAAAAACAAACAACAACGCAGCCCTTTTCACCGGGTGCTGCCCGGCGAGACCGCACATTCCATCGCCCGGTCATACAACATCTCCCTGCAAAAATTAAAACGTATTAACAAACTCGACAAACACGCCACCATATATGCCAGACAAAAACTAAAGATCCCCAGGCGGGACTCCACCCCATCTCGTATTAAAATCAACGCAATTCAGATCAGATTCCACGGCAATCCATACATCACCAACCATTTAAAAACAAAGAAAAATATCCTACTCCTGGCCAGTAAAAAAAAAAGATTTACTAGACGTGCTAACGGCGCTCTGCCAAAACATGATCCGACGGCCTACAATATGCTGGGTATATCCCGGCAAAACAACATCCTCTGCGGATATATTACGGTACAACCCCAGGAAACAATAGCACTATATGCAACATGGCTTGCCACCACCACACAAAAAATCTTAGCCCTCAACACCCTTGAAACCGGCGCGGATGTAAATGTAGGTCAAAAAATCTTCCTGGAGTTAGCTTCCGTATCCCCTGGGCGTTTCAAAGAATTGCGCCTAGCCTTTCTTAAAAAAACTGAAGAACGTTTTCTCTCCACCTATTCCGTAGTTGGCAAAAAAAAATATCGGGTCAACCTCGGAGATACGTTGTGGAATATTTGTCATACTCGTTTCAACATTCCACTCTGGCTGCTCAGGCGATATAACTCAACCCTTGACCTTTCCCATCTGCAAACGGCGCAGGAACTAATTATTCCCATTGTACGTATGCTGTAACTCTGGTAAGGATTCTATCTTTTCAACCCGTAACCTTAACACTTTGGAAAAAAATGGATATTAACGCAAGAATAAAAGAACTTAAAAATAAGCCCGGTTTTGCAGATAATTGCGGTATGATTCTCATCCACAACGGGGTGGTTCGTAGCTGGTCTAGAAAGGATAAAACCGGTGTCAGCCACCTTGAAGTAACCCCCGACCATGATAAAATCAATGCCCTGCGTGAAGAATACCTTCAAAAACAAGGTATCTTTGATATAATTATTGAAGCGTATACAGGGACTTTCAAGCCCGGCGACGATCTCCTCCATATAATTGTCGCCGGTGACCTGCGTGAAAACGTAAAGGCAGTATTGGCGGAACTGCTCGACAGGGTAAAGGCGGAGGCGGTAAGTAAAAAAGAAATAAGCGCAGCGTAAACAAAACAGTTTTTTGCTTTCTATTTTTTTAAACCAAACACCCTTTGGGAGCTTGTCCGGCAACAGCAGTTGCAAAGTCTTCACTATCTGTTCAACATCGGGAATTGACAAAAAATATTAGACAAACATCGCCAGCTACGAATATGTTTTTAGGCAATAGTGAAGGGTTCGGCAAAAATACATTTTCGGAAAGCTCCCAGAAACCAGCATGGCTGGAGCAAATTCTCAGACCACAGCCACAACGAACAATGAAAGCGACGCAAGAGTGAAAACCACTTTCATATAAAATAAGCCAGAATAAGGATATTCATGTCCGCAACAAAAGAGTTTATAGAAAAGTTCACCGACGTGCAGCCTCTACCCCACGTTGTAACAACTCTCACCGCTCTAATCGCAGACCCCGAGTCCACCATGAAGGATTTTGAAGAGGTTATCAAAATGGATCCCATCCTGGTAACCCGGCTCCTCAAACTGGTCAACAGCCCTTATTACGGTCTTGCCCACAGCGTCGACTCCATCGGTCGTGCCGTCGCTTTTATCGGTATGAAAAATTTGCACAACCTCGTGGTAACGGACGCCTTGAGAAATATTTTTGTCGAACCAAAGACCAATACATTTTTTTCCAAGAAAAAGCTGTGGATGCACTCCGCCGCCGTATCAATCTGTGCCAAAATGGTCGCAGAAAGAATCTTCGCGATAAACGGAGATGATGCATTCCTCTGTGGTATATTGCATGACTTTGGTCTACTGGTTGAAGAACAGGTAAAATGTGAAGAGTTTTACGCTCTCTGTACCACGTGTAAATCAACGGATGAACTTGTCAAACTGGAACAACAAACATTCGATACTGATCATTGTCAAATAGGTCACTATATGACTCTAGACTGGAATATGCCCGTTGCCATTCAGGAGGCGATTCGTGATCACCATGAGCTAACCGGGGATATTGTCCCTTCCAGCCTCACCGGAATCATTCAGATATCGGAGTACATAGCAGCGCAACTCAACTACTCGACCCTACCGGATGTCAGCACTGACATTTCCCCCCACCTCTTTGACCATTTACAGGATTATATGGATGAATATACAGTTTTAATAGAAGATCTCCCCGAAGAGATGTCTAAAGCCCAAGCTATCTACGGATAGGAGCACGGAAATAATGACACAGACAAATCCCTTTAGTAAACCGTCATCCGCCACGGCCATAACCGAAGAGCTCCTTGAATATCTGGACAAAGAACTGACAAACATATCTCTTATCGCCATCACCCCCGAAGGCAAACAGATACCGGAACAGCACCACGGAGATTTTCCTCAGCATATCGTCGACGCATTGCTGGCAAATAACCTGAACCCAGCCGCGCCGGAGCAACATACCACCGTCTCCGATCAATATTTCTGTCTTGACGCCCCCCCCGTTCAGGCTAAAATACTCTTTTTTTACCGATCGGACAGTTGTAGAGGTAAGGATATTTCCCCCCTGGTCAGCATCGCAATTACCGCATTTTTTCATAAACGTGAGATTGAACAACTCCAGAAAAAAATCTCGATTCAAAAAAAACAGTTCAACAGAAAATTCCAGGTAATGGACGGCAAGTACCAGGATATGATGGAAGAAGCCCAAAGGAGTTATAAGATAATCCAGGAACAGCAGGAGAACTATTCCAAGACTCTGCAGTCGGAAATCGCCAAACAAACGCAGGAACTGCGGCGATCAAAACTGGCGGCGGAAACCGCAAATATTGCCAAAAGCCAGTTTTTAGCGGCCATGAGTCATGAAATTCGTACGCCAATGAACGGTGTTATCGGTTTTACAGATATGCTTCTGGAAACTGATCTCGACGAAGAACAAAAAGACAGTGCCATGACCATCAAACGTAGTGGCGAAGCCCTGCTGGGTCTAATAAACGATATCCTCGATTTTTCAAAAGTTGAAGCGGGCCAGATGACTCTGGAATATATCGATTTTGATCCTGAAATCACCGCCCACGACGTGTGTGAACTCATCAGGCCACGGGTGGCGGGAAAACCCATAGAAGTGCTCTGCCGTATCGATGACAATCTCCCCGCAAACGTAAAAGGTGATCCCGGTCGCTTTAGGCAGGTGCTCGTCAACCTCCTGGGCAATGCGGCAAAATTTACCGACAGGGGTGAACTTGAACTGAGCATTGAAGTTCAGGGAGAAGATGAAAAAACCATTACCCTACTCAGTAAAATTCGCGATACCGGCATAGGTCTGCCGGAGAAAAAATTTGAAACGATTTTTGAAGCATTTAAGCAGGCGGACGGCACCACAACCAGAAAATACGGGGGAACCGGCCTTGGTCTGTCAATTTGCAGAAAAATTGCCACATTAATGAACGGCCATGTCTGGGTGGAATCAACCCTCGGCGAGGGTACCACTTTTCTTTTCAAAGCTGTAATGAAAAAGTCAACCACCCCGCCGCAAGAAAAAAAGCCCGCACCACAGCTGAAGAACATCAAAGTCCTCGTCGTCGACGACAATAAAACCAATAACGAAATCCTGCGCAATATCCTTGAAAACAGCGGCATGGTGGTAACAACCATCCTCGACGAAACCACAACCATCACGGAACTTACCCGTGCCGAGGAACAAAAAGACCCATTTCAAATTGTTATCCTCGATCTGCAGATGCCGACCATTACAGGTTTTGATCTCGCCCGCCAAATACAGGCCTCACAACTTGCAAACCCCAAGGTACCTTTACTGGCCTACACCTCTTCTGCGGAACGGGTAGCCAAACAATGCAAAGACGCGGGTTTTTCCGCCTTTTTAACAAAACCGGCCAGACGAAATATACTCTACAAAACACTCGCTAAAATCCTCGGCAACGGGGAAGAGCACAACGACCAGAAGGACGGGAAAAAACTCGTCACCCAGTACTCAGTACGGGAAGAATTAAAACAATCTGTGAGAATTCTCCTGGCGGAGGATAACCTTGTCAACCAGAAACTGGCAACCATGATACTCACCAAGGCCGGTTATACCGTCACCGTTGCCGCTAACGGAAAAATAGCGGTGGACCTCTTCACACAAGACCCCAACGCCTTTGATACCATCCTGATGGACATCCAGATGCCGGAAATGGACGGCTACGCAGCGACCCGTATGTTGCGGGACAAGGGGTTTCACAAAATTCCGATAATTGCCATGACTGCAAACGCCATGAAGGGGGACAGGGAATTGTGTCTCCAGGCGGGTATGAACGACTATATCACCAAACCGATAAAACGGGAGATAGTCTTTCAGATTCTTGAAAAATGGCTTCACCTCAGAAACTGAGCCTGAATCTTCATGATAAAATCAGAAAACAGACCATGCCTGTTGCGCTCAAAGATATTGACCTGGGCTAATCAACGTCAGGAGTCATCCACCATATCCTCAGCTCTGCGTAACTGCGTGAGGATAATTATAATCACCCTCGCTGAATTCAAAAAAAACAACCTTTCACTGCGTTCCAGTGCGCTCACATATACCATCCTGCTTTCCCTGGTACCCATGCTGGCCATGAGTACCGCCATCGTTAAAGGGCTGGGGGGAGGCGATCAACTCAGGACCGTAGCCATCACCTATATCGAAAGCTTGGAAAGCACACCCTCCCCTGCCGAAAACACCCCCGCAAAGCTGGAAAACACTGGAGACGCCTCAAAAACAAGTTCCAAAACCCTTACGGAACATCTTCGTTCTGCGGTGGATCAACTCTTTAACTATGTTGATAAGACTAATTTTGCAACCCTTGGCACCGTCGGCGTCTTCGGCATCCTCCTCAGTATTATCCTCGTCCTAAGCCACATAGAATCGGCAATGAACACGATATGGAAGGTCAATGCGGGTCGATCATTACTGAGAAAAATTGCCGACTACCTAACGCTGCTCATTCTACTGCCCCTCTCCATCAACGTTGCCTTTGCGGCCAGTGCATTTCTTAAAAACCCCGCCCTCTCATCAAAAATCAACGCGATGATCCCATTTCTCTGGCTGCAGACTCTACTTTTCAGGGCATTACCCGTCTTCTTTATTGCCCTGACATTTTACGTGATATATATCTTCTTTCCCAATACCAAGGTAAAAACGATGCCCGCCCTGATCGGGGCATCCTTTGCGGCAATTATCTGGTTCGGCGTGCAAAATCTCTACATTTCCCTGCAACTGGGCGTTGCCAACTACAATGCAATCTATGGTTCTTTTGCAACCCTGCCACTGTTTCTCGTCTGGATGTACCTGTGCTGGATTTTTATTCTGGCCGGCGCCCAGATCGCCTATGCCTGCCAGAATGTTATCAATTACCAACTCGTTGACTTAGAGCAGACGCCGTCACAAAAACTGGCCGCAACCTTTGATATTATTGAAGTTATCTATGATTCTTTTGAACAGAAACAGCGAATTACCAAAGGTAATATCAATACCCGCCTTCCCCAATACCCGAAAACTTTGCTGGACGAAACAATTGAGGCGCTCCATACCGTTAACGTAATACACACTTCATTAACTGATAAAAGACTCCTGCCGACCCTACCAGCCCGGCAACTAAATAACGGCGAGCTGGTTAACCTTGTCCTTGGCAGCGGAGTACCAGACAGCGGCGGCGGGGAAAAAAGCCGCCGGATATTAGACGCCGCCACACGGGCCCTGGCAGCCGATAATAGTAACGGTTCATCCCCTGCACAAAGCCACTTAACTAAATAATAACGAAGGTATTTTCCGCACTACAACCACCGCCGTTATTTACCGGTTTTTTTACTGAAATGACAGGCTACCTGGTGCTTATGCTCGACATCGAGTAATACCGGCTTTTTCTCTGCGCAAATTGATTGGGCGAGGGGACAACGGGTCCGAAAGACACAACCAGACGGCGGATTGACTGGAGAGGGGAGGTCCCCCTTCAGAACCATTCTTTTCTTATTTTTTTCCAGATCAGGATCGGGAATTGGTACCGCTGAAATAAGGGCCCTGGTATATGGATGTTGCGGATTGGTATATAAAGATTCTTTATCGGCAATTTCCATGACATTACCAAGATAAAGTACCATTATTCTATGACTTATATGACGGACTATGGATAGATCATGGCTGATAAATATGAGCGAAAGACCAAAAGATTGTTGTAGCTCTTGAATAAGATTAATAATTTGGGCCTGTATGGAAACATCCAATGCCGAAACCGGTTCGTCGCAAACAATCAATTTAGGCTTGAGAATCATGGCCCTGGCAACACCGATGCGCTGGCACTGGCCACCGGAAAACTCATGGGGGTAGCGATTAATCATCAACGGCAGTAAACCCACGCACTCCATCATTTCGCGTACCCGTTGTTTTCTTTCGCCGCTCGACATTTTAGGGAAATGAACCGTTAACGGCTCGGCAATAATGTTCCCGATGGTCATTCGCGGATCAAGGGAGGCGAGCGGGTCCTGAAAAATAATCTGTAATTCCTTGCGATGGGCAGTCATCTTTTTAGGAGATAACCCTTCCAGGTGATTCCCCAACCAGACAACCTCACCTGCGGTGGGTTCGAGTAACTGCAAAACCCCGCGACCAAGGGTTGATTTTCCGCAACCCGACTCCCCGACCACGCCCAAAGTCTCACCGCCGTAGAGATCAAAGTCAACATCATCAATGGCCTTTAGGGATTTTGCCCTTTTAAACATGGAACCGGATGAGACGGGAAAGTATACTTTCAAACCGCGCACTGAGAGTATAACCTCCTCAGTGAAATCTTTTAGCAACGTATTCATACCATCTTCTCCAAATGACAGGCCTTTGTCCTCCCCTCACCTATACTCTTCAGGGTCGGACCTTCTTTACGGCATATTTCCAGGGCATACGTACACCGAGGGACAAAACTACAACCGGCCGGCAAGGCCTGCAAATCAGGAGGCTGACCGGGAATAGTGTAGAGGGTCTCAGAGGACAAGTCATCCAAGCGGGGCATGGAATCAAGCAGGCCGCGGGTATAGGGGTGTTGCGGATCGTGGAAGAGTTCCCTAACCGGAGCTTCTTCGACAATGCGACCGCCATACATGACCAGAACCCGATCACTAAGACCCGCAATTACGCCCAGGTCATGAGTAATAAGAACCGTAGCCATATTTAATTCACGACCAAGGCGGGCCAACAGTTCTATGATCTGGGCCTGAACGGTGACGTCCAGCGCCGTCGTCGGCTCATCGGCAATCAATAATTTAGGTTGACAGAGCAGAGCCATGGCAATCATTACCCGCTGCCTCATCCCGCCTGAAAACTCATGGGGATACATGCGGAATCTTTTTTCTGCCTGGGGGATACCAACGAGATCAAGTAGCTCTATACTCGTTTTCTCGGCTTCAACCTCATCCATGCCGCGGTGGGTAACCAGGACCTCTGTCATCTGTTTTGCAATACGCAGGTATGGATTCAAGGAGGTCATGGGATCCTGAAAAATCATCGAGAACTCCACACCTCGAAGGGTGTTGAGTTTCGCACTGCTTAGACCGAGAATCTGTTTCTCTTCAAAAAATACCTGCCCGGATGTTGCACCGTTTTTGGCAAGCAAACCCATAATCGACATAAAAACCTGGGTCTTCCCCGAACCTGATTCACCGACAATACCGAGGCATTCTCCCGGCTCTATGGAAAAACTAACATCATTTACCGCACGAACTTCGCCGTCGTGGGTTTGAAAACGCGTGGTTAAATTTTGTACATCAAGTAGCATAGTTATCGATCCTTGGGATCCAGGGCATCACGTAAACCGTCGCCTATAAAATTAAAACAAAAAAGCGTGATAGCCAAAAAAGTTGCGGGAAAAATCAAAAGCCACGGAGATGACTCCATCTGCTTTGCTCCCTCGGAAATCAGCACACCCCAGCTGGTGAGTGGCTCCTGCACGCCAAGTCCCAAGAAAGACAGGAAGCTCTCAGTCAGGATAACCTGGGGAATGGTAAGGGTCATATAGACGATAACGGGTCCCAGCACATTTGGAATTATATGACGAAAAATTATTTTCCGATTGGGAACCCCCACGGCGTGGGCGGCTTCAATAAATTCCTTCTTTTTTATCGAGATTGTTTGACCACGAACAATACGGGCCATGGTAAGCCACTGCACAGCACCCAAGGCAACAAAAATAAGAAAGATATTTCTCCCGAAAAAGACCATCAGCAAAATAACAAAAAACATAAACGGCAATGAGTAGAGAACATCGACGATTCGCATCATAACGTTATCAACACGACCTCCGATATATCCGGCGGTGGCACCGTAGGTTACGCCGATCAACAGACTGACCAGGGTTGCGAGAACACCGACCAGCAGGGAAACCCGCGCACCAAAAAGGGTTCGCACAAAGAGATCCCTGCCATTACCGTCCGTGCCGAACCAGTGGGAAAGTTCCATATTGGGCGGGCCGGGAAAACTATACCCCCAGTCGGGGTCATCATAGGCCCAGGGAGAGAGATAAGGCGCAAATATCGCTAGAACGATAATTGCAGCCAGAAGCAACATTGAAACCACGGCGGCTTTATTATGGAACAGCCGTCGCCACGCATCCTGCCAAAGACTCCTGCCCTTAACCGCAGTACTTGTCTCCAGTACGGATAATTGATCTTTTTTATTCACTATTCAACCTTTACTATTCAACTTTCACCCTAGGATCGAGGAAACCGTAAATGAGATCCACAATGAGGTTCAACGTGATAATGAGCAACGCAAAGAAAATTACCACACCCATGACCACCGGATAATCACGATTCAACGCACCGTTTACAAAATACCTGCCGATTCCCGGTACATCAAAAATAGACTCTATCACCACGGAGCCGGTGATAATCTCAGCTATGGCAGGGCCCAGATAGGAGATAACGGGTAAAAGGCCACCCTTTAACGCATGTCTGATTACAACTATTTTTTCGCTGAGACCTTTGGCCCTGGCCGTACGGATAAAATTGGCATGCATGATCTCCACCATGCTCCCCCTGGTGAGACGTGCCACATAGGCAATCTGCGGTAAGGCGAGGGTTATTATGGGCATCACCTGATAACTGAAATTTCCATTCCCCCAGCCCGCCACCGGCAGCCATGACAGGTATACACCAAAGATAAGAGCCAGCAACGGGGCCATAACAAAATTGGGTACAGCTATACCGGTCATTGCCATTCCCATCACCAGGTAATCAAAAAAACTGTTCTGTTTAAGGGCGGCAATCGTCCCAGCGGATACACCGACAATTATGGCCAAGATAATTGCGTACATACCCAGCCTTAAACTCACGGGGAAACCGGTTGCGATCAGATCTGTAACAGTGAAGTCAAGATACTTATAAGAGGGGCCGAAATCTCCATGACAAATATTAATAACATAATCAAAATATTGCTCATAGACAGGCTTATCAAGATTATAGGCACGGAGAATATTTGCCTCAATTTCCGGTGGTAACTGCCGTTCCCTATCAAACGGTCCACCCGGAGCAAGGCGCATCATGAAAAAAGCGATGGTAATTATAAAGAGAAGGGTTGGAATCGCACTGCCAACTCGACGTAATGTGTAACCGAGCATATATTATTCCTGGAGTGAGTATACCGGGAAGCTGTGCAAAGATACATTTTCAGACAACTTCCCGGAATATTGTTCCGCAGATCAAACATCTGCGAAACAGTACTTACCGAAAAAAGATTATTCTAAGGTGAGATAACGGCAACGGTGAACATCCTTTGGATTGTCAACAAATCCTTTAACATGGGTCGATACCAGCCGCTTGGAAACATAAAAATAGATGGGAATGATCGGCAGGTCGGCCATGGCCTGTGCCTCGGCCTGGTACATCAACGCACTACGCTTTTTCAGATCAGCCGTAATCTCCGCATCCAACATGAGTTTATCAAATTTGGCGTTGGAATATCGCCCGTAATTATTAGCACCGGTGCGGGTTTCAAGGAGATATAAGAAATTCTGGGCATCATTATAATCCGCAACCCACGCAGCCCTTGCAACTTCGAAATCACCCTGCTTTAAATCGGCATAATGCGCCTTTATTTCAGAGTTGAACAGTTCGGTCTTTACTCCGATCTGTTTCCACATTGAGGCCACGGCCACGGCAATGCGCTTGTGATTTTCCGAGGTATTATAGCGAAGAGTAAGGGACAACGGCTTATCGGGACCGAATCCGGCTTCTTTCAACAGGGCCTTGGCCTGCTTGATCCGCTCGGGATAAGGTATATTTTTCCAGTCGACCTCGGCACTCTTTTCATAATTTGCCATACCGGGGGGTACAAATGAATATGCGGCAATTTCGCCGGTCTTCAGCACTTTATCGACAATGGCTTCCCGATTTACCGCCATGGCAAGAGCCTTACGGATGCGAACATCGGTAAATGGTTTCTTTTGGGTATTTATCGGATAATAATAGGTGCCCATAAAGGGGGCTATCCTTGTTTCGGCGGGCAGATTCTTACGCAACCAATCGATCTGATCCGATGAGAAATCCATGGTTATATCAATTTCACCGGCCCTAAATCGTTTTTGAACCGCAGTTCTGTCTTCCTGGGTATAAAAAGTGAGGTTATCGATGGAAATATCCGCAGCATCCCAAAATTTCGGGTTTTTAGTTAGTTTCACATGGGTATTAGGTGTCCATTCGACCAGTTTATAGGGACCATTAACCACCATATTTGCCGGTTTAGTCCATAATTTACCATACTTGGCAAGTACGTGTTTCGGCACGGGATAGGCGGTATAATGTGTTAACAGCTCCAAAAAATATGGGGCCGGGCCCGTGAGCTGAATTTCCAGGGTATAGTCATTAACAGCTTTTACCGCCAGGGTTTCAGGCTTTGCCTTCCCGGTATTTACGGCCTCTGCACCCTTAATAATATAGAGCAACGAGGCATATTCTGCAGCGGTTTCAGGCAATAAAATGCGACGCATGGAAAAAACAAAATCATCAGCGGTCATGGGCGTGCCGTCGGACCAACTGCTTTTCCTTAATTTAAAAGTGTAGGTCTTACCATCCTTGGAAATCGTCCAGGATTCGGCTACCCCCGGGATCGGCTCGGCTTTGGCGTTTTCTGCAATCAGGCCGACAAACATCTCCCCCACCACCGCGCTTTCCCAGGTTCCACTGACCTTATGGGGATCAAGCGAAGCGGGTTCACCCATTGTGGCTATACGCAGGGTTGTGTCAGCCAGTGCCGACTGAAGGCAGAACAACAGACCAAAAAGCAAGGCCATGATCAGCGGTTGTAACGAGAATAACTTACGATTAAAAATCTTTTTCATCATTTTCCTCCCGGGTTAGTTGGTGTCTGTCTGGAAATGAGATATTTCGAGATCTACGCTATCTTGCTTAAATCGAATCGCTCGATAAATTTTACCACAACCATATAATTGATATCTCGATGTCTCGTACCTCGCTTTATCGGAGGATAAAATTCTGAGCACGATAAAAAATTAGGGCAAAATAACCATTACCGGACAGACACTAGTTGAAAAACACTTAAACAGCTGTCAGTTGCAGTCACCATAGTTGACCAAATCAGCTTACGGCTTTTCACCTGCAAACAGAAAAAATAATGCCAAACACCAAATAAAAACTTTTTATGGAAACCATACTTAATCTGAATTAGCTGTTATGACAACCCCTAACATACGGATTAGATAGAGAATACAACCCGGGCACCGTAGGTTATACGCATTTAAAGGAAACAATTACCTACAAATAAATGGGTAAAGTTATAGTCCAATGTCATTAACTTAAAGTTTGAGTATTATTCCAACCTTGTCCCGGGGATGCCGTAAACCCGTCTATGGGGGTGTCTGCAGACACCCCCGACCAAGGTCGGAACAGTACTTTACACATCATTTTGTTATTAAGTTAATGACATTAAGGTATAGTCTGTTATCAACAAAATAAAACGGTTCGCCACAAAGAAGCGGAATATTAAAGCTGAGCAACGCAACAGTATCGAAGTCTACGTCACCCACGAGGATGCAAATTACCATGAAATATCTATATAACCCTGGATATGAATTCGTTAAATCAGGATTTAAAGGCAATAAAACTGTAAACGGTGTCTTTCAAAACCTTTATGGACAATCGGGAGGCAACTCACTGTACCAGGTAATAAAATGGCGCCTTTCAAGAAATAGACAAAAATACGAAAAAGACAGGGAAAACTATAAACTGCCCGTGCATCAAGCCGAAAATATCCTTCAGGACAAAGACGACTATCTTCTCTGGTTGGGACACGCCACATGGCTGATACAAATTGACGGAAAAAAAATCATTACCGATCCATGTTTAACATCACCGCCGTTCGTAAAAAGACAGACCGCGTTACCGATACCGGCAACTGTAATTAACCCCGATTACGTGCTTATCAGCCATGGGCATTACGACCACCTCGACTTTAATACCCTGCGCCATTTCAACAAAGCCACTGCTTTGGTACCGCTGGGAATGAGAGGACTTATAAAAGAAAATATTGCGGATATAAACTGCCATGAAGCTGCCTGGTATCAACGCTATAATCTAACCGAAGATTTTCAGATCATTTTCCTGCCCGCCCACCATTGGTACCGCAGGGGCACCAACGACTATAACAAGATTTTATGGGGTAGCTTCCTTATTAGAACAAAAAAGGGCACCATCTATTTTGGCGGTGACAGCGGTTATTCACAACATTTTAAAGATATCGGCGGATTATTCAACAATATTGATATAGCTATTCTGCCAATAGCCGCTTACTCCCCGAGATGGTTTATGAAAACCAGTCATATAAATCCGGAGGAGGCCATACTCGCTTTTAAAGAATTAAAGGCCAAAAAATTAATACCCATGCATTATGGTACATTCGATCTCAGCGACGAGCCGCTTGGAGAACCTGAATATCGCTTGAAAAACATCTGCCGGGGGGATGAAGTAATATTTCTCTCCATCGGCGTTAAATATCCATTCAGCGATCAATAACAATGACAGCTAAGTATTTATTAAGAAGATTATTCGATATATCAGATCCAGAATTCAGGGTAGATGCGTTTCCGAGGTATATTATTGATAATTAAGGCAATGACTAACATGACAAAGGCCCCGCTGCCAACAGGAATCAACACATAAAGATAACCGAGAGCATGCACCTTGGCGGAACCAATAACGGCAATTAAAGCGGTGGCACCACCCGGCGGATGCAGGGTTTTGGTTATATGCATGGCCGCAATCGCCGTTGCCACGGCACAGGATGATGCCAGCCAGGGAGTAGACGGGAAGAATTTATAACATGCCACACCGATAATAGCCGATATCATATGTCCTCCCACAAGATTTCTCGGCTGGGCCAGGGGACTTTGTACAGCTCCGTAGATAAGCACCGCCGAGGCGCCAAAAGAACCAATAATCATGACAAAATCCGATTTATCCAAATAGTTGTAATGGATAAAGGAAACCGCACCAATCCCCAAAAACGCGCCAAGCCATGACCAGACTATCTCGATAAAACTCACTCGGGGTGGACAGTGCCCCCGGCCTTTCATTTTTCTTAAATATTTCACAAACATATCTATTTATAAATCGTTTAATGATTAACTGTCTGAATCTTGCAGAATTCACAGTGCAGATCTGCTACCGCCGGTAAACAAAAATATATAAAAAATATTATCAACAATACTACTTAGTTCTTCCACACCACGTATTTCCATACCTAAATCTGGCAATCACCAAGTTCCAGACTGTATCTTTTTACATAACTAAACCACAAATAAAAAAACCGAAGATCTTAAAGATCTTCGGTTTTTTATACTTCATTTCAGTCAGACTACGACCGGGGCAATCTAATTGGTAACCTGGAATATGGTCGTTGAACCACTTACTTCGTAAGAAACAACGAGTAACGGTACACCAATGGGGCTGTCAACCGCTTTAATAAATGCCAAGCCCTCCGGAGACATATCGCCACCTGCGCCGGGACCCGCTTCAACACCAAAATCCCTGGTATTGACGTACTGGATAAAGAAAGGTCTGCGGGGCCTGGTGATATCATAAACCACTATACCGCCGCTCCTCTCCAAGCCGACAAAAGCGTAGGTGCGGCCATCAACTTCACCCACGGCAAGTCCTTCGGGTTCCGGTCCTTTATCGTCGCTGCGATCATCAAAGGAGTTATTTTCCTCATCATCGGAATTGAAATTATCAGGCATCTGTGAAGCAGTGATATGCTCCAGATCACTGCCGCTGTCATAGACCAGTCTCAACTTTCTGCCTATCCTCCCATGTCTGCCGCACAGTGACCAAATGGAAAAAGAACGGGCACCATAGGAAAACAGCCGATCATAATCACCATCATTATCAAAATCGCCGAGTGTTTTGGTGATTTTTAGACGGCCCAGGTTCTCCGGCAGCTGTAATGTTGCGGCATCCGGGAATCTGTTGGGATCGAGTACAACATCTTTTACCCTAACTTCCTCACTAAAAGCGCTGTAATCCCTTGAATCTCCTTCATTGGCCGTAACAAAATAGGTCCTACCGCGACTTCGGTACGAGGCAATGGAATCCGGCTGGTACATACCAAAAACCGGCCACGGATTAATCCTGATCGCATTATCCTTGTTGCTCGGATCAATTGCATTTCGCGGTACATTATGATTTTTAAAACCAAGACCAAGTACCCTTTTAACCTTGGCACTTGCAACATCCACAATCGCCACCGCATTATTTTCCTGCAATGTGACCATGGCTTTCCAATGATGGGGTCCATAACCAAAAACGGTGATATACTCGGGTTCGAAGTCCTGCGCTGGGGTGGCTCCGGGACTGAAAACACGGACACTGCGATGCAATGGCCGATGATTAAATCTGGAGAAATCAGCAGTTGCCACATTAGCTGCAGTGAGATTTTCAGGGATTGTATAACGCAGATCAATTACACTGATACTGCCTTCCGGATCCACCGAATAATCATCAGCGGGCTCACCTTCGATGGCCACCAGCACAAAATAACCATCCGGGGTAAAAGTGACCATATCCGGTAATGAACCAATCTGTACATCACTGAGATAAGAGAGCGTAGGGGCATCAAAGAACACCGCGCGCCCCGGATCCTGCTTAAAATTCGCTTCAACCGATGCGACAACTATACCGTTATGAACGGCAACACTATTGGCCTGCTTGCCATATGGCTTGACATCAAACGTTCCAACCAGGGTAGGGTTGGTGGGATCGCTGATATCAATGGCATCAACACCTTGAGCACTTGCATTAATTACAAAAATCCTCTGTGTCGTCACGTCATGGGCCACAATTTCCGCTGCACCACTGGCAAAAATATTGGTGGCGTAGGTACCGATTGGCTTTAGGTGAACTCCGGCCACCGCCACCACGGTTAAAGCTGTCACCGTAAATAGCAGGGACAGAACACCGGAAAAAACAAACCGAAAACGTTGCGTACTCTTACGTTTTGATAAGAATAGCATATTTACTCTCCTTTTTAATAAAACGAGCTTCAAGTTTCAGAAACAAAATTGCATTATCCATATCCAAACAGACCGGATATCTATTTGCAACGGAGCGATAACAATTTCATTTCCTGCTTCCAACCAAGTACTGCCTGAATCTTGCACAGAAAATAAGAAAAGGTACTCTTACATCTTAGGCAGGTAGCGTGACTCCGAACTTGCCGGTTACAAAATTCAGGTACTGAAACCAATGTCTGCCCGGAAACAGAGTTTTATGCCCAAAGCCGGGATATATGCAAAATAACCCCAGTCTTTTCAAACAGGTATCAACCAGCTAACACCTGAGGATTATTAAGCTTATAACGGGGAAATTAGCCTAAAATACGATTTCCGCACAGTACGACCAACATCGCTTTAGTAACTACCTCCTTTGAGAATTCAACCCCAAAAAACGACCGACAAACTCAAACCATTGCTTAAAGCCGATGGTTACCAGAATAAGCCCAATTATCAACGTCCCTTCTTCAAAAAATGATTGCGCCGATGACAGCCATGGTGACATATCATAGTTGATGATTTCATCACTTGTATCAGCTACAAACCCTAAAAACATAAGAAAGAAACCAAAAGTGATATATTTCCACGATCCTTTCTTAAGCTGGGGATAACGATTACCCGCCTGGGTAATAATAAAAAATAAAACCAATACGGAGATCGCTTTTATTCCCTCCAGTAATACATCCACCATGTCGACTGATTCCACAAACATTCACTTTACCTCTCTTTTAAAGTTTAAAATTGATGGCGTCGCAAAAACTCCTTCCCCCGATATTGTAAATTCACCGTCACCGCAACGATAAATAATTTACAAAACCGAAATATGAAATTCCCACTTAACCTCCATTACCTTTTATACCTTCGTCAAAATCAAAAACTAAGCTTGTCGTTCCAACAAAAAAGCACATTCACTCTTGCCGTCGGACTGGCTCGACTGTTCCTTTACTTCAACGGAAGGAACGTCGCCGCCGACTTTTAGTATACCTTTGATAACACCATGCAAAAAACTGCAGTGTGTAATATGCGGCAAACTATTACGACAAAAAGGACACAGTTCAACAACCAACCAGTCTCCCCTTCTCCCGGCAATGCTGTATTCCGAAATTACAGGAACAATCAATTGATCAATAAGCAAAGGAATAGTACCCATCAATTTGAGGTGTCGAGGATTAAAAGTTGCAATACTGTACTCGTAACCTAAACTGTAGAGCATCGAATGAGCGTTATCAGGGGGCAGCGAATCCATAATTTTTCTGACGGTACCGACAATATCCGGGTGAACATGTTTTAACTGTTCAAGATATTGCTTTATTTGGTCGGAATTATTTGTAGTCGACTGCGAACTATCGATTTCAGCTGTAATAACACCGTTTATCTGCGTCAACTGCTGAACGGCATCCAAAGGTTTTCCATCCTTATTATTCAATAAAAATGTATATTGTTTGGATCCTTGATCCACATTCTTAATTGAGCAGTTAACAATTTTCACCTTTGAACGTGCTAAAATCATTCCAATTTTACCATATACACCCGTCTGTTCCCTGGCGACAACGATTAATTTACTCATCTACACTGACCTCTTTACGAGTTTTAATTTGAAATAACCAATATGTTTATGCGATAATGACTTTATGCCACGACAAGCACCAATCATCACATTGACGGAAGAAGAAGCCAAAACCCTTAAAGCGACTGCAAACAGCAGAGTCGCAGAGTTTCGCCAAGTGGAACGAGCCAGGATAGTGCTGGCCTGCGCCACCGGTAAACCAAACAAACAGGTCGCCGAAGAACTTGGTGTTACAATTCCAACCGTCGGCAAATGGAGAACTCGCTTTGCCGAACAGAGACTTTCAGGCCTGCGCGACTCCGAGCGAAGCGGAAAGCCGCCAACGTACGGCCCTGAATTCAGAAACCGTCTGCTCAAACTTCTGGAGGAAAATCCTCCAAGGGGCACGAAACGTTGGAACTGCCCTGCACTCGCTAGGCAACTGGACGCATCCACCCATGCAGTCTGGCGTCAACTGCGCAAGGAGGGTATCTATCTGCACAGGTCAAAATCCTGGTCCATCTCCACAAACCCGGAATTCACCGCAAAAGCAGTCGATATCGCCGGCTTATATTTAAGTCCCCCCGTAAATGCCCTGGTCTTGAGCGTCGGTGAACCACCAGGTATTCAGACCGAAAAACAAGAAGCCGGCCTGGCCGAGACCAAAGATAAAAACGTATACCGCGGCTATAAAAAAATGTCCGGCAACCACGGATCCCTCAATCTCTTTGCCGCCTTGAAAGTAGCCTCCGGTTATGCCCACGCGCGAATAGATATTACGATGAAGGTCATAGATTTTCGGGAATTTATCGAAAATATTGTTGACGGATTGGTGGATGAATCTGAAGTTCATGTTATCCTGGAAAATTACTCCACCCTGCAAAAAAACGATAAATGGCTGAAAAATAAGTACGACAGTAAAGTACATTTTCATTTTACCCCGACATCGGAGAGCTGGTTCAATCAAGTGGAAATCTGGTTCAGCATATTATCCCTAAAACACCCCGGTGAAAAAGATTTCACCAGCGCCGACAAACTCACCTCTGCAATTCAAGCCTTCACCACCCGGTATCATACCTACCCCACGCCTTTCAAATGGCGAAAAGGGGAAAACACGAAGGATCCAAACGCACAATAAAAAAAGAACTTCCGCAACTAGACACAACACATGATTCTATAATTAACGTTACAATACCCCCGCCTTATGTTACACTATTTTTTGCCAACCGGTAAAAGGAGTGTAATCTAAATGAAACCCAAAAAAGCAAAGCTTTTTCTGTCGGACAAAGATAAAAAACGCCTTGAAAATATCGCCGTCGATCCCACCGCCAGTCCGAGCAAAATTCAGCGCGCCGAGATATTACTTTTATACGCAAAAGGCGAAAAAATCGTTAAAATAACAGAGCTAGTTCGTGGTTCAAGGACCTTGGTATACCGAACCATTGATAAAGCCCTGGAATTCGGCGCCATACAATCACTTGCCGACTTGAGACGCACCGGCCGCTCCCGCAAAATCAATGACGGGGCGCGACAATGGATTCTTTCGATTGCCGGCCAAAAACCAACAGCCTTTGGCTATAACGCCAAAACATGGACCTATACCCGGCTCGTCCAACATATACAAAACAACTCCGCCACATACGGCCACCACTGTCTGCGAAAGATAAGCAGAAGTCAAGTACATGATATTTTAAACAAAAACGACAACGAACCCCATAGGACCAACTACTACCCACAACGCCGTACCACCCGCAACGAAGAAAAAAGCGCGAACATCCTCCACGTGTACAAGAATCTGCAAATAGTCGAACCGTTTTCCGGTAATGAAAAAGAACAAAACAATCCGACGAACGGTGCAGACCAACAGCCCTCCGTACCGGTCACCATTTTGGGGGGGATTGATCTGCACACGGGCAAAATACACGTTTTTATCTGTGATAAGCATGGTAGCAACGAGTTCATCAGGCTCCTGAAAATCATCGATAAAAACTACCCGGAAGATTGGATTATCAGGGTGGTGCTTGATAACCATTCATCCCATCTTTCCAAAGCAACACGGACATACCTGAAGACAAGGCCGAACAGATTCCATTTTGTCTTCACCCCAAAACACGGCTCATGGCTGAACCTTATCGAATCAATGTTCAATAAAACAACCGATTCGCTACTGCAGCACACTAAAACCCAAACAAAAGATGAGTTAATATCCAATATTTATCAAGTTATCGAAGCTATCAACCAGTCCCCGACCACGCACCGACGACAATACACGGCAAGTGACACAACCATTATATAATCTGTAACGATAATTACAGAACTAGCGCCCCGCCGTGGAATCACCTGTGTAAAATACGATATGTAAATGATCCTTGTCAAGCAATATCTAAAAAAATCCCAATTGTATGCAATTTAAACTTTTGATTAAATTTCAGGTAGTCCAGCATTATAATTCTAGGGAACCCATACTTAATTATGGGCACCTTAACCACGTTCCCAGCCAGGGAATTTGCACACACATGTAAACATAATTAGACGAATTTTATAGATAGCCAACGTTGGAAATAACAGAGAAACAGAGCAGAATGGAAGTGATTAGCAAAGCTAATCACTATTTGTGGCCAGAAATTGCATTATTAATGTTATTTTTATTTAGCTGAATCCTGCATCTTACGCGTAAAGGTTTGTGGTATGGGACATATTTTATTATATACAGCGCGCAAGATCCGAGTGCAGGGCAGTTTCCACAGCGTGGAGCCACGGTTGTAAAACCACTCATCCATAGTGAAAAAGACTACGGATTTAAAACAACATCAATTGCCGCCCCGAGACTTTTGGCATTAAACGGTTTATTCAAGATAGAATTCACTCCGGCAGACAATGCGGCATCATTATCCTGGGATTCATTCTGGGTGGTAACCATTATAACCGGTAGAAGCTTTGCAGAATATTTTTCGCGTATCTTTTCAGTTAGCTGTATACCGGTTATATCCGGCATATTAAGATCAGTTAAGACCATCAGGGGCTTTTCCGTATAGAGCCACTCCAGGGCCGAGGCCGGAAATTCAAAAAGGATGGGGTCATAACCCAATTCATACAATGTTGCTTTATAGATATTTAAAATCATCCTCGAATCATCCACGGCCACGATCTTGGGCCGTACTTCATGGTCTTCTTCGCCAATAAGTTTCTTGGCAAAATCTTTTTCACCAAGGTCCAGCAAGAGCTTATGATAATGCATCCGGGTATCTTTATGGGCATGGGGAAGATATACCAGGGCAAGTTCCTGAAACACTTCGTCCCCCGCAAGACTGGTAAAAACATTATCAACCTGAGCATTTACGATTATCTTGGCTATATGCCTTGCCTCATCCCTATCCCCGCGCAGCAGGTTTTTTATACCGGCGCCGAGAATGGAAGAAAAATTCTTGTCAATCGCCCTGGCCGCCGCGATACAGACATGATCCTCCGGATCCGTTAATCCGGCCGTAAGGGTATAGGCCCCTTTTTTCAAAGGCAGAAGGGCAAGGGCTTCATAGGCCGCAAAACGAACATTGGCGCTTTTCGGCTCATTGGTCAATAGTTTCCTGATGGGAACAACTGCAGACTCATCACCTATATCACCCAGTACATTCAGGGTATGGATAAGAAAATCAGGATCATCGTGGAGAAGATTTTCAATCAGAATGGGGACAACTTTGGGCCCTATACGTACCAACTCAGACTTGGCGTAGGTTCGCATATGGGCATAATGGGAACGAATAGTATCGTTTAGTTTCTCAATGGATACCTGATCCTGTACCTCGGAGAAGATGGAAAGAATCATAAAATCAATATCATTATCGGTGCCCATACGCTCGGCAAGCCGGTGCATTGCCGTGGGAGTTCCCACCTGCCCCAGGGACTGCACGGCAGCAATAATCAGATCTCGATTTGCCGCATACAGATAGTCGGTCAGGGTATTGATGGCTTCCGGATCGCCGATAAGACCAAGATTCTCAATAATAAGAAGAATCTCCGCTTCGTTCTCCGAGGCGGCGACCAGTTCAAGCAGAACAGGCGTCGCCTCCGTAAAACGAAGCTCGCCTACCATTTTAATAATTTCGGTCTTATCGGGTATGGCTGGAGAGGAAAGAAAATCGACAAGCTTCTCGGGAAAAGCCAAGAGCATGGAAAAAAGGGTTTCCTTGATAATCGGCATTTCCTCCGCCACCTCGGCCTGTTCCGTCAAGAGATAGATAAATAACGGCACGGAAAAATCCAACTCCGCCCTGGACAGGAGATATACCAGTTTGTTCCTTGTCTTATGATCAACATCACCAATATGCGACAAAACCAACTGAGCTTTTAAAGCATCACCGGTTTTGATATTTTCCTGTATCTCCTCAACCATGTCATTCGGGTTCACATCAGCCATAATCTCTCCATATCTTCTTTTCACTGGTCACGACGATATATTCGACCCCATTAGTTTTCCAGGGATTGTTCATCATATCACAACCAAAAGATATTTGTCTAATGTGAACGGTAATTTTTACAAAGCGGGTAACCAGGAGGGGGCCATCCTCTTTAAAAAATTATAACCGCCCGGCATAACGGTATTGTTGGTTAAACCGACATGATCCAGAAAAACCTGTATCTCAAAAGCCCTGGAACCTGCATTACAAAAAATTATCAATTGCTTATCGCCCGGCAATTCGCTATAGCGGTCGCGAATCTGCTCCTGGGGAAGAGACAACCATAATGACTTACCAAATTTTTTCACAAAGGGCGCAGCCTGCGACTCGTGTCTAACATCCAGAACCAACCAATCAGGGTGGCGCGACGGATCGTCACACCAGTTGAAAAACTCCTCCATCGTTATCTGGCGCATCCGTTCCGCACAGAGGTTATCGGCAATATATCCCGCAGCATTGAGCGGATCAATCGCCGATGAAAACGGTGGAGAATAAGCCATTTCCGCATTGGCGAAATCATCAATACCAGCCCCCCCGGACAGGGCCACGGCGCTACTGTCTATCCGGGCGGACAAGGCGTCATTCAGGGCGCCAATACCTTGAAAGCCAAGCACCTTTCTTGTGCGTCTATCAAAAACCAAACTAAGACAGAATATCTCCTGACCTGGAAAGAAATGGGCCCTGTCGGAGGGTGAAGAAAGGGCGCAATCCGCATCAAAGCCCTCGCTCCTGGCCACATCGAGACTCAAGCCAACCGCCCCTACGCTCATCTCAAAAGCCTTTAGAATAAAACTGCCCACTCCCCCTTTAAATACGCTCGGGATACCCGCCATATTATCGGCCGCAACCCGCCCTTCCCTGTTGGCCATACTTCCGAAAGGAGCAATAAACTTTTTCCCGGAAACAAGGTGTGATATCTCCACACAATCTCCGGCCGCATAAATATCAGGATCGGAGGTTTGCATTCTTTCATTTACCACAATTCCTCCGCGCTCGGAAACAAGGAGACCGGCATTCCGGGCAAGTTCTGTTTGCGGCCTGGTACCCACTGCCATAATAACCAGATCCGCATCGAGGGTACGACGACCGGTTTTCACCCCGGCAACCTGACCATCCCTGGTGATAATCTCTTCGGCGCCTTCCTGTAAAAATACGTCAATATTATTGTCCTGAAGATGTTTTTTGAGAATGGCGGCCACGGGCCAGTCAACTATCCTTGGCAAAAGCTGGTCTGCGAACTCCACCAGGGATGTTTCAACACCCCATAAATCCGTCAGTGCTTCCGCCATCTCTATACCGATTGCACCGCCGCCTATCACCACAGCCTTACCGACCCTGCCCTTGGCAATACGATCTTTTATCTCGATAGCTTTATGTAAATCACTGATGGTGAACAGCCCGTCCGCATCATTACCAGGTATATCCAGAACCACAGGCTTGCTGCCGGTGGCAATCAGCAATGTATCGTAGGGAAAAACAGTCTCCTCACCGTTTTTAAGGTTTCTTGCTGAAACATTTTTTTTAACACGATCAATGGCAAACACCTGGGTCGACGTTATCGTCTTTACCCCCTTTACCTTGTGAAAAAACTGCTCATCACGAACCATATGAAAACTGGTGGAACGCAATTCTTTTTCATCGGAAACATCCCCCGACACGTAATAGGGGATTCCGCACCCTCCATAGGAAATAAGATCGTCCCGATCAAGGACCGTAACTTCGGCGTCCATGAGAAGACGTTTTATCCTGCAGGCGGCCTTGGGACCGGCCGCAACACCACCAATTATGACTATTTTTTTTCCCATTTTGTCTATAACCTCTTTCAGTATGTTTTATATGCAAGTGGTTTCACTCTTGAGTCACTTTCATTGTTCGTTGTGGCTGTGGTCTGAGAATTTGCTCCAACCATGCTGGTTACTCAACCCGTGTAAAAATATCGTCACCTCGATATTTTTACCAATATTTTTTTAAATTACAGACCCCACATTATACCGACGGTAATATTATCGTAAAAGCCGTACCAACATCCACCTCGCTTTCCACCGAAATCTCTCCATTATGGACCTCAACGATGTTTTGGACTATGGCCAGCCCCAATCCGGTACCTTTATGCTTATCCGTGAAAAAAGGTGTGAAAATTTGCTCGATCACATCCCTGCTCATACCAACGCCGCTATCTTTAATCATAATTGCCGTTTCCTGTTTATCGGTTCTCCAGGTACCCACCTGGAGAGTGCCCTCCCCAGCCATTGCCTGCAAGGCATTAACAAGGATATTCAACAAAGCCCTGTAAAACAGATCCTGGTCAAGGTCACACGCAGGAAGATCGGGGGCCAAGTCGGTGATAAGATCTATATTATTACTTTTTAACTCGTTGGCCAAAAACTTCAAAACTTTGCGCACGGTTCCGTTGACACTGCACCGCGTGAACACCGGTTCCTGCGGACGGGCAAAATCAAGAAACTCCACCACAATATCATTTAAGCGCATGGTTTCATCAACCACGATTTTTGCCAAATGCTCATTGCCGGGGGCAAGTTTCTCAATGCGCTTTGCCAATATTTCCGCAGTACTTCTAACAATACCCAATGGACTTTTTATCTCATGACTAACCGTTGCCACCATGGTGCCCAGATGGGCCAGGCGCTCAGTCTGGTTCAATTTTTCTTCCAGCTTTAACCGCTCCATCGCCCTCTCTTCTATAATAATACTGGCCCTGGAGACAATTGAACGAAGGACGAGGAAGAGAACAGCCATAACCAGACTAGAAACAATGATAATACGGCCCTGCAGCCTTATAATATTAGAATAGTTTTTGGAGAGATCTTTTTCAATTTCAATAACACCCATAATCAGATCGCCTTCCTTGCCACCCTGGAGCACCTGCCTAAAAGGAATAAAAGTTTTTAAATTACATCTTATTTTTTGGGTAATATGCAACAGACTGAAAACGGAACCGCTGTACACCAATTTGGAATTTGGCTTGCCCTCTTTAGCAAGATAATATTCGGGTCCACCCAAATCCTTTTTACCGACAAGTTCTGGCAGGGTCGAATATGAAATAATATTCATGCTCGAATCGTATATGGTTACAGAATCAATCTTCAACCCCTGGGTTACGCCCTTAATAACGGTATCCAATAATTCAAACTGCTCCGGTTTACGCAGAGCAATTCCTCCATATCGAATAACCGCCGGCAGAACAAATCGCCTAAATACCTGCTGATTTATATTTTCCGCCAGTAAAAGAGAATATTCCTCATTCTGCTCCAACATGACTCTTCGGGCATTTTCTGAAATAATCCAGGATAGGAAAAGGGTAAATACAAGGATAACCACAAGGCTGGAAAAACTAAAATATTTAACCAGGGTGAACGGTTTGAGCCCGGCTTCCAGCTGCTCTTTGCGAACACACTTTTCAGCCGTATTTCCATCTTTTTGCTTGGCCACAACAAGATCTCCGGGATCACCATTCAGTCATCGACATAACACCAACCAGTGTCTGTCCAGAAATGAGATATTATCTCCTCCGGAGAATTTACGGGAAAGAGAATCGGATACCACCACAGGCGACAACGCCATACCGACGGTATGGCCGAACGGTGATACCTTTTTCAATCGACCAGCAAAACTTAATTCGCTTTTTTTCGCAGATACGTGGGCGTTTCCAGGTAATCATCATTCCAATTACGGGAACTTTCATCTGCAGTTTCCGGCATATTTGGGCTTCCCAGGCTATCAAGATTCTCAAAATTTGAACCGGGAAGACGGCTGACCCGCGGTTGTTTATTGGGAGAGGCCGGTAACCCCTGGAGATCCCTTTCTGTTTTTATAGAAACCGGTTTTTTCATATGATCCTCAACCGGGTTGATGGTCTCTTTCTTATCGAGCATTCCACCGACACCGGTCGCAATAACGGTAACATGCAACTCATCTTCAAGGGCGTCATCGTAGAGAGCGCCGATAACAATTTTCGCATCATCGTCTACCTTTTCCTGGATAAGGGCCGAAGCCTCCATAAATTCAGACATGGTAAAGCTCTCTTCAGAGGCGGAAATATTTATCAGCAGACCCCGGGCACCATCAATGCCGAAATCCTCCAACAACTGGTTATCAATGGCCTTTTTAGCGGCTTCACCGGCCCTGTTTTCACCTATTGCGGAACCGGAACCCATGACAGCCGGTCCCACCTCTTTCATTACCGTGCGAAGATCGGCAAAATCGGCATTAATCAAACCCGGCACGTTAATAAGATCGGTTATACCCTTTACCGCCTGCAGAAGAACGGTATCGGCCATGGCCAACATATCAGACAACTTACTGTTCTTCTGCATTATGGAGAGAAGACGATCATTGGGGACAGTGATTATGGTATCAACGTATTTTTGTAATTCTCCCCATCCCTCCTCAGCATTCCTGGCTCTAAACTTCCCCTCAAAACTAAAGGGTTTGGTCACCACGGCAACGGTTAAGGCCCCCATTTCCTTACTCACTTTAGCGACAACGGGGGCGGCTCCAGTCCCCGTACCGCCACCAAGACCGGCGGTAACAAAGACCATATCACTGCCCTTCAGGGCCTCCCGAATCTCTTCCATGGACTCCATCGCCGCCATATTGCCCGTCTCCGGGTCGGCACCCGCACCAAGGCCCTTTGTAATACTGGGCCCGAGCTGTAAACAAAGATCCGCTTTTGACTGATTCAATGATTGCCTGTCAGTATTGGCCGCGACAAACTCGACCCCCTGGAGTCGATTCGTCACCATGGTATTAATGGCATTGCCGCCGCCACCACCCACGCCAATGACTTTAACAATCGCAACACCCTCTGACTCCGCCATCCTAAACGGCATATCCACCCCCTGATCTATTCTTTAAATCCACCATTCCCAGCAGAAATATCGTATACAATTACGTAGTTGGTGTCTGTTCAGAAATGAGATATTTCAAACTCTGTATTATATAGTTTAAACCGAGACGCTCGATAAAATTTACCACAACCATATAATAAATATCTCAATGTCCCGTACCTCGCTTTATCGGAGGATAAAATCCTGAGGGCGACAAAAATACAGGGTAAATAGCCATTTCTGCATGGACACCAGTTGACCGGAATCCTCTTCCGACCATATCTAGACGATACTATATCATTTTACAAAACTCCATTAAACCAAAAACTTAACAACATCACATAATTTTTTTTATCCAACCTCGGAAACGACCAACAATACCCGCCTCGTGCCTACTGTTTAAACTTCGATTATTTTTACCAAACATCACAAGACCCACGGCGGTGGTACAACGGGGATTATGCAGTTCGGTTACCTTGCCGGTAATACCCGTGGGATATCCAATACGAACCGGCAGGTCAAAAATCTGTTCCGCAAGCTCCATCATATTGGCAAGCAGCGCCGTACCACCCGTAATCACCACCCCGCCGTTAATCTTATTTTTCTGGCCGGCGACAACCAGCTCCCTATCCACCATTTCAAGAATCTCAATCATCCTCGCTTCCAGGATATCAACCAATACCTTCTGCGTTACTTTGCGCGGTTCCCGGTCACCCACCGTGGGCACCTCAACCACCAGGTTCGGTTTGATAAAAGACGAGATGGCGCCGCCAAAGTCTTCTTTTAGTCGTTCCGCCTCCTGCAAAGGGGTACGCAGGCCAACGGATAGATCGTTGGTCAGGTTATGACCACCAAGACCAATCTCACAGGTATGCCTGATCGTACCGTCAAAAAACACGGCCAAATCGGTCGTACCCCCGCCTATATCAACTAGGGCCACCCCCAGTTCCATCTCATCTTTACTGAGAACGGCCTGGGCTGAGGCTATGGATTCCAACACCAGTTCCGCAACTTCGAGCCCGGCCTTATTGCAACAGGTCACCAGGTTGTGAACGGCACCGATGTCGGCCGTAACAATATGAACATTTGTCACCAGACGAACCCCGGTCATGCCAACGGGATTTTGTATACCTGTATGGTCATCGACCATATATTCCTGGGGCATAACGTGGATAATACGCTGGTTTTCAGAAATTTTTACCGTTCTCGCAGCATCGATCACCGCATCGATATCCACCTGCTTAATTTCCCTGTTGTTAATGGCCAAGATACCAGGACTGTTAAAACCTTTAATATGGTTACCGGCAATCCCCACGTAAACATAGACAGAACTGAGATCACACCCCGCCGCTTCCTCGGCTTTAACCAGTGCCCGTCGAATGGACTCCACGGTACTTTCAATATTAACAACTATCCCCTTTTTCAGACCAAGGGAGGGCACGGTACCGACACCGATTATCTCGACCCCGTCATCCACAAGCTCACCGACAACGCAACAGATCTTAGTTGTTCCGATATCAAGCCCCACCACCAGCTCTCCGGGGTCACGCTGCGCCGGTTCCCCGGCCGCGTCTTCGGCACCGGTCACTACCATCTCTTTATTTTCATCCATTTTTTATCATCCCGATCCACTCTGTGCCACGAGTACCTTATCATGCAAATACTCCATTTGAATATACTCAACCCGAGAAATCAGCTCTTTGCCCTTTTTCTTCTTGTAAAGGGCTTTTAGTACCTGAACTAACCGGGAATATTTCTTCTTAGTGTTACCATTTCCAAAATAAATTGGGAATGGATATTCAACAAGATAGACAATTATTTCTCCAGCACGTGTCACATGTATCTCTGACACCGACTGCGCAGGTAGGTGGGGATTGTTGTTTCGAAGTTTCTTCAGCAGAACAAGAACTTCCTTAAAGGCATGGCCCTTAACATCCCTGACATGCATGGCGGACAAACCAGTAATCACCGGAAAATCCAGGTCCGCGCCCGGTTCGACCGGCAAAAACAATTTACCCTTGGCGTCAATATAATACAATTGGGCGGTCTTGGCACTTATGATATTCATTAATGCAACGGGATCATTCTCTTTAATCGAAATTTTAATCGTGGAGGGCCAACTTCTTTTAACGGTGGCTTTAGCAACCCATGGAATGGAGGCTATTCGCTCAGCAATGGGTTCGGTCCGTAAACCAATAAGACTTGTCTGATGTAAGATTATTGCCGCACCATCCCTGAGTTTTTCCAGGGGAACCTTCGCAGCACCCGAAAAAACAATCTCGTCCACTTTAAAAAAATCAAGGTCCGCAAGCCTTTTTTCAACTCCATCACGCCCGCCGATTGCCACAAAGGACAACAATCCGCCACCCAAAAACAAAATAACACCAAGGCGCATAAGCGGGCTGATTCGCGTCTTCTTACGACCATAGGTTGACCTTTCTTTTTTGGCCCTGCTCTGTCTCTTTTTGGCTATCATCCAGTTTTTTAAACTGGCAATCCTGTTATTTGGGGGTAAAACACCCCCTGCACCGGACAGAGTGGCACGCTGTAATTCCGTCTGAATATAAGGATTTTTAGGCCTTTTCCTGAAACGGTCAACAAACAGCTTTTTTAAAAAAGAGATATGCATAATTCCCAGTTTACGGATTCATTGTGGACGCCCCGCATCTCCGGTGGATAAACGTGGACTCCGCACTTGTAGATTCCAAAATTCAGGTTAAATGAAGTGGACCTCGGGCTGCAATTCCACGCCACTGTCATTTTTCACCTTTTCCTGTATTTTTTTCATTAATTTCAAAACATCAGATGCCGTAGCCTTTCCCCGGTTAATCAAAAAATTTGCGTGATACTCCGAAATTACCGCATCACCCACGGCAACACCTTTTAGGCCGCTTGACTCAATCAGCCTCCCGGCGCTATCACCCGGAGGATTTTTAAAAAACGAACCGGCACTCTTAAACTCCGGAGGCTGACTCTTTTTTCTTTTGGCCAGCAATGCACTGCACAACTCACCCACTTCCCCACCCTCACATCTTTGTAGAGAAAAATCAGCGGCAACAACAATGCCCCTGCCTCCATATCTATTGCTAAAACAGGGCCAGTATCTGTACGAGAAGTCGAGCATTCCCTGCTGCAATTTTTCAAAACCGGCTCCTGTCATAACGGTGACACATTTTGTTACCATCGCAATATCCTTGCCCCACGCTCCGGCATTCATTATCAACGCCCCTCCGACAGTGCCGGGGATACCGACGATAAATTCCAAGCCCCGCAAACGGTTCTCAGTACAATACGAAAGGAGACGACCCAGCCCGCAGCCGGCGCCGACTCGAAGAATCACCTCACCTACACCATTGCCCGCAATTTCGGTAATCTTCAAAAAATCCCCACTTAATATGATTATCAGACCGGGAAAGCCGTCATCACTGACAAGAATATTGGAACCTTTTCCTATAACCCGCCACGGCAATGATTCCGCCCCGACAAAATCGATTAATCTTTGTAACAATTCATATTCTTTTACTTTAACCAGTGCGGATGCCATACCGCCGATGGAAAAGGTCGTATACCCTTTTAGGCGGCAATTCCAGATCACATCCGCACCAACCAGGGCACTAAGTTTTTCTTTTTGCAGGGGAGTCATGATAATCACGCCTAAACTTAGTTGTTTTTCACGCCGTCATTTTTCCGTAATTTTTCCAACAACTCCTCTCCCACCCTGACAATATTTCCCGCACCAAGGGTCAGCACCAGGTCATTTTCTTTTAAGAACGGGACTATATCGTCGGCCATGGTGGCCAAGTTTCCCATAAAGCGTGTATGCCTCTGACCGTGACTTTTTATCGCCGCAAGTAACGACTCCCCAGTTACCCCGGGAATAGGTTCTTCACTGGCCGCATAGATATCCGTCATAACAAGGTAATCGGCCCGATGGAAACATGTTTGAAATTCCTTGAATAGACCTTCGGTTCGTGAATATCTATGGGGCTGAAAGAGAACGACAAGACGTTTATCGGGCCAGGCATCTTTAATGGCATCCAGCGTCGCCCTGATTTCCGTGGGATGGTGTCCATAATCATCCACAACGGTGATACCCGAAACCTCGCCTTTCTTCTGCATCCGTCTCTGCACACCTTCATAACCCTGTAATCCATCCCTGATCTTTGCAAAGGGAAGCTCCAGCTCCAGACCGACACATACGGCGGCCAAAGCGTTATAGACATTATGAAGACCGGGGGGGGCAATGGACAACTCTCCCATGACTTTCCCGGCCCGAATTACCCTAAAGCTGACACGCCCCCCCTCCCCCGTCACCGAATCGGCATAAACATCGGCCTGGGGAGTCATACCGTAAGTAATTGTTCTCTTTTTTATCGCAGGGAGAATATCCGCCACATTTACATCGTCAAGACAAACAATTACCGCGCCATAAAATGGAATTTTCTCGATAAATTCAAGAAACGTCCTCTTTATATGATCCAAATCCCTGTAGTAGTCCAGATGCTCCAGGTCAATATTAGTTATAACTTCGAGAACCGGCGATAACTTCAAGAAGGAGCCGTCACTCTCGTCCGCCTCCGCCACCAGAAAATCTCCTTCGCCCAATTTGGCATTACCGCCGAGGGCATCAACCTTGCCGCCGATCACAATGGTGGGATCAAGGTCGGCATCGGCGAGCATCCAACTTACCATCGATGTGGTCGATGTTTTACCATGGCTTCCGGCAATGGCAATCCCGTACTTTTTCAAACGCATCAATTCAGCCAGCATCTCGGCCCGCATAATGACCGGAATATTATTTTCCCTGGCCCTGACAACTTCCGGGTTATTATCGGCTATCGCCGAAGAGGTAACGACAACATCGGCACCATCAACCCAATCAGCCTTATGACCGATATAAATAATACCACCGAGATCCGATAATTTTCCCGTAATTGAAGAACCTCTTAAATCAGAACCAGATACCTTATAGCCGAGATTAAGAAGCAATTCGGCAATACCGCTCATCCCTATGCCACCGATACCAACGAAGTGGATATGTTTTGTTCGTCTATACATGCGTATACTACCTATTCGCTATTCAATGTCATTAACTGGATAACAAAATGATATGTAAAGTTAATAACCGTAATTAACTATTTCCAGGCAACAGTTGACAATTCTGTCGGCCGCATCGGGAAAAGACATCTTTTCCATGGCCCGTCCCATCTTTTTTAATGTAGCGTCGTCACCAATCAATTCGTAAATTTTTTCCGCCAGCATCGCCCCGTTTCCGCTTTTTTCTAAAATTACAATTGCCCCACCACCCTCCACATAATAATCACTGTTTTTTTTCTGATGATTATCCGCTGCGTGGGGGTAAGGGATAAGTATCGCTGGTTTACCCAGAACTGCCAATTCCGATAACGTGGTTGCACCGGCCCTGGATACGACAAGATCCGCCTCCCTGTATATCCTGTCCATATCTACAAAAAACGATTGCACGCGGGCCTCTATTTTATTCTGTAAATAGACCTCCTCAACCATCTTCACATCTTTTTCACCGGTCTGGTGAATAACCTTCAGTCCCGATAAAGCCTGTTCCGATAAAGACGTAAACGCCGCTGTAACCATACGGTTAACGCCCATCGCCCCCTGACTGCCCCCCAGGATAAGTACGGTTTTCTTTGTAGAAGTGGGGGAAAGGCCTTTACTGGCAAGGTTAAGGATGCTCCGTCGCACCGGATTCCCGGTGAAAACACACTTTTTCTCCGAAAACCATTTCTCGCTTCCGGGTAACGACAGGCATATCCTATCCACAATTTTACTAAGTTTTCTGTTGGCCAGTCCGGGGATAACATTCTGTTCATGAATCACGGCCGGCACTCCAAGGGTCTTGGCCGCCACAACCACCGGACCCGTTACATAACCACCAACGCCGACAATAAGATCAGGACGGAAACGGCGAATAATTATCATTGCCTGGAGATATGAAAACGGCAGGACGGAAACGGCCTTTAACAACTCACGAAAATTCTTGCCCTTTAAACCGTAACAACAAATATTCTGAAACGTAAAGCCATGGGCGGCAAGGGTGCGTTCGTCGACGCCCCTCCTGGTACCAATAAAAAAAACGGAGGTCGAAGGATGCTTGTTTTTAAAGGCCTCCGCCGTGGCCACGGCTGGGAAAAGATGCCCCCCGGTACCACCGCCGGTGAAAAGAATACGTAATCCGCGTTCCGACTCCATCAGCCTGTCTTCTCCATTCCCACCCGTTTCTGGGCACCGGTCAACGACAATACCGCGCGTTTAAATTCTTCACCGCGATGGCCGTAACTTGAAAACATATCAAAACTGGCGCAGGCGGGCGAGAGAAGTACAACAGTCCCCTTTGCACAATTGCGTGCAGATTCAAACACCGCCTCCTCCATGGTCCCCGCCTTAACAACCGGTACAATATCAGCAAGGGCAGCTGCAAGAAGATCTGCCGCTTCCCCGATGGCAACAACTTTAACAACTTTTTCACCGACCCTCTGCCGCAAAAGGCGATAGTCATCTCCCTTATCCCGTCCCCCTGCAATAAGCACAACATCTCTTTTAAAATGAGCTAGAGCGGCAATTACAGCCCCGCTGTTCGTCGCCTTTGAGTCGTTATAAAACGCCACCCCTTCCCGTTCAGCGACAAACTCCAGACGATGGGGTAACGATATAAATTCACACAGAACTCTTTGTATCGAGTCGGGAGAACAACCAAGTTTTACGGCAACCAGAATTGCCGCCGCGCTATTTTCGACACCGACTTTGCCCGCAAGGGATGTTCCCGCCACACTGTATTCCTCGACCCGGCCCCCCCGGGATACGGTTATGGTATCCTTCGATATAACGGCTGCACAATCCCGACCTTTACCAAAAAAAGATACTGCACCCTCCCCGTCCAATAATTTTCTACACAACGGATCATCGCCATTGGCAATGGGTGTTCCCCCCGCAGACAGTTGACTGAAAATCTTCATTTTCAGTCGGCCATATTCCTCCAGATTACCATGTCTATCGAGATGATCCGGCGTAATATTGAGTAACAGCGCAATATCCGGGGCAAAATCGCCACATTTCTCCAGCTGAAAACTGGAGACCTCTGCAACCACCACATCAACCCGTCCCGGTTCACATACATATTCGAGGAGCGGGGTACCGATATTTCCCCCGACAAAGACATTTTTCCCAGCCGCCTGCAGAAGCCTGCCTATAAGCGTGGTCACCGTTGTCTTGCCGTTCGTACCCGTTACGGCCACAAGCGGCACGGAAATATTAGAGGCGGCCAGACCAAGTTCACCGATAACCGTGACACCTTCACCCTCAATCCTGGCCAGTAACGGCATCGCTGAATCTATACCGGGACTGACTATGACCATATCGGCCCAACGGAGAAAATCGTATGTATGTCCACCCGTTTCATAACGAACATTTGTCTCCGTTAAAAATGAACATTCTTCGGCCTCAAAAACTTCTTTTCCACGTAAATCGGAGATCCGTACCACGGCCCCGCACCGTAACGCATATCTAACAGCGGCCCGGCCGGATACCCCAAGCCCCAACACCACAATTTTCTGGCCGGGAACAATCATATATTTCTCATCATCGCCATATTTTTCCGGATTACAAGGATTATCAGCGTAATTTCAAGGTCGCCAGGGCAAAAAGTCCGAGGATAATGGAGACGATCCAAAACCTGACCACAACTTTGGATT
>CAZQOD010000015.1:0-37017 GCA_964594945.1 uncultured Desulfopila sp.
GGGGGTGATTCGTCTCCAGGCCGTACCAAGAATGCACGAGCTCAGCGTTGCCCTGGATGATCAGAACGACCCCCTCCATGAGGATGTTGATTCGCCGGTGCCGGGCCTTACCCATCGTTATCCGGACAGGGTACTGTTCTTGGTTACCCATATCTGTTCCATGTATTGCAGGCATTGTACCCGGAGGAGGGTGGTGGGGGATCAGGATAAACATCTTTCCAAGAAACAGATAGATAGATGCGTGGCTTATATTCGTTCCCATCGGGAAGTCCGCGATGTTCTGATTTCGGGCGGGGATCCGCTTTCGATGTCCGATGATTATTTGGAATATGTCTTAAAAAGTCTGCGGGCAATCGATCATGTTGAAATAATTCGCATCGGCAGCAGGATGCCGGTGGTGCTGCCCCAGCGCATAACCGACTCCCTTACCACGATGCTGAAAAGGTATCATCCGCTTTATGTGAACACCCATTTTAATCATCCCAGCGAGATAACGGCGGATTCGAAGAGGGCCTGTGAAAAACTGGCCGATGCGGGCATTCCACTGGGTAATCAGACCGTACTCCTGCGAGACGTCAATGATTGTCCCAATATTATGAAAAAACTGGTACACGAGTTGTTGCTGATAAGGGTTAAACCATATTATATCTATCAATGCGATCTGTCGGCGGGGATCTCCCATTTTAGGACATCTATTACCAAAGGTATGGAAATTATAGAAAATCTTCGGGGCCATACCACGGGTATGGCGGTGCCGACCTTTGTGGTCGATGCCCCGGGCGGCGGTGGCAAGATTCCGGTGATGCCCAATTATCTTCTCTCCCAGTCAGACAGGCGTTTTGCCTTGAGAAATTATGAAGGCGTCATCACCACCTATACCCAGCCGGAAAATGTCTTTTCCAACTGCGGCAGATGTAATATATGCCGCGACGATAACAAGGAATTTAAACCCCTGGACGGCGTGGCTAAACTTCTTTCGGGTGAAAAAATTTACCTGGAGCCGGAGGGGCTGGTAAGGCGCAGAAGATGAATTACCGAATTTTGCAAAATCTGGTAGGAAACGGGGTAAATTATGCAGACCCACTGTTTTATAGGTTCTGATAAAAATTGTGGTAAAACCACAGCCTTTACCCATGTCTATGAGAAGATGCACAGGCGGGGGCGGGATTTGCCCCTTTGCGTTACCACTATCGGTATTAACGGTGAGGGTACGGATCGCTACGGCGGCGGGGCGAAACCGGAGATCCGCCTGCTGAAGGGGAGTAGTTTTATTACCCGTGGCCGCCACCTCAGCCGCCATGGTGGCAAGTACGAGACAACGTTTTTCATGAGTGGTGGCCCCTTTCGTGGATCCTACGTAATGGGACGCTGTCTGATGGACTTTCCCGTGGTACTGGAGGGGCCCAACAGCGGTGGTGAGGTGCGTCTTATGAAGGAGAAAATGGCAAAATTGTTCCCGGAACAGGGTGTCCTACTGATCGATGGTTCCATTGACCGCCAGTTTCTCGCCCACCCCGCCATCAGTGATATGTTTTATTTTTCAGTGCTGTTTTCAAAAAGAAGGCCGCAACGTCGAAAGAGCAAAGGTTTATTGCAAAGCTTGCAGATTGATGCCTGTGCGGATGGTATTCGAAAGATAATAACGGCAGAGCAGGGCGCGGCCACAAAATCTTTACTTTTTCGTGAAGATGGCCGGGTGTTGTACCATTCCAACGCAATACCCTATTGTGATGATGGGCTGTTGCGGGCCTGTAGGGAGGTGGAGGGCAGGGTTTTTCTCTATCTCAACGGCGCCTTTACCGGCTCTCTTAATGATTTTCTCATGCCTTTTAAAGATCTTGAACTGGTATTGGATAATTTTACCCTCTATCAGAAAATATCCACCAGCCGATCGGACCACACCAATTTCCAACCCCGCATAACGCTCCTTCATCCCCTGCGTATCAGGGGGGTGTTCGTTAAACAGGAGGTGGATTTTGACAGAAATCTATTGCCCGCCGGAGTCCCGGTAAAAAATTTATTTAGATGCGGGGGGGGTGGTAATGAACCTTGAGTTTGCCGGTGATTTTGTTCCCGCCCCGCTCTATGAAGAACTTGCTTTCAGTGAATATCTGCACCTCTTTGATGCAGATATCCCCGTATTGTCTGCGAGGCTGCTGTGGCCGATGTTAAAAGAGGAGGGGTTGGCTCACTTTAAAAAGCTTGCCCATATGGAGTCGGTTTTAGATGATGAAGATGTGGTGGATCTTTTTAATCTCAGCCGTCAACTCCCTGGTCTTGAAAGAATCCTGCCCGCTTACAGGGCTCAGCGACTGGAGCAGTATCACTTTTTTGAACTTGGTCGTTTCCTCGATGCCGAACAGTCGTTGGCAGCTTGCGAGCGCAAATTTTCCGTGGCCCGGCCCGATCGTAGTTTCCTGGCCGAAATGCGTAAGATTCTCCAGGCGGCCACCCGTGACAGATATTCCGCGATGCGCGGGGGAGAAGAGATGGATCGGCTCCGTGCCCGTATCGAGTCCACAGAAGAACTGCTGCAAAAATACCTGCAAACCCATGCCGAGCGAATATTTATCGAAACCGGCCTGAAAATGTCCTACCCCTGGCCCCGTGAACTGCTTGAATCACCGTCACCGGCCATTAGTAAATGTCCACTGCTCAATGTGAAAAAAGAGGGGGAGATCTGGCTTGCTGAACATAATCTTGATGCGCCGGGAATTGCTCTTCTAAAACAACGTGATGAACTGGTAACACGTTTTGAAGATCTTACGGCCCGTTTGCTCGTCGGGTTAAATAACCGGTTATCGTTATATTTCGACCGCTTTTCCGCCTACTATGCCGGTTGTCAGCGTAGGGCATATCGCTACCTGCTGCTGGCGGTTAAGGTGGCAAATGGTTTGAGTCTGCCACGTTTTACCTCTGCTACCGGCTGTAGTATGAGGCGTGCTGTTATGCCTGTGCTGGAAAAGGGCGGCAACGGGTGCGTGCCCCTTGACCTTGACTTGGGCAGGGGTGCAAGTGTCCTCTTCGGCCCCCATATGAGCGGTAAAACCACCGTGCTGAAAAGTCTTTACTTCTTTTTGACCCTGGTTCGCGCCGGATTGCCGGTCCCGGCCGATGTCCTGCGCCTTAACTACCCCGAGGCGGTGGCTATTATGCTGCGCTCCTCCGGTGATATGCAGCGGCAACTTTCCTCTTTCGGTGAAGAATTGACCTTTCTGGCAGGGGAGGTCAAGCCCGGTGCTTACCTGCTTGTCGACGAATTGTTCCTGTCCACCGATCCGCTGAACGGGGCGGAACTCTCGGAGATCTTTATCTCCTATTTTGCTGCACGGGATATGGTCTTTTTTTGTACAACCCACTATCCGACCGTGCTTGATATTGATACCATCGCCCTGTTTAGGATGCTCGACGGCGGTTATACCGGGCCTGGACAAAAACATAACGTTTCGACCGGTGCGGATATCTACAGGATAAAAAGAATTGAGAATGGTGCTGAAAAAGAGAGATTAAGGGTAAATAGTCGGCCCCTGGAGATCGCTCTGCGGTTTCCCCTGAGTGAAGAGATAAAAAAAGAGATACGACGGAAATTAAAAAATAAGATGGAATAATTATGGCCCATATTCAACTGGATGAAGGACAGATAGAGAGGTTGAAAAACCTTGCTGGCGAGATTGCAGCCCAGGTACACGGCTTGATCGATGATTATTCGACCGTGTCGGTGGAACGGGCTGTTTTACGGCTCTATGGTGTGGATGGCGTTGACGGTGCCGATACGCCCCTGGTAAATCGTCTCATCGAAATTCTCCAGAAAAAGGAGAGGTTGGAGGACGGGGTCTCCAGCCATTTTGCAGCGGCCCTGCTGGAATCCGGGCTGGATGCACAACAAACGGCGGAGCTTATTGAAGTGGGCAAAATTGATTTTGGTCATATAAATCGCTTTTCCCCGGCGGATATCCACGTCAGGGAAAAGCAATTGACGGCCAGGGCGGTTGACCTGCTTGATGCCACCCGTCTTCGCAAACGAGAGAAAATTGCGAAAACTCCCCTGGGAAGGCAGCCTTGGAAATATGTGATAGTTGCCACTGGTAATATCTATGAGGACAGGACCCAGGCCAGGGCTGCTGCGGGCACGGGCGCCGATATCATAGCCGTTATCCGTTCCACCGCTCAGTCCCTGCTCGATTATATTCCCTATGGCCCCACCGTCGAGGGGTTCGGCGGTACCTTTGCCACCCAGGAGAATTTTAAGATTATGCGGGCCGCTTTGGACGAAGAGGGTGAAAACAGCAATCGTTACATACGTCTTGTTAACTATGCCTCGGGTCTTTGCATGGCGGAAATTGCCGCTTGCGCCGCCCTGGAGGATTTGGATATGCTCCTCAACGACTCCATGTACGGTATCCTTTTTCGTGATATCAACATGAAAAGAACCTTTGTCGACCAACATTTTTCCAGGTTGATCTGTTCCCGGGCCAAAATCATTATCAATACCGGTGAGGACAATTATCTCACCACCTCGGATGCGGTGGAAAATGCTTACACGGTTACGGCCTCGCAACTTATTAATGAAGCCCTTGGTAAAAAAGCGCTTCTCACCGATGATCTGCTCGGGCTGGGACATGCCTTTGAGATTAACCCAGCTGTGAAAAATGGTTTTTTATATGAACTGGCCCATGCCCAGCTGGCAAGGCAGCTCTTTCCGAATGCGCCGTTGAAGTATATGCCGCCGACGAAATATAAGAGTACCGATATCTTTTTTTCCCACTGTATGGATACCATGTTCAACCTGGCTTCGGTGGCGACCAGCCAGGGCATCCACTTGGCCGGAATGCTCACCGAAGCGAGTCATACCCCCCTTATGCAGGATCGTTATCAGTCGATTTCATCGATTAATTATGTCTTTGATTCCGCAAGGGATCTGGGGGGAGAAATCGAGTTTAAACCGGGGGGCATTGTTGCCACAAGGGCCGCACGGGTCATGGATGAAACCGAGTCGTTCCTGCGTGAAGTGCGGGATATGGGGTTGATGCGGGCCATTGGCGCAGGCAGGTTTGCCGGTATTAAACGGGGTGAAATGGGCGGGAAGGGACTGGTCGGACTCTTTAAAAAGGGTCGCAACTATTCCAACCCTGTCCTGGAACGGCTGGAAAACGATGGAGTGATTAATGACTGATGATTTGATAAAGCCCTACGGCGATACCCTAAATGACGGTATTATGCAACTTGCATTCACCCTGCCAATTGCCAATGGGGTGCGGGCGAAGAAGGCGGCTGAGTTATATGTGGAAAAGCTAAATTTTTCTGATATTTCAGTTTCATATGCAGAGGAGATCGCCGCTGGTTTCACCTATTTTGTCGTTTATGGCAAGGCCTTGCCTGAATTGGATTATAACGGTGTCGAGGCCAGCGAAGTACAGGTGGAGGAGATTGATTTTTATCAGATCAATGACTTGATAGAGAGCTGTTTTAATCGCAGGCTTGTGGTACTGGGCGCGTCCATCGGAACGGATGCCCACACCGTCGGTATTGACGCCATTATGAATATGAAGGGATATAACCAGGATTACGGTCTGGAGCGCTATCCGCAGATAGAGGCCCTGAACATGGGTGCCCAGGTGAGTTGTGAAGATTTGGTAAAAAAGGGCGTGGCCATGGATGCCGACGCCTTGCTGGTTTCCCAGACCGTTACCCAGAAAGATGTGCATCTGCGTAACTTTACCGAACTGATTGAGCTGCTGGAGGCGGAACAGCTTCGGGACCGTTTCCTCCTTATTGCGGGCGGAGCCAGGGTAACAAATGATCTGGCAATTGAATTTGGCTATGACGCTGGTTTCGGTCCCGGTACGCTGCCTTCCCAGGTGGCATCTTACATAGTTACTACCTTGATACGGAGAAAAGGACTGGAGGGTGAATAATGATGGAGAGAGAAATGCGTTTTTGTGAAGATGCCCTGCTGCGTTTGAGAATGAGTGCCCATGATGCCCATTATGCCGGAGATCTGGTGGATGGTGCCAGGATGCTGGGGCTGTTCGGCGATCTGGCAACGGAGTTGTTGATCCGTTACGACGGTGATGAAGGGCTGTTTCGTGCCTACCATTCGGTGGAATTTCTGGCCCCGGTCAGGGCCGGGGATTTTATTGAGGCTAGGGGACGGATCGTGGCGGTGGGGGAAAGTTCGCGTAAAATGGAGTTTGAGGCATGGCGGGTGATTAGCCCGGCGCCGGACATGGGAGAGAGTGCAGCCGATTTCCTGGCGGAGCCGGTATTGGTCTGCAGGGCCGGAGGCACCTGTGTTACCCCCGTTGCCTGCCAGAGGATAAGCCATGAAAAATAATCCTCTTATTATTACTTGTGCGCCGGTGGGTGCCGAATTGACACGGGATATCTGTCCGGCCCTGCCCCTTAGCCCGGAGGAAATTGCCCTGGCCGCAAGTGAGGCGGTCGCGGCCGGTGCGGCGATTATCCATCTCCACGTTCGAGATGATGATGGCAGGCCTTGCCAAAGTATTGAGATATTTTCCGAGGTGACGAAAAAAATCAGGGAGCGTTGTGACTGCATTATTCAGTATTCAACAGGTGGCGCGGTCGGTACACCGCTGCAGAAGCGAATTGCCCCCCTGATTCTGGCCCCTGAAATGGCCACCCTTTCCATGGGCACGATGAATTTCGGCGCAGAGATCTATGAAAATTCCCAGCAGACCATTACGGCAATCGGGGCATCCATGCGGGCAAAAAATATCATGCCCGAGCTGGAAATATTTGACCTCGGTATGTTGGAGTGTGTTGAAATATATAAGAAAAACGGAGATATTCCACAAAAATATCATCTTGATTTTGTCCTTGGAGTGCCGGGTGGTATGGCGGCAACCGCTGCAAACTTGGTGCTGCTGACGGATCGTATTGAAGGTGGCCAGACCTGGACGGTGGCCGCCTTGGGCAGGTTTCAATTACCCTTAAGTGTTCACGCAATCGCCATGGGCGGCCATGTGCGGGTCGGTTTTGAAGATAATATCTATTACCGCAAAGGTGAGCTGGCCCGGAGTAATGGGCAACTGGTGGCGCGGGTGGCGCGGATGGCGGCCGAACTGCAGCGACCCTTGGCAAGTGTCGCAGAGGCCCGGCAACTTTTGGGCCTTGTTCCTGAAGATTGAAAACGTTGCATATTTGACCTTGTTTTGCATTATATTTCAAAATATTTTATATGAAAGGCCTTCACTCTTGAGTCGCTTTCATTGTTCGTACCTCAGTCACCGGTGATATTGTTCTCGACCTTGTGTGTAAATATATCGGCAACAGATAACATTATTAGTAAAAAATCTGAGAACGGGTTGATCGATTATATAATAAACTGAACCGACTTATTTCCGTAATAAATAATGTGTAAAATCAGGACGGTTCAGAGGTAATATTCAGGATTAAATTTGTATAAGAGAGAAGTTTTTTTAAAAAGGCGGAGATGGGATTTATGAATAAAACGCAACGTTCTGCGTTGATCGTAGCTGTGATCAGCTCGTTTATTACGCCTTTTATGATTTCTTCTGTTAATGTGGCTTTGCCGGCTATTGAGGCCGGTTTTAATGGCCGGGGCGTAAGCGCGGTTTTGCTCAGCTGGGTGGCCACTTCCTATTTGCTTGCGGCCGGGGTTTCCCTATTGCCCATGGGGCGGCTTGCCGATATTGTCGGTCGCAAGAAAATAATGGGTTACGGCCTGGCTTTTTCCGCCCTGGCTTCGCTTTTTTGTTCCCTGGCCCCCGATATTATTTCTCTTCTTTTCTTCCGGACTGTGCAGGGACTGGGGGGAGGTATGATTTTCGGCACCTCCATGGCAATTCTTACCTCGGTATTCCCGCCCCGGCGGCGGGGCAGGGTGATTGGCCTGGCCGTTACATCGGTCTATATGGGTCTTATGAGCGGCCCGTTTATCGGCGGCCTGCTTACCCATTACCTGGGTTGGCGTATTCTGTTTCTCACTATTTTTATTCTCGGGATGATCCCCTTGGTTTTGTTGTATTTTTACCTGGAGGGTGAATGGGCGGATGCCGCCGGAGAAGAATATGATATGGTCGGGCTTTTTTTATATGTGCCTTCTCTTATCGCTATTATTTACGGTGTGGCCAACCTGCAGCAGTTATACGGGATATCAGCCTTTGGCGGTGGTTGTTGTGGTTTTACCATCTTTGTTTATCGGCAGAAAAAAACGGAATACCCACTTTTTAAGGTGGATCTGTTTCTCCGTAACAAGCCCTTTGCCCTTTCCAATGCCGCCGCACTTATCCACTATAGCGCAACCTTTGCCATTACTTTTCTGCTGAGTTTTTATCTCCAGTATATCAAAGGGTTTGATGCGAGGATGACTGGTTTTATCCTGATTACCCAGCCCTTGATGATGGTCCTTTTTTCCGCCACCGCCGGTCGTCTCTCCGATGGGATTGAACCGCGTATCCTCTCTTCAATAGGAATGGCCATTACCGCTATTGTCCTTTTTATGTTGAGTTTCCTGGGGTCGGACAGCTCAATTCCAGTTCTTGCCGGGTTGCTGGCAGTTCTAGGTTTTGGCTTTGCCGCATTTTCTTCACCCAATATGAATGCTATTATGGGCGCGGTGGAGCCCCGTTATCTGGGTATAGCTGCCGGGGCATCCGGCACCATGCGGGTTTTGGGGCAGGTTCTTTCAATGGGGATAGCTACCCTGATATTGGCCCTGTACGTGGGCGATAATATTATTACGTTGGAACTATACCCGGATCTACTGAGGAGTATCCGTTGTGCCTTTATAGTTTTCGGCGTACTCTGCCTGGTGGGTCTTTATGCCTCCCTTAAACGAGGGAAAATACATGGCAAGGCGTAAATGTTACGGACGCTTGAGTCAAATTTATATTTCAGCAACCCCTGAAGGAATCAGGCAGATAAAAATAAAATCCTCGCCGCCGCCATTCATAAATTGGTGTTCTTCGTTCCCTGGAATAAACACAACCGTGCCGCTGGTGACCTCGCGCCATTCTCCGTTTTGGTAGACCTTGCCAATACCGGAATGGACAAATATTTCATGTTCCCAGGCGTGGCAATGACGGGGGGTGAAACCGCCGGGGGAGAGGGTGAAAACCCGCATACAGAAATTTTCCGCCTTATCCTCTTTACCTATTACCACCCTGCCGGTTACACCTTTTACCTTTTCGTCATCAAAGCGGTGGGCGGGCGAGTCCTTGTATTTTGCAATTTTCATATACTATTCCACTGGGATCTAAATTTTTCTATGAAAGTGGTTTCACTCTTGAGTCGCTTTCATTGTTCGTTGTGGTTGTGGCCTGATAATTTGCTCCAGTCATGCCGGTTACTTGCTGAATATAAGAAAAAAACTGTTCACAAAAAGGGTGAATGGAGCCGTACCTCGCCTTATAAATAACATATTAATTTAACGGTATGAAGCATATTTTCGTATATTTCAGCGTGTGGGATTCGGATTAGAATAAATTCAACAATCAGTTGCCGTTTTTTTTACTGCTTAAACCAAGGTAGATGGCGATTAGGGTGAGAAAGACTCCGCCCCAGTTAAGGAGGCTGGTGGGCCGCCTGAAAATGAGGACATCCCAGATAAAGGAGAGGGTGGGCTGGAGGAGCAGGATAAGGCCGGTGAAGGAAGCCTTGATTTTCGGCATACCGTTGGAGATTAAGGCCCAGCCCACGGTTTGACAAAAGAAACCTAGGGCCAAAAGGGAGCAGAGTGTTTTAATGTTGGGAATTTGAAAGGATGCGGAGGCAAATATCATTTTAATGGCGAGTAGGAATGCGGATATCAGGGAGATGGCCGTCAGGGTGGAAAAAAAAGATTGGTCTTTATCTGTCTGGACCTTGCGTAGACAAAGGAGAAAGACTGTATAGCAGACAGCAGTGAGGAGACCGTAGTAAATACCGGTTTTATAAGTGCTGGACAGGGCTTGCCACTCCGTGCCGACAATCAGAAACAGGCCGAGAAGGGCCAGCGGGATAGAGATAAAAAAGAGTATATTGGCCTTTTCCCGCAAAAACAGAAAACCGATTGCCGCCAGCAGGAAGACCTGGAAATTACTGATAAGTGTTGCCAGTCCGGGGCCGATAAAGAGAATGCTTTTATGCCAGAAAAATAGGTCAAGGGCAAAGGTTATGCCGCAGAGAGTGATAAGCGGAAGGTGGCGCCGGGGTGGGAAGAAAGGTATTTTCTTTATTACAAGTGTAAAAAAAAGAAAGATAAAACCGAAGAATACCCTGTAAAAGGCGGATGATGTGGCACTGATATCGACAAATTTAACAAATATTGCCGAGAAGCTGATCATAAAAGCCCCTGCCAATACATAGAGTGCCGGCCTCTGTTTATGTAAAAATTTTTGCATGCTGTAAAAAAGACCTTTTGCCTTAATTTTGCAACCACCAATTGCTTAAACTTAAAATTTACATATTCGCAAGTAATGTTAGGTATTAACCGCAAGCAGGTAAAATTTATTCTTGTACTTTGTGGGCAAGATTAGGGTAAATTTAGACAGTGTCTGCTGGGTGAAGACCTATTTTTGCACAGTATGTTGAGCCGTGTTTACAGGGGAAGTACGACAAATTACGATTATCAAAAATATTAATAAATATTGATAACAAAGAGTTAGGATGTTGCCGGGTGCAGCTTATGAAAAAGTTATTGTATTTTTGTAAAAATTTAGTATGTATTTTGGCTTCCAGTTTTATGGAATGCAGCGAAAAGAACTCGTGTTTGTGCACAGTTTGCACAATATTACATTGTGGGAAATACTGGCCGGGAGCTGTTTGCTCGACAAATTATTTTTTAGGGAGAAGACATCGACGATATGAATGACCTTTCAACAAAGTACCTTGGGCTGGATTTGAAAAATCCGCTGATTGTCGGTAGTTGCGGCTTCACCAATTCGGTCGATAAAATTAAGGAGTTGGCTGACAATAATGTTGCCGCCGTGGTACTGAAATCTCTTTTTGAAGAACAGATACAGGCGGAATTATCCAGTAATATGGAGAGTTACAGCGTAGATTATCCCGGTGCCGGTGATTATATCCGGGAATATACGCGCGGGAACGAGGTGGCAAATTATCTCAAACTCATCTCCGATGCCAAGAAGGCGGTGGATATTCCGGTGATAGCGAGTATCAACTGCGTTTCAGGTCACGAGTGGGTTTCCTTTGCCAAGTCCGTGGAAGAGGAGGGGGCGGATGCTTTGGAACTGAATATTTCACTCCTGCCCTCTAATCCGCAGATGACCGGTGTTAATTACGAAAAGCAATATTTTGAGATTATCGACAGTGTCAGCGAGCAGATCACGGTTCCGGTTACCCTGAAGATGAGTCACTACTCTTCCGCCCTTGCTAATCTGATATCGAGGATAAGTTGGGGTGGTAAGATCTCTGGTTTTATTCTTTTTAACAGGTATTATCGCCCGGATATCGATATTGATAAGCTGCTGGTTACCTCTGAAGATATCCTTAGCTCCCCGGTCGAGTTGAGTAATTCGTTACGGTGGATTGCCATTATGTCCGGTCTTGTTAAGCAAGACCTGGTGGCCGCCACCGGCATCCATGACAGTGAAGCTGTTATTAAACAGTTACTGGCGGGGGCAACGGCGGTACAGCTGGTGTCGACCCTTTATAAAAACGGTTTTGCCCAGGTGGCTACTATTCTTGCCGGGTTGGATAAATGGATGACTGAAAAATCTTTTACATGTATCGGTGACTTTAAAGGCCAGTTGAATTATGCGAAGACGAATGATTCCGCGGTATTCGAGCGGACTCAATTTATGAAATATTATGGAGGATTGTCCTGATTCCGCTTGACGGGATAGGGATCGTATACTGGTACAGCATAATCTGTACCCAATTATTGCCATTACCATTACTTTTATGAAATCGTTGCTGACATTTCCCCAGGGTGGTATCCATCCGCCCGAATTTAAAGGCCAGACACAGGATTGTGCAATTGAAGTTATGCCTGTGTCGGACGAACTTGAACTGATTCTAGGCCAGCATATCGGCGCGCCATGTACCCCCACCGTTGCTAAACGTGGGGAAATTGGCGAGGGCGACTTAATCGGAGAAGTGAAACAGGGGCTGGGTGTGCCTCTGCACGCCCCCGTGGCCGGGAAAATAAAAAATATAGGCGTTTCGGCTCATCCCATGCGGGTCACGGCTCCGTCTATTACCATTGCCGTTGACCGGAGCATCGAGGCTGTGCAGTATGAGAAGCGGGATTGGAACGATCTTGATGCTGACGCCCTGCTCGCCATGGTACACGATGCCGGAATCATTGGTGTCGGAGGCGCCGGTTTCCCCACCCATGTAAAACTTAAACCACCGGCCGATTCTCCGGTGGACACCCTGCTCTTGAATGGCGCCGAGTGTGAACCCTATATTACCTCGGATCATCGCCAGATGTTGGAACATGGTATGGAGATTGTGGAAGGGGCGAAGATTATTCTGAAAATCCTTGGCATCAGCAAGTGCTTTATTGGTATCGAGAATAATAAGCCCGACGCTATTAAAACGATGACCGAGATTGCCGGGCGGTTGTCCACGGGCGGTGCCGAAATAATCGTACAACCCCTTCGGGTTAAATATCCCCAGGGCTCGGAAAAACAGCTTATCCAGGCTGTTACCGGGCGAAAGGTACCCGCCATGGCCCTGCCGGCGGCGGTGGGCGTGGTGGTTCAAAATGTTTCCACGGCCAAGGCGATTTATGATGCTGTGGTTTACGCCAAGCCACTCTATGAAAAGGTGGTGACCATTGCCGGAAAGGGTATCGAAAGGCCGGCAAACCTACTGGTGAAGGTAGGCACCAAGATTAAGGATATTGTAGATTACTTGGGGGGAACGCGAGCGAGTCTGGCCAAAATAATCATGGGCGGGCCGATGATGGGTTTTGCCGTTTCTTCCCTGGATATTCCCGTAACAAAGACGACTTCAGCTATTCTCTTTCTCGCGGAAGAAGAGATAGATACCACTCCTCATTCCCAGTGTATTCGCTGCGGTTGGTGTTTGGAGGCGTGTCCGATGGGGCTGGAACCAAAGGAAGTTGGTATCTATGTCGAGGCGAACAGGGCTGAAGATACGGAACAGTTCGGTATATTCGATTGTTTTGAATGTGGTTCCTGCGCCTATGTCTGTCCTGCCAAGCGACCACTTGTGCAGTTTATACGGTTGGCAAAGATGAAGGCGAAGAGGCCGTAGTAAATGGGTGACCCTGTTTGTTGCCCCGGTCGCCGTCTTGTGGGGCATTGAGCGCTTTTGAAACTTAGAAAGTCTGAGGAGAGTCGTGAGTAAACAGCAAGAATCAGAGGGCCAGGCTGCTGCTGGAACGGGTTTGTGGAAGGTTTCGGTTTCCCCCCACCTGAAGAGCAGTGAGTCGGTCGAAAAAATTATGTGGACAGTTGTGGCCTGCCTTGTGCCGCCACTTATCTTGTCGGTATTTGTTTTTGGGATACAGACGCTTTTTATAACCGCTGTTTCGGTTATCAGTTGTGTCGTTGTCGAAGCGGTGAGCCAGAAAGCCCTGGGGAGAAAGGTGACCATCAGGGATGGTAGTGCCGTTCTCACCGGTCTGCTTATGGCCTTTGTCATACCCCCCGGGGTCTCCCCGCTATTACCAATTCTAGCTGCGGTCTTTGCCATATACATAGGCAAACATCTGCTCGGCGGTATTGGTTATAACTTTTTTAATCCGGCCCTGCTGGGCAGGGCGTTTCTTCTGGCATCGTTTCCGGTTGCCATGACCTCAGCCTGGTTGCCCCCCGTTAAAGGGTTTGGGATTTTTTCATACCTGGGCACGTCAATTGATGCGGTTTCCACGGCAACGCCACTTGCGGTTATGAAAGAACAGGGGATGGCCGCCTTTTCCCATATGTTTGGCAGCGGCGCCAGTCTGTATGGCTCGTTTTTCATGGGGTGGCGACCCGGTTGTATCGGGGAGACATCCGGTTTCCTTCTGGTGCTTGGTGGCCTGTACCTACTCTACAGGGGGTATATAACGTGGCATATTCCGGTCTCTATTCTTGGTACCATTGCCCTGCTTAGCTGGGTGGTTGGAGGCGAGACCTATTTCAGCGGTGACCCGCTGCTGGCGGTTCTCTCAGGAGGAGCTTTGCTCGGTTCGTTCTATATGGCAACGGATTACGTGACCAGCCCTTCCAATAAAACCGGCCAGATCGTCTTTGGCATCTGCATCGGCTGCCTCACCGTTCTTATTCGTACAAAGGGCGGTTATCCTGAGGGTATCTGCTATGCGATACTCCTTATGAATCCATTGAGCACCGTATTCGATACCTGGTTTAAACCAAAACGTTTTGCTCCCCCGATGGGAGGTGCTAAATGAAAGAAATAATAACTATAATAGTCCGTTTGACCGTCTCCTGTCTCCTTGCCGCTGCGGTAATGGGTATCTGCTTTATTTTCACGAGTAATGCCAAAAAGCATAACGAGCATGTGAAAGAACAGCAGGTTATGTACGAGTTACTCGGTTATAAGGGCGATGTTACCATCCCCGATACCGTTGCCCTGCACGAAATATATCGATATGTGATTTCCATGGCCGATAAGCAGTTGATCGCATATCTTGTGCCGGGGGAACACGGCGAAGATTTTCAACTGGTGGAGATTGATCTCGACGGTCATTTTGTTGCGGCGCTGCCGGTTAAGATGAGTGAACAGGAGGTGGTTGCCGGGGAGTTGCGGGACAAGGTGGTCCAGGGCGCGGTTGGTCCCTCGGTCGATGTTAAGTTTGCTGACCAGACCGTGGTTGTCACCGATAAAGGGCGACGAATTGCCTATCTTGTCAACGGTAAATTCCAGGGGTTTAAAACTTTTGTTTCCGTGATGCTGGCAGTTGATCCGGACTTTACCATGCTTGGTCTGGAAATCCTTGAACATGAAGAAGATCCCGGCTTGGGCGCGGAAATTGAAAAGGATTATTTTAAGAATCAGTTCCGGGGTAAGCCTTTTGCGACATTGAAAAATATTGGTGTTGTCAAGGAACCGATTCCTGAAGATTATCTTAAGGCCTTAAACGGTAAGACGGATAAAGAGGATATTCTGAAAGTACAGGAAATGTACAAGGACAAGGATATATACGCTCTCACCGGTGCGACGATCTCATCCCGGGCGGTGAGTAACGGTGTGAAAGGAATTGTAAAAAAGTTTGCCTATCGCATATCAGTTTTGGATAAGGTACTCGGTGAGCAGAAGCTTGCCGTGCCGTTTTAACTAAGAGAGGAAATTGACGTGGCCAATGATAAATCAAGTCTGCAACTGGTTACCAGGGGCATATTGAGTGAAAACCCAATTTTCAGACTGGCTCTTTCCATGTGTCCCGCCGTGGGTATTTCCACCACGGTAATGAATGGTCTCCTGCTGGGCATTGCCGTCCTTTTCGTGCAGGTTTTTTCCAGTGTGACCATATCCGTCTTTAAAAATCTGATCCATCCCCGTATTCGCATTCCCACCTATACGTTGACCATCGCCACCTGGGTCACCGTTATTGACCTGGTGTTGGCCGCCTATATGCCGGAAGCGTATGCCAAGATGGGTATCTTCGTAAAACTGATTGTCGCCTTTGCCATTATCACCATGCGCCTTGAAATGTTTGCCTGTAAAGAGTCGGTTAAAGATTCTCTATGGGACGGTATTGGAATGGGAATCGGATTTATGGTTGGTATGATGGTTATCGGTTTTGTAAGAGAAATTCTCGGTTCCGGTGCGGTTTTCGGTGTCGATGTTCTCGGTTTTAAACCGCTGCTGTTTTTTATTTTGCCGAGCGCCGGTTTTTTCGTGGTCGGCCTAATGATGGCCTTTTTCAACTGGATAGAGATATATTACAAACGTACTAAAGGGTTACAATGATGACATTTGTAAAAAACAGATCCGCCCTGCTGACATTATTGATCTTATTACTGTCGCCGCTCCCCCTTATGGCTAAAGGGCTGGTTGTCGGCCACACCTTCCAGGGAGATAGGGATATTCAGGTATCTTTTATTGTCCCCGTGGAAAAAGACGCGGCCGAAGATATCAGCCATTATACCGTTTATGAAGAGTCGGATCCCGATATCAGGCTGGTTCTCGATTCGGCGACCCTGGCGGGGGACGGCAAGAGCGTCACCCTGCACTTTCAGGAGATTCTTAATACAGCAAAGAAACATGTGGTTGAAATAACCGGGGTTGGTGGTGTCGCAAAGACTACATTTACGGTGGCCAAATCCTATCTTGGTTATCTGTTCAGTATTCTTATTTCAGCGCTGCTGATCAATAATTTTGTATTTACCAAATATCTTGGTTTATGTGTCTTTTTCGGTACTTCCAAGAAAAAGACCACCGCCAAGGGTATGGGTGTGGTCTTCACCCTGGTCATGGTCGCTTCAGCCCTGATGAGCTGGTTTTTCTATCGATTTATTTTGATACCCTACGATCTGAATTTTTTGCAGATCGTGGTCTTTATCGGCCTGGTATCCCTTACGGTGCAGGCGGTAGATACGATCCTGAGAAAGGTGAACCCGATTCTCTTTAATTCTTTCGGGGTCTTTCTGGTGCTGGTAATTGCCAACTGCGTAATCATTGCGGTGCCATTGATTGTTGCGAATAATAACTACAATATTTTTGAGACTTTTATGCTGGCCCTGGGGGCCGGTGGTGGATTTTTGTTGGCCCTATACCTGATGAGTTCGGTGAGTGAACGTTTGCAGCTTGCCAATATTCCGCCGACTTTTAAGGGGCTGCCCATCGCTTTTATTCTGGCCGGACAATTTGCCATGGCCTTTCTTGGTTTTTCCGGGCTGCAGATCTTTTAACTGTTCCGGATACCCGGTTATACAACATCAAGTAATAATTTTGAGAGTTAAAAAATGGATCCATCATTAATTAAATTAGCAATAGGCGGTATGGTTCTGCTTGGTTGTATCGGCTTGTTTTTCGGTATTGGTCTGGCACTTGCCGCGCATAAATTTGCGGTCGAGGTCAATCCCCTTATTGAAGAAGTGGTTGAATCGCTACCCCTTGCCCAGTGCGGCGGCTGCGGTTACCCTGGTTGTGAAGGGTACGCCATCGCGGTGGTTAATGATCCCGACGTTCCGCCTAATCTATGTTTCCCCGGTAAAGAGGCCGTTGCCAACAGGGTGGCCGAACTCACCGGTAAAAAAATGGTTGCGGTTGAGGACCAAATTGCCCTGGTGCGTTGTTCGCGGGTTGAGGGTAAAGTCAGCCATAAGCACGAATATTACGGTTTTGCCTCCTGCAGCGCCGCAAACTTAAGTTTCGGCGGCCCGTCCTCATGTCAGTATGCCTGCATAGGTCTTGGTGAATGCGCCGAGGCCTGTCCCTTCGACGCCATTGAGATGGTGGAAAACTTTCCCGTAGTCAATCCGGATAAATGCGTAAGCTGCGGGGTATGTGTTCGCACCTGCCCGAAGAATATAATAGAAATCCAGACATTAAAGGCCCGGGTTTACGTACCCTGCTCCAGTAAGGATCTTGGCAAGGTGGTTAAAAGTGTCTGCGAGGTTGGTTGTATCGGTTGTAAAATGTGTGTGAAGGCTTGTCCGGCCGGTGCCGTGAAATATGAGAACAATATTGTTGTTATAGACCATAAGCTGTGCATCGAATATGGTCCGGATTGTGAGACCGCTTGCGTAAGCAAGTGCCCCCGCGATATATTCAGACATTATGAAGGTCGTCAGGCGATACAGAGAAATGTCGACGATGGCTTGAAGATGGCTGGTTAATAATTCTAGAAACGGAAATTGATATGAAAACTCCTAAGACTCCCTTTGATCAAAAAAGACGATCATTTTTGAAACTCTCCGGCCTTTTGGGATTAGGTGCAGCATCTGCGGCTCTCTTACCTGCGGAAAAGGCGGAGGCTTTTCTCTTTGGCAATAAGGAATATAAGGTTACGGAGACACGTCTTGCCATGGGGACTTTTGTCGCCATAACGGCGATACATTCTTCACGGGACGAGGCCGAAAACGCCATTGGACTCGCTTTTGCCGAGATAGACAAATTAAACAACATACTTACCCATTTTGAAGATAGTTCAGCCGTGGGGATTTTTAACGCTAATGGAAAACTGGTTGAGCCCCCGCAGGAAGTGGTGGAGCTGGTGGCGCGTTCGCTCTACTATAACAGGGAGACCCAGGGCGCTTTTGATATCACGGTTATGCCCCTTGTGGAACTGTATAAGGACAGTTTTGCGGCTGATCATCAGCCGAGTGAACGGGAAATTTCCACGATTTTACAACGTGTCGGCAGCGAGAACCTTCATTTTCAGGGTGGTGCGTTGCTCTTTGGTAAAGAAAAAATGTCCATTACCCTGGACGGGATAGCAAAGGGCTATATTGTCGATAAAGCCTCAGAGGTATTAAGAAAAAATGGTATCTCCAACCATTTGATAAATGCCGGTGGTGATATTCGTACCAGTGGCAGTGCCGCAAAAGGAGGGGCGTGGACTGTTGCCATTCAGGATCCTGCAAAAAGCAGGGAGTACCCTGATATTGTAACCATGCGCGATGGGGCGATTGCCACATCCGGTAATTATGAAATTTATTATGATAGGGAAAAACTTTTCCACCATATAATTAATTCAAGGACCGGGCACTCACCCCACCTGTCCAGCAGTGTCACAGTCACCGCTGCAACGGCGATGGACGCCGATGCCATGGCCACCTCCGTATTTGTTATGGAGCCTGCGGCGGGGGTTAGTTTTGTTAATAACCAGGTGGGTTGTGAATGTTTTATTATTGGTAGCAAGGGTGATGTTTCTCGGTCACGGGGCTGGCTGGTATAATAGAAATGCAGTTCAGGTGTTGTTGAAGGGGCGGGCCCGGTCGGGCCTTGCCCCCTTTTTTTATCGTCCCCGACAGGATTAATCCCTGAACATGGCTGAATCAAGATTATATTTTTTGCTCTTGTACTGAATGGCCCTGCGGCTGATACCCAGGAGTTCCGCCGCCTCTTTTTTCACGCCCTTGGTCTTTTTCAAGGCACGAATTATCGCTTCTTTTTCACTCTGTTCTATGGAAAAGCCAGCCGTATCATTTTTTTCAAAATAGGCAGGCTCCGTCGTATCCAACTGGAGATCCTTGGGAAGGATGCGATTATTTCTGCAGAGGACTATACCGCTTTCAAGAGAATTTTTTAATTCCCGCACATTGCCGGGCCAGGGGAAATCCTGCAGCCATTGCAGGGTGGCCTCCGGAATATCGGTGGCTGGCAGATTATTTTCCTTTATGTATTTTTCGATAAAATATCGGGCTAAATCGGGGATGTCCTCACGCCGTGCCCGCAGCGGCGGAACGAGCAGGGTTACCACCTTTAACCGGTAGTATAGATCACGGCGAAAATTGCCGTCCTGCACCTCTTTTTTAAGATCGGAATTGGTCGCGGCAATGACTCGACAGTCGATCTTTTTTTCGGTAATTGCCCCGACCTGTCTTATCTTTCTTTCTTCTAGGAAACGCAGGAGCCTGGACTGCATTTCACTTGATATATTGCCAATTTCGTCGAGAAAGAGTGTGCCCCCGTTGGCCGCTTCAATTAGCCCCTTTTTATCATGAATGGCATGGGTAAACGAACCCTTTACGTGACCGAAGAGTTCACTTTCGAGGATGCCGGGGGGCGTGGAGCCGCAGTCGACAATAATATATGGTTTATCCCTCCTGGGCCCGGAGGTGTGCAGGGCCTTGGCAATACATTCCTTGCCGACGCCACTCTCCCCAAGGATCAGAGCGTTGACATTGGTTTCGGCAACCCTGGTCACCAGTTCTTTGAGGTCACACATGGCCTTACTTTTACCCCAGAGAAGGGTGGGTTGCGTTTTAATCGGGACTGCGGGGCCTGTTGTGGTTATGGTGAGAATATCTTCAATCTTTTTGACCAGATCTTTGCCGTCAAAGGGTTTGGTTATATAGTCAACCGCCCCCGCTTTAACTGCGTCCACCGCATCGGGTATCGTACCGTAGGCGGTTAAGAAAATCACCGGCAGATGGGGATATTTGCTGCTGGTTTGCTTGAAGAGCTCCATACCACTCATTTCCGGCATTTTCATATCGGATACAAGGACGTCTACGGTATGTTTTTTAAGGAGGTTAAGTGCCAGAAAACCATTTTCAGCTTTATGTACTACAAATCCGGCGGTACTTAATCTGGCCTCAAGTACCTCAAGAATGGAGGTGTCATCATCAACGATCAAGACATGTCTGTTTTTTATTTTAGTCATAAGGGTTTACGTTTTTCCTGGAATGTTTTATCGATGGCTTCGAGTTCTTCGAGTTGGTTCTGCAATTTATTTATAATGGTTACCATCTTGGATAGTTTTTTCTTTTGTCTGGAAATTAAAAGATTTTTATTTTTTTCACGTTCGGTGAGTTTTCGGTGTTTTTCCTGGATTACATTTCTATGGTGGATAAGTGCCAGAACAAGCAAATGGTGGTTCTCAATAAAAGGAGCGCTCCCTTTGGCCGCGTCCCATTTTTGCAAGGTGCTGATGGCCTCGATATATTGATGGTCGTTGTGAGCCAGCATCAACTGGGTGCAGGCCAGGCCGTAGAGGGCGATATTTCTGTCCTCGGGGACGGAGGATGTCTTGTAGATCTGTTCATATTCCGATAATGCATTTTGGAAATCACCATTAATAAAGAGTAGATCTGCGCCCTCATGGATTTGCGTTGACGGATTGGAGACAACCTGGATGGGTAGCTTACCACAGGCGGAAAAGAGCAGGATAACAGCGATGAGGATGCAATACTTTTCCCAGGGATAATTATTTATTGTCATCATCTTAAACATTTACTAAGTCCTTTTGTTAATGTCCGTTTAAAAAACGGTTTTCCTGCGTACCCATACTTGTGCAGCGTTCAAAAAATAGAGAACCCAGGTTACCAAGAGACAGGTCGGCCTGATTTTAATGAAGTTCGAGGCTCGCTGGTAAGTTCGACCACCGATATCAATTATAAGCTTCCGCCCGCTTTTTTTGCAATCCTTGATCTAAAAAGGGGAATAATATCTCCGGGATTTATTTGCGCTGTTATGGATCCGGTGAGTTATCGGCATTGTTATTCATCATGGACGGGTCGGCAGGGTAAAGGTAAATGTGCATCCCTTGTCTATATTGTTGGCGACGGAGATGGTTCCACCGTAACTTGTAACAATTTTGCGCGATATCGATAACCCTAGACCTACACCATCGAGATGTCCCCGCACTGTTTTAGTGCGGTAATACTTGGAAAAGACCATGGAAAGTTCGTCCTCAGGAATGCCCGGGCCCGTGTCGGATATGTGAAACTGGAGAAAGCCCTTTTGGGGGGCGTGCTCATATGAGATCTCAACCTTTCCGTTTTCTTGGGTATATTTAATGCCGTTGCCGATTATATTAAAGAAAACCTGTTGCAATTCTTCCTTCACACCGTAAAGACCTGGGCATTTTTTAATACCGTTTATGGTGATTGTAATCTTTTTTTTCTCGGCCAGGGAAACAAATATTTCAGAACTTCTTTTAATAAGCTCTCTGACGTTAATAACAGCGGAATTTTTCTTGCGGCAGTCGTCTTCCAATACTGAAACATTGAGGAGGTGGTTGAGAAGTTTATTTATCCTCTTGATTTCGACGGTGGCGATGCGTAGAAATTTTCGCTGTTTTTCATTTATGGAGCCGAAGACCTCTTCAATAATCATACTGACCGATTCGTGGATTGAAGAGAGGGGTGTCCTGATTTCGTGGCTGAGGGTGGCAATGAACTCGGTCCGGATGTTTTCTTCTTCATAAAGTTGGCGACTCATCTCGTTATATGTTGTAGCCAGATCGTTGAATTCATCACCACCTTTTAGAGATATCGGGGAATGGTGTTTGTCCAGTGAAATGCGTTTCAGTCCCTGGGCCAGGGTTGCCAGCGGAATAAAGATAGAGTTTGAAATAAACCAGATACCGGCAAATCCCACGATGATACTTAAACAGAAACCGTAAAAGCCGTTTTTGGCACTTAGTCGGCTTTTTTCATTGAGTTTATTTAGTGAAGTGGCAATTTCGGTCTGGTTTTTCTTTTTAATTTGGCTGATGGTCTTCATCCAGTTTGAAACAATTTGTTCGGAGACCCATTGTTTACCAATTTCGGGTACGGTTTCATTATCCCACTGTCCGCTTTTATGCCGTTCGTAGCTATGAACAAAATCGTGCCACTGTTTTGTCGCGGCTGATGGGGTGGTATGGAGTAGTACCGCCTGGTACAGGGCTTCTTCGAATCTCATTTTGGCTTCATTAAAATATTCGGAATAACGAGGTTTTTTAAGAAGCAGGAGCTTTTTATGGTTGGCCTCCATATCGACGAGGCTGGAGAGTAAAGTCTCGGTGAGGGAATCAATTTTATTGTTCTTGGTTACAATGGTTTCAGTGGTGCGTACCATCTCTTGCAAATTTAAGAGAAGAATAGAAACAGTCCCTGAAAAAATGAGGAAAAAGATAAAGAAAATAAGGGAGAGTTTCTGTTTAATACCAAGTTTTACCTGCATATTTTGCGCACCGGGGAATAGAGATGTTGTACCTGGTCACATTGAACGGGTAAACGAAGATTCCAGGTGATCCCCGGTGAACATTGTGAGAAACTGACCTCTGACGAAAATAAGGTTATCAACCTGCGATGTAACACTAACCAAATAATTGACACAATGTACATTGGAAATCCGGGCTAATTGTAGCAAACCCTGTACCAGCTGTCATCATTTGCCGGGGGCTTCGTTAACTGTATCGTAACATAATGTTAGTCCGATCTTTTCATAGTTGCAAATTTTTCAGGATATTTAGTGCGTTACTCCATAAAAGCTGTAATAAAAAACAAGAAATAAGAGACCATAAAAACCCGGATGTTAATAACAGCAACAAGGCACTTATACCGGCTTACCGGCTATTTCCGGTATTAGATGACAAAGTTGACCGTGGAAAGGAGGAAAAACGGAGTGCAAATTTTGCGCACCGGCAACTCTTGTGGGAAAAAATGGGCAAAATTTGCATGGAACGAAAATCTGTTTATTGCTACCCCATTGAAAATACAAATAAAGCAAAAATGGCACACCATTTGCTTTCGGAAACTCGTGATTTGACGGGTTTCTGTGTTTTATGGAGACCCGTCGGACTAGAGAATAAAAATGCAGGAAGAGATAAAGTTCGGAAGTCGGGAAAGAGACAAAATCATCGACGGGTTTCGATTTGTTCTTCGGAGCTGCTGTGAAGAGGGGTTTATGAAGCGGGTGGTTTTTGTTGTATTTCTTGCAGGACTTTGTTGCGTGGTCGTAATGTCTGGGCAACAGGATAGAGTTGTTGCCGAGTTGGAGCAGTATGGCAGGGGGGTGACGGGCCTTATAATTCACGAACGAACTGTTGTATCCGGGGTGGTTCGTGAAACTCCGCAGGGGATGGCGGTAGCCACTACTGATGGGGGGATGTTCCTGGTGAAGGGGTACGGACTCGGCTCCCTGGTGGGTGAGACGGTCAGGATCACAGGGGCGGTTCGTGGACGGACGATTTTTGCCATAGATATAGATGTACAGCGCTCCCGGTTTCTGGGGGGAGGTCATCCGGAGTTTCTCTCCTCTTCGGCTGACCTCCTTTCGTTGTAGTTCTTAAAGGATCAGCAGGCTGCGGTCTATGATTTCTTAATGTTCCGAGGGGTTCAGCGCCGTCTGTATTGCTTTTTCCGCGTGGATTTTGGTGGTATCAAAGAGTGGTACCGCAGTGTCGCTCTGCTCGATCAGCATGGGGATTTCCGTACATCCTTCTATAATTCCCTGGGCCCCGTTTTTCCCCAATTCCTTGATAATACGTAAATATTCTTTTTTTGATTCCCGTCTGATTTTGCCCTGGCACAACTCCTCGAAGATGATGTTGTGGACTATTTCCCTGTCGTTACGATTGGGGGTAACGACCTCGATTTGATATTCCTCCTTGAGAATCTGGTGGTAAAAACCGTCTTCCATGGTGAATTTTGTTCCAAGCAGGCCCACGGTGTGCATATTTGCACGGCGAATATGCTCGGCGGCGGCATCGATTATATGCAGGAAGGGGATATTGATCACCTGACTTATATTAGGAGCTACCTTATGGAGAGTATTGGTGCAGAGAAGTAGTAAATCGGCGCCCGCCCTTTCTACATCTTTTGCGGCCCCGCTCAGAATGCGGGCACATAGTCCCCAGTCTCCACTGCGCATTGCCTCTTCAAGTGGGTGGAAGTCGACGCTCACCATGGCGATTTTTGCTGAATGAAAAGTGCCGAGCCTTTCCGCAATCCCTCTGTTGAGTAATGTGTAATAACTGGTTGTACTCTCCCAACTCATACCACCGAGTAATCCTATGGTTTTCATCGGTTATTCACCTATAGTTACGGCAATTTTTTCTGCGTATTGCTCGACTTTATGGGCCAAAAGCAGATTCATAATAGAGCGAAATAGTTCACGGATTACTGCGTTTTTAGGTCTTGCAGACATCAGGTGCAGCTCAATTGTTTTTATGTCCATAACAATTTCCTCAACCGTGTCGAAAGCCATGTCGGCGGATGTGATAAGCTCCTTGAGCTCATTAGCCAGGTTATGGGCGATACGGTTATCGGCATCATCCGTTATAACTTCTTTACTTAGAACCTCTTGGTCATTATCATCCACGGGGGCAGGAGCTGGTTTACCGAGTTTTTTCAAACCGTCTATGGTGATACTGATTCCTCCGGCGAGGGTGCGCAGCTCGATAAACCCCTGCACCATGAGGTCTTCGGCCATACTACCGGCTGCCGCTTTTTCAAGTCCGATGGCTGTTCCTACTCCGTACATGGAAACTGTGGTTTCGATATTTCCTTCGCTCTGTTGATATAGTTCTAATAAATAGCTTTCAGGTGTCATTTTTAAAGGCTGTAAACAATTTTGTGTGTTAAATTCAGGTTATAATAACGGTGGAAAAAATCTCTATTTCTCGAATGTATCATTCAAACTGGTATGAGTCGAGCACGATTTGTTAAAACAGATCTGATTTATGTGAATATGTGCTGAAGGGTGCGGTATATGCGAATAACTATTTATTGGAACAGTGGATATAATTATACTGTGATAGGTGGTTAACGTTTTAATTCAACAGATAAAGTTTAATATTTGTATGTGGTAGACTGGGTTTTGCGGGTAATTACATACAGTTTTGTTCAAAACTTTCCGTTTTGAACAAAACCGGTATGCTCGGGTGAATTCCATAGGGAATCAGTTGCTTAATCTTCGTATATTGCATCGTCAGGAAATTTTGTTTTAATATCCGCCGGGGTTACATCGTACATACCTGCACCAGCAACGTATTCCTTGTCGCCGTGCTTAACCAGTACAACGTAGCTGATTTTAGGAGAGCTTTCAGCCTTGCCTGGTTTGGGCCAGGAATAGGGAACCCATCCTTCACCCTTTTCTTCAACGAGTTCATTCATGGCAGCGAAGAGGTACACTCCGTTAACGTCACGCATGTCGAGGAGTCCCTTGCCGTCGAGGGAAGGTTTGATCGGGTGCATTACCATGATGCCGTCGAGATTGTGTACCCAGATATATCCAGAACCATCGGCAAAACGAAATTCACCATTTGGGTCCTTGATCTTGGCAAGGGCAGCGTCTCCCTCTGCTTTAAGAAGCGCTGCCGCTGCCTTGGCCTTGGCCTTGCACAGTTCGGGCGTTAGAGGTTCTGCATTGACCTGGATGGAAAAAGTAAAAAGCAGTAATGTTGACATCAACAGGGTAATAATTTTTCTTTTCATAGCAATCCTCCTTGGGATGTAATGGGGGCCCTTTATGGACGTTGGTCGAATGGTTGGATTAACGCCTTGCCCGCTTGTTCGGGCTAGACTTTGAACTGGCCCACGAGGTTATTCAGTTCCTCGGCCAGTTGGGCAAGTTCCGTTGCGTGATTCTGGATATGATTACTTTCCTCGCCTATATTTTTACTGGTTGCCTGGATTTGGTCGATATCTGCGGCGACGGTTTCGGAAATTCCCGCAGCCGAATCAACATTTTCGGTGACACCTTCGATGCCGCCCGATACGGAATTTATATCCTCGGTTATCTGTTTCGTGGTGGCCGCCTGTTCCTCAACGGCCCCTGCAATGGAGACGACTATCGCGTTAATATCGTTTATTATCTGGGTTATTTCGGTTATTTCGGAAATCGTCATATTACTTGATTGCTGGATGGCAACGATTTTTTCACGGATATCCTCCGTGGCCTTGTTGGTCTGGCCGGCAAGTTCTTTGACCTCGTTGGCGACAACGGCAAAACCCTTACCTGCTTCTCCGGCGCGGGCAGCCTCTATGGTGGCGTTGAGGGAGAGGAGATTTGTTTGTTCCGCGATATTAACTATAACGTCGGCGACTTTACCGATTTCCGTGGCGGCCTCTGATAGTTCATTCATTTTAACAGTCGTATTTTCAACAGTTTTCACGGCCTTATTGGTAACCGATCTGGCTTGTTCCGCATTTTGGGCAATTTCGGTTATGGTCGAGCTCATCTCCCCGGTGGCCAGGGCTACGTTTTGGACGCGTTGCATGGAGTCGTTGGCCAGGGAAGAGATATCGAGCATTGACCTGTTCATGGTGGCGGTTGCCTCGCTTGCTTCACTGGATTTTGCGGCAAGGCCCTCCGCGTTGTTGTCAAGGCTGTGGGATACACTGGTCAAATCATCTGCGGAGCCGGTGAGTTTTCCGGAAAAGGTGAGAATCTGGCCGATCATTTCCCTGAGATTTCTGATCATGGCATTTGTGTCACCGGCCAGGGTGCCCAACTCATCGTTTGAGGTAATTGTTAATGTCTTTTGCAGATTACCTTCGGCAATATTCTTTGTGGATTCTGCAATGGCCGATATCTTGGAAGACATGAAACGGCTGATCAAGGTGCCTAATAAAGAGGCGAGAATAACCGCGACAAGGGTCAGGACTATGAGGACGGTTCGACCGTTTTTTTCAGCGCTGTCGGCCTTGTGCAGGGCGACTGTCATTTCACTTTCGGCAATGTCGATTAGTCTTTTTAATTGTTTGTTGATATCAGTTACTGTTGCGGTGAGTTCACTCTGTTTCTGATGGTTGGTCGCTTGGAGGCGACTGTAGATCTTTTTGCTTAATCTATGCAGTTTAGAAAAATAACTTTCTATTTTCGCGGTGGTACCAATCCCCCTGTTCAGGGCCCTTTGTTTCGATTTGTAGGAGGACAGTGTATTGATCTTTTGCGCCATTTTTAATAATTTGCGATACCGTTTTTTAAATTTGGCCATAATGGCCATCAGTTTCTGGTCGGGAACGGTGTAACTGTTGAGCCATGTGCAAATAAGGCCTTTGCCTGGTTCCGTATTACCGGTGAATTTTGTTTCGATATTAACGGCATCTTTGATTTGCTTGGTCCAGTCCAGGTGGGTCCTTTGGGCCAGGTTCAAAAAATGGGGCAGGGCCAAAAGCTGGGAGTCGACGACTACGCCGTAGCTTACCTGTTTACGGTGGGCATCTACCAGTTCTTCGGTTTTTTTCTTGAGGAGCTTGCTTTCTTTGACCAGGGTGTTGACAATGGGCAGCATATCTGCTGAACTCTGGGGGATATGTATATTGAGATCTTTTGCGTTGTAGGTGGCCTGGGCGGAGCTGTTTCGAAATTCTTCCGAGTCGGTTCCGAATTGTAACATGGTGATCCACATGTTAAATTCATCAAAACCATCGTTGATTTGAGTATTGATCTTGTCGAGATTGTTGGTGGAACTTGCGTAGCCAATAGTGTTTTTTTCAATTTTATTTACGGCGACGGTGGCGTTCATGACCCCGTAGCGTATCGGCGCTTTTTCGTTGGCGACGGTGTTGGCCGCCGATGATACTTTTTTCAACTCAATTATACCTACGAGTCCGGCGAGAAGAACGAGAAAGGCAAGGCCGAGAAAGCCTCCAATCAATTTTTTACTGATGGACATCCGCATGGTTATATTCCTTTGCATTATGGGGACGATATGCTGAAAATTGCAGGTCGCCAAAAAACATATTATGGAAGGAGAGATTTTCCCCTGCCTGAAGTTCAAAACCTAACCCCGTTAAACGGAACAAACGGCCCGGAAAATTCTTTTTTGCTATTTCAAAAGTCGGAAAAAGAATTTATAAGGCACTAAAAGTTAAGGTAAAAACAGTGTAAGGCACGCCGATTTCGGATATATATGTTATCCAATCTGTTTAATGATATGGTAAAGAAAGAGCAAAAGTCAAATGGATGAGAATTTTTATGGCATCAATATGAGCTGTAACCATTGCCCGTCGACGGATATTTATGGGTGAAGGAAAAGGGGTCAGGATGAACTTATTTTATCAGATACTTCTTTATGCAGTTATTTTTTATGGTCTATGCGTTGTGATTATGTTTTGGCGGCAGGATTCATTTATGTTTTTTCCCGTGGCAAGCCGGCATCAAAATCACGAATATAAAAATGTTGTTGATTATTCACTTGTCAGACAGACGGCAACCATACGTGGCTGGCTCGTTAATCCGAAGCTGGTAACCGACAGGGTGGTTATCTATTATGGTGGTAACGGAGAGGATGTTTTTGATAATATTGATGATTTCAGTGCCTTGCAAATGGCCTCGTTATTTATGGCGTATCGCGGCTATGGGCCAAGCGGCGGCAAACCGGGGGAAAGGGAGTTTTTTGCAGATGCCCTGGCTGTTATAGACGATATCGTTAAAAAATATTCCCCCGCAAAGATTATTTTAATCGGTCGGAGCCTGGGCTCGGGTGTGGCATGTTTTGTGGCGGCACATCGAAAAGTACAGGGCCTCGTTCTGGTTACACCCTTTGACAGTATGGTAAAGATTGCCCGGTCACGTTATCCCTGGCTGCCGGTAAATTTTCTTCTCAGGCATCGTTTTAATTCCGAGCAGTATGTGGGCGATATACAATGTCCGGTGCTGGTAATTTACGGTGGTAAAGATACGATCGTGGAACCTGTCAGAACGGAGAATCTTGTGCGCGCTTTTGCACGGGAGGTGGAGGTCTTCCGTCTGGATCGAGCAGAGCACAACAATATCGGCATGTTCCCCGAATATTGGTCGTTACTGTTGCCTTTTATGGATCGACTGTAAAGGGGGGGCAGCAGTTGCGGGCGATAACCTGTTTTTTCCCGTCCTTGTCAACGGCAACATAGGTAAACGCGGCCTCGGTAACCAGTAGTTCAGTCGAGTTATGGTTGTTCCCTTCGAGGGCGGGTTTAACCCAGACTTCAAGTTCTATCGTGATTGAGGTGGTGCCGATTTTTTTCACCCTGCCGTAACAACAAACGGCGTCGCCAACGTGGACCGGTTTAATAAAACATATGGTATCGACGGCCACGGTGACAACCCTGGAGCAGCTGCGTTCACGGGCCAGTATTCCGCCAGCAATATCCATCTGCGACATGATCCAGCCACCGAATATATCTCCCTGGGGGTTGGTGTCGGCGGGCATGGCCAGGGTTCTTAAAATCAGTTCTCCGCTGGGCGTGTCATGGTCCATTATTAAATACGATCCTCTTCAACGCCATGACAGGCGACCTGGCTTCCGTTGGCCAATCGCTTCAGCTTGGGTATCTCGGTGCGACAGCGATCATTGGCATGGGGGCAGCGACCATGGAAGACACAACCGGGCGGCAAGTGAATGGGCGTGGGGACATCCCCCTTTAAACGGATATGTTCAAAGGTAGTGTTGCCCAGTTTTGGAATGGCGGAAAGCAGGGCCCTGGTGTACGGATGTTTGGGGGTGTTGTACAGAGTCTCCGTCTCGCTGAATTCGCAAAGGGTGCCGAGGTACATTACAGCGACTTTGGAAGAGATATGTTTTACCACGGAAAGGTCGTGGCTGATAAACATATACGTCAGTCCGTGTTTTTCCTGAAGATCCATTAAGAGATTGAGGATTTGGGCCTGGATGGACACGTCGAGGGCGGCAATCGGCTCATCGGCTACAATGAACTCAGGGCTAACCGCCAGGGCCCTGGCAATGGAGATCCTCTGCCTTTGTCCTCCTGAAAATTCGTGGGGATAACGGGTGCGCCAGTCCGGGTCGACGCCCACCTGGAGCATTACCTCGGCTATCCTGTCGATCATCTCCGATTTGTTAATGTCTTTGATATGAAAACGTATGGGTTCCATCAATGTTTCAAAGACAGTCATGCGTGGGTTCAGGGAGGAATACGGGTCCTGGAAGACCATCTGGATTTTTGTCCTAAACGGCTTGATGGCCGCGGTTTTTAAATTATCAATACGCGAACCGTTATAGAAAATTTCGCCACTGTTGGGGTGGTATAAGCGAATTACACAGCGGGCAAGGGTTGACTTTCCACAGCCCGATTCACCAACGACGCTGACGGTCTCTCCTCTGTTTATATCTATACTGACGTCGTTGACCGCTTGGACAATTGTCCGTTTACGACTGAATCTGCCCCGCTGAAAGCGAATCTGTTCGAGAAAGCCGCCGGAGATGTCAAAATGTTTGACTACGTTGCGAATGCTGAGGAGGGTATTATTTTCCATGGTCAATTCCTACTTCACCAGATGGCAGGCTACAAGACTGCCTGATTCTTTGTAAGTCAGTGGTGGTACTTCATGTTTGCAGATATCGGTACATAAAGAACACCTGTTATGAAATGGGCAGCCGCTCATTTTTTTGGCAAGGCTCGGCATGGATCCCGGGATCTGGTTAAGTCTTGCCCGGCGCGAAACATTCTGGGGCAGGGCTGCGAGTAGTCCTTTGGTATACGGGTGGAGGGGGTTGTGAACAATCTCTTTGGTGTCGGTCAACTCGACGATTCGGCCGGCGTACATAACAGCAATCCGTTGTGCCACCTGGGAAACGACGGCAAGGTCATGGGTGATGAGAATGAGGGCCATATCATCAGATTCACACAGGGCGAGGAGAAGCTCCATAATATCGGCCTGGATTGTGACATCAAGGGCGGTGGTCGGTTCGTCGGCAATAATCAGGGACGGCGAGGTGAGCAGGGCGATGGCGATGACGATACGTTGTCTCATACCGCCAGAAAATTCGTGGGGATATTGCTTGAGCCTTTTTTCCGGAGATGGAATGGCAACCTTGTTGAGCTTGTCGAGGGCGATCTCTTCCGCCTGTTTTTGAGAGATCGAACGGTGGGCCATAAGCGTTTCCACCATCTGGGTACCGATTGTCAACACCGGATTCAATGTCATCATCGGATCCTGGAAGATCATACTTATTCGTTCACCCCGCAGTTGTCGCAGCTCTTCCTCGGAAAGTTTTGTAATATCCTTTCCTTCAAAGAGGATTGAGCCGCCGGCTATATAACCGGGTTTACTGATCAGGTTAATTATTCCAAAACCGGTGACGGATTTGCCAGCGCCGGATTCACCGACCAGACCCAGGCGTTGACCCCGGTCAAGGTCAAAACTGACATCCTTTACTGCGGTGAGGATGGTCTCTCTTAGTTTAAAGGCGACCCTAAGGTCGGTCACCGATAGGAGGGGTTCTTTTTGGTTCACAACTACTCCTTGTACAGTTTGGGATTCAGGAAGTCTCTCACCCAGTCACCAAGCAGGTTAATCGATAAAATAAGCACGACAAGGGCAATGCCGGGGAAAAGAGTTATCCACCATGAGCCACTGAAAATATAGTCAAAACCGGACTTAATCAGGGAGCCCAAGGATGGCTGGGAGACGGGCATACCCAAGCCGATAAAGGAGAGTGCGGCCTCACTCATAATGGCGTTGGCCACCTGGACGGTGGAGATAACGAGGACGGGAGTCATGGTGTTGGGAAGGATATGTCGCCACATGATCCTGGTGGGGGTAAGGCCGATTACCCTGGCTGCTTCGACATATTCCTTTTTCTTTTCGGACATTACGGAGGCGCGTACGGTTCGTGCGTACTGTGGCCATTCGGCAAGGCCTATGATTACGATGAGGAGCGGTACCGCATAATGTTCGTAGATGCCCATGCCGAAGATACCCTGGAACAGGGCGCCAATGAAAATTGCCACCATATAGGTAGAAAAGGAGAGTTGCACGTCGGCCAAGCGCATGAAAAAGGCCTCGGTTTTTCCACCTTTATAACCGGCGATAAGGCCGACGAAAATACCAATTAAGGACTGTAAAAATACCGCCCCCAAACCGATCATAATGGAAACCCGCATACCGTAAAGCATGGTGGAGAGCATGTCCCGTCCCTGGGGGTCAGTGCCAAGGAGAAAGCGGCTGTCTCCAGCGTCATGCCATATCGGAGCAATTTCCGAATCCATGATATCGATTGACGATTGGTCATAGGGATTGTAGGGAGCAAAAAGCGGGGCACCAAAGCTGGTAATTAACAGGAACAGGAGGACAATAAAACTGACTACGGCAAGGGGATCCCGGACGAAACTATAGAGAAAAAATGAATTTTTAAAGGTTTTTAACAAGGCCATTATTTTCTCCCCGCAACGCGTACCATGGGATTTACCAATCCGTAGATAAGGTCAACAATTGTGTTTACCACCACGAATATAAATCCGACGAATACCAGATAGGCGACCATCAAGGCCGTATCCGCTCTCTGGATAGATTCGAGAAACATTGAACCCATGCCCTGCCACTGAAAAACCGTCTCGGTAAGAATTGTAAAGGCTATAAGGGTGCCTAGTTGGACACCGCCAACGGTGATAACCGGCAGCAGGGTGTTTTTAAAGGCGTGGACAATGAGAATTCTCGTGGGTTTCAACCCTTTTGCCCTGGCGAATTTTACATATTCCATTTCCAGAGATTCCTTCATCTCCGCCCGGATGAGTCGTATAAAAAGCGGTAACATGATCGATGTTAGTGCGATTGAAGGTAAGACCAAATGTTTAAGGCCGCTGACGGTAAAAAATCCGGACTTCCAGCCGGGGAATATTTCAATTAAATCGCCTCTGCCGAAGGATGGCAACCAGCCCAACCATACGGAAAATACGTAGATTAAGAGGATTGCCGTGAGAAATACCGGGATGGATACTCCGATTATACTGGCCCCCATGAAAAAGCGTGAGAGCCCGGCCCTTGGGTAGACTGCTGCGTATATGCCGATGGGAATTGAGAACAGGATCACCAATATGGAAGTGGATAAAACCAATTCTAAAGTTGCCGGTGCCTTGGACATTATTACGTCGGTGGCGGGTTTCTTAAAATAGAAAGAGTTACCGAGATCACCGTGCACCCCGTTTTTTACGAATCGTAACCACTGTACGAGAAACGGGTCATTCAGGCCCAGTTTATTACGCAATATTTCTCGTTCCGCAGCTGATACGGAAATACCGGTGATTTCACGAACCGGATCTCCAACATTTTGTTTAATGGCGAATCCGATAACACTGATTATCAGCATAACGAACACAGCCTGGGTGACCCTTCGTATGAAAAAAGCAATCATGGTTCCGTCTTTGAAGAAAAACGCAGGCCCTCGTGGAGAGGGCCTGCAGAGTTGAAAGGCTGGATAGGATATCCCGCTATTTCATAATTAGATCACCAAAATAGGGGAAATTCATTACGTTGATGATGGCATCGGCATTTTTTAGCTTATCATTGCCGGCCCAGGAGAGCATCTGCCAGTGGAGAGGAATGAAGGCTGCGTCGTCATAAAGGATGGCTTCAACTTTTTGCAGCATTTCGGCACGCTTTTTAAGGTCGGTCTCGGATTGACTGGCCAGGGTCAGCTTGTCAACTTCCGGGTTACAGTAGTTGCCGCTGTTGTATTGACCTTTACCGGTCTCCTTATTGGGACACATATTGAGATACTCATAAAAGTTGGCACTGTCTTCGGTATCTGAATGCCAGCCAATCATCTGGATATCAGCCACCTGCAGATCAAATTGATCCCAGTACTGGGCCTTGGGCATGGTCTTTAGTTCAACTTTGATATTGATCTTAGAGAGCATGGAGGCGACGGCCTGGGCAATTTTCTCATCGTTGACGTAACGATTATTGGGGGCGATCATGGAAACGGTCAGACCTTTTTCATATCCGGCCTCTTTCATCAGCTGCTTGGCCTTGGCCAGATCGAAACGGGGTTTGAGTTTCGGATTATAGCCCTGGTATCCTTTCGGGGAATTTTGGCCGGCTGTTGTTGCCCGACCCTTCATGATTTTTTTGACTATACCGGCATTATTTACGGCATAAGTGATTGCTTGACGTACTTTTTTGTTGGCCAGTGCCGGGTTACGTTTGCTATTTAGCTGAAAAGTGATAATACGGGTGCCGGGCATGGTGATCAACTGTAGGCTTTTGTTGTTTTCAATACGGTCGTAATCCTGGGGAGGTACGGGCATAATAAAATCAACATCGCCGGAGAGAAGAGCGGCAATACGGGTTGCATTTTCACTGATCGGAGTGAGAACGATGGTGTCGACGTTACCTGTCTTTTTATTCCAGTACTGGGGGAACTGTTTGAGAACCCATTTTTGCCCCTGTTCCCTTTCTGCAACAACGTACTGGCCGGTACCTGATTCATTTTCGTTGGCGAAGGAATGCTCGGTTTTGACGATGGCGTCCTTGGGCAGCCCCTTCTCGTCTTTTCCCGTGTAGAAGACTGAATCCATGGGGAAAATATAGGTACACATGTTAAGGGTCAGTCCGTATGGAGTTTTTGTTTTGATATCGATGGTGTAATCATCAACAATCACCGGGGTGGTGAAGGGTTCGAAAAGGCCTTTGAAATCCTGGCTTTTTTTCAGGCGAGCCAGGGACCAGGCAACATCCTTTGCTGTAAAATCGTTGCCTGAATGAAATTTTACTCCGTGTCGAAGATGCATACGGAGGGTGAGGGGGTCTATGCGTTCCCATTTTGTGGCCAGGCGCGGTTCAAATTTCATATCTTTAGTCCAGCGCACGAGTGGATCAAATACCATGTGTGAATATTGCAACATTCCACCTGATAATTGTACCTGCGGGTCAAGGGACACCGGATCGGCATCCATGGCCAGTTTCAACGTTTTTGCCCCAGCTGTTGTCACTGCAACAGTGAGTAGGATAGCCAGGCATAACATAGCGAATTTTTTCACTGCGTTCTCCTTCTTTATAATTAATAATAAACTCCACCCCCCCCAATATAAGGGATGCAGCGTTCTACGCAATTTTTTTTAATAATAACATTCCCCGGCAATAGTACACGGAGATTGCAATATTGTCACTTCCTTCTACTAACCATTAGTCATAAAATACTATTGTATACAATCCAAAGCCATATTTTTCAATGCAATTATTTCCAGGGTGTTGTGCAAGAGAAGTAATTTTGATTAAAATCGTGGTTTTTCGTTAAATATTGCGTGGGCAAGAAAATGTTAGCCTGTTGTATTGCGTCTATATATAACAACGGTGAATGGTTTCGGTCCGTCCGGATGGCGAACCCGGTGGGTTTCAAGGAAGTCTTTGTCGGAAAATTTGGGAAAGGTTACGTCCCCTTCCGCTTCCAGGTCAAGTTTTGTCAGTATAATGGTTGTTGCAGTGGTTATGGCCTGTCGGAAAATCTGGGCGCCGCCGATGATAAAAACTTTTTGATTACCGCGGCACATTTCCAGTGCCTTGGTGAGGGATTCGGCGTACTCTCCACCGCGTGGTATGTAATTCCTGTTTCTGCTGAGAACGATATGGCGCCTTCCCGGCAGGGGGGCGGGGAACGATTCGAAGGTCTTGCGGCCCATGATCATGGGATGACCCATCGTGGTCTCTTTGAAAAGGCGCAGTTCCTCGGGAATATGCCAGGGTAGGGTGTTGTTGTGGCCGATAATGCGATTTTTGGCCATTGCGGCTATGAGTATAATTTCCATGGCAATGTTGTGCTATTTTATGTTGTTGAATCAATATGTTATAACCAACCTTCTAAAGGATATTTATTTGTGGTCAAGTGAATATCGTTTTTTGTGTTCCATGTTGTTCAGGGGGGATGGGTAAACATCTAATTTGCTTCTTTATCAATAACTTGAAGCATAAAATAATATGCTGATGTCGGTAGTGTTAAAAGTCTCCGACAAATTAACCAATCATAAAATTCAGTATGGATATATTTCTCTATTTAAAAGAAATATATTGTATTTACGTTGGCTTCTATTTAATAATACGGATAATACCGAAATAATGCAATTGGCAAGTTCGCTGAAGGTATGAGGCATCAATGGCGTTGACGTACAAAAATACTTCAAACTAAGACGTAATGATTCTTTAAGGGTTATAAAACGATGAGAGGTGTTGGAGGATTTCGATGAAAATACACTGTCCCCACTGCGGAGTGAAAGGGTCTGTCGATGATTCGTATAGTGGTCGAAAGGTTAAATGTCCAAAATGTAAAAATCTCTTCGAGGTCGTGCCGGATGTTTTAGCTGTCAAGGAAAAATCCGAATCAGCTGTTGAGCCGTTGTCTTCTCCGGCAGCGCGGGAAGAAAATCCGGAATCTGCAGTTATTGAGGATATTTCCGCTGAAGTTGCGACATCGGCATCCGGGGAGAATGAACTTGCTGATTTGGCGGAATTGGATTCGGAACCCGGTTCCGAGTTGGCTGAAGGCATAGATGAAGGCCTGGAGGTTTTATCGGAATCTCTTGCTGAACCGGACGATTCTTTCCTGGATGGTGATTTACTTTCTCCCGATAAGATTGATCTGTTGGATGAAGACTTTCCGGAGGCTGAAATCGTTGAGGAAAAAGTTGCCGACGATATCTTCGATGAGACGTCCATCCATGATCCCCTCTCCACAATAAATGATGGTGAGGGGATTGAAGTTATAGATGAGAGTGAATTGATCGACCATGCGGATGAAATCCTTAATAAACCGTATGGTATTGAAAAAGAACAGTGTTGGCATTGCGGGAAAAAGGATAGTTTCGGTGAGCCGTTTATTGCCAGAAACGGTCGCTTGTATTGCAGCGATTGTCTTCCTCCTGATGATGTGGAAGAACCTCCCGATTTGGAGGAAGTTGAGGAGCTTTTGCCGCTTGAGGAAGAGGGTGCTGTTCCGGAATGGGTTGAGGC
>CAZQOD010000016.1:0-36640 GCA_964594945.1 uncultured Desulfopila sp.
AAACGGTAAACAGTTCGGCAAAACCACCATTGGTAATAAACTGCTTGGTACCGTTAAGGATATAATGCTTCCCATCTTCAGAAAGTACCGCTGTCGCCTGGGCTCCCAGGGCATCACTACCCGAGCCCGGCTCGGTGAGGCAATAGGCGGCACACCATTCACCGGAAATTATTTTTTCAAGATAACGCTCTTTCTGTTCCTCAGTACCATAATAAATAAGGGGCAACGTACCTATGCCCGAATGTGCGGCATAGGCCACAGAAAAAGATCCGCCAAATGATATTTTTTCCCCCACCAGCATGGTCGAGGCCTTGTCCAGTTCCAACCCGCCATATTCCTCCGGCGCATCCATCATCAACAGGCCGAGTTCACCACATTTTTTCATCCCCTCGACCACGATATCAAAGTTCTGCTTATCTATCTCCTCGATATGAGGTATAATTTCATTGGTTATAAACTGCTCGGTGGTCTCACCCATCTGCTTTTGTTCGTCGCTGAAATCCTCAGGTGTAAAGATATCACCACAGGACGTCTCCTTGATCAGATATTCACCGCCCGATAAAATATTTTCTGCCATTACAGTCACCTTTATTGTTAATTCAATCTGTTATAATTTTTCAAAAACAGCCGCCGCACCCATTCCACCGCCTATACACATTGAAACCAGACCATATCTTAACTTCCTGCGACCCATCTCATGGAGAAGAGTGGTGGTTAATTTCGCCCCGGTACAACCCAGGGGATGACCTAAAGCGATGGCACCCCCGTTGACATTGATTATTTTTCTATCCAAGCCCAGGGTCTCGATCACCGCCAGGGATTGGGCGGCGAAGGCCTCATTGAGCTCTATCAGTTGAATATCACTCTGCTCAAGCCCGGCAAGCCTCAATGCCGCTGGAATCGCGGTAATTGGCCCTATTCCCATTACCTCCGGTGCGACACCATTTGCGGAAAAGGCCATAAATCGTGCCATTGGATCCCTATTGATACGTTTAAGATATTCTTCCGATACCACCAGGGCCACCGCCGCACCATCCGTCATCTGCGAAGAATTACCGGCGGTAACCGGCCCGCCCACTTTAAAAGCGGGCCGCAACTTGGCCAAGGTTTCAACACTTGTACCGGGACGGACTCCATCATCCTGTGATATCATCTCTTTAATTTTCTTTATTTTACCATCCGCCAATATGTCCGTTTCAATCTCTATTGGAATGATTTCATCCACAAATATACCCTGGTCAATGGCCCTTGCCGCCTTGCTGTTACTCTCCACCGCAAATTCATCCATGGCCTGTCGATCAATACCATATCGTTTTGCCACAAGCTCGGCGGTTATGCCCATTGACGAAAATGCTTCGGGCCAATCGGCCATCAGTCCCGGATTTGCGCTATATTTCAAACCGCCCAGGGGCACGCAGGACATGGATTCCACGCCACCGGCCACAATGCAATCGGCGAAACCGCACATAATCCTCTCGGCGGCCAATGCTATGGTCTGCAGGCCGGAGGAGCAAAAACGATTAATGGTCTGACCCGGCACTTCAACCGGTAAACCCGCCTTCATCGCCGCCACACGACCAACATTCATACCCTGTTCCGCCTCAGGAAAGGCGCAACCGAGATAAACATCATCCACCGTGGCCGTGTCTATTTCCGTACGCTCCACAAGACCTTTTATCGCCAAAGAAGCCAGGTCGTCGGGACGCATGTCCTTGAATTTTCCTTTATTGGCACGGCAACCCGGAGTTCTAAAGCTAGCCAGTATATATGCTTTTTTCATTTTCATTCTCCCTTCTTGGCAATTATCAGAATTGTCTGACTAATTTCTTAATGGCTTACCGGTTTTCAGCATATGTTGAATTCTCTCAGCCGTTTTTTTATTGCCACAAAGCTTAAGAAAACCTTCCCTCTCCAGTTGTAAAAAATATTCTTCGCTGAGCAGGGTACCGGGGTTAACATCGCCTCCGCACATGATCTGAGCAATAAGTGTCCCCATCTCCGCTTCATATTCAGTTATAAAATTACCCATTTGCATATTCCACAATTGGCTTTTCACAGCCGCGGCAATACCACGACCAGGCGCGGGAATATTTTCCGCCGGCCGCTTGGGCCGATAGTTCACAGCAAGGGCCAACACCTTCTGCTTGGCATCCCCTATCAAGGTGTCCATATCCATACTGATCCCGTCGTTATGGAGCATGTAGCCCATATTGTAAAGTTCCGCCGCACCCCTTGAAACCTTGGCCATGGCAATCTGTTGAAAATTCTTGATAATAAACGGCTGTACATCGGTGTTATACTGCCGGGCCAGTCGCACGGCCCGCAGACTCATCTCCTTAGTACCACCGCCGGCGGGGAGTAAGCCCACGCCAATTTCTACCAATCCCATATAAGTCTCAGCATGAGCATTGATTGCGGCGGAGTGCAAACAGATTTCGCAGGCCCCGCCCAGGGTCATGGCAAACGGCGATGAAACCACCGGCACTTTTGCATATTTTACGGCCATCGTCGCCCGTTGAAAGGCACGAACGGCCATGGCGATATCATCATACGCACCCTCCGCCAAAGCCACCGCCACCATCATCAAATTAGCGCCGACCGAAAAATTTGCGCCATGGTTACCTATCACCAGGCCAACACCTTCATTTTCCGCCCGTTTTATTGCTTTATGGGTCATTGCCAAAATATCACCGCTAATGGCATTCATTTTGGAATGAAATTCAAAACCGAAGACGCCGTCACCCAGATCGATTACCGAACAATTACCGTTCTGCTCCACCACTCGGCCGGCCTTTTTTAAAATTTCCAGTTGTATCTGACCATCTTTTACCGGAACCTGGAGATATTTTTCTTCCTGAACATCCCAATATTCCCTCTCCCCTCCATCATTATAACGATAAAATGATTCCACCTTTGCAAGCTTTTCCGGAACGGGAATACCATCCTTTGCCAGACGCTTTTTAAACGATTTGATACCGATGGCATCAAACATTTCAAACGGGCCGATTTCCCAATTAAAACCCCAGCGCATGGCGTTATCAATATTTACTATATCATCGGCTATTTCCGGAATTCTCTTAAAGGCGTAGAGGAGGGTATCGCGAATCGATTTCCAGGCGAATTCCGCGCCCTTATCACCACCCTCGACCACCATTTTCACCTTCAGGCCGGGATCATCCAGCTGCTTAACCATCTGCACCGAAGCAAATTTAGGTTTTACCAGGGGTTTATATTCATCGGTCGTGTAATCGTAGAAGAAAATCCGCTTTTTACCGTCGACCATTTCCTTCTTATAAAATCCCCGCCTTGTCTTATTGCCGAGCTGACCGTTCTCTATCATTTTTTCCATAAAGCCAGGGAGCTTGAATACATCCCGTTCTTCGTCATCACTCAACAGTTCGTAAGAATTGGTACCCACGTGGGCAAGGGTATCAAGCCCCACCAGATCCGCAGTTCTAAAGGCACCGCTCTTCGGCCTGGCTGTGGCAGGTCCGGCTACCACATCAACCTCTTCCACCGTCATACCCATCTCGACCATATGACCGATACTCTTATAAATCGCGTAGGTTCCTATCCTGTTTGCTATAAAGTTGGTTGTATCCTTCGCATAGACAATACCCTTGCCCAGCCTGCGACTTATAAAATCGGCCAAATCCTGCATAATACCGGGATCGGTCTCTTTGCAGGGGACGATTTCCATCAATCGCATATAGCGTGGCGGGTTAAAAAAATGGGTCGCCATAAAATTTTTCCGAACCTCAACCGGTAATACTTCCGCCATAGCGTTAACCGAAAGACCGCTGGTATTGGTGCTTAATACGGCATCTGACGCCAGATAGGGGAGAATCCTGGTAAAGAGGTCGAGCTTGATCTCCATACGCTCAATAACAACTTCAATTACCCAGTCACAAAGGCGCAGCTTTTCAAGATCATCCTCAAAATTACCCACTTCGATCTGCCCCGCATATTCCTTTAAATAGAGCGGCGCGGGTTTCATCTTCAGCAATCCCTGCAAACCATTAATGGCGAAACGATTTCTAACCGCGGAATCTTCAAGGCTCAGACCCTTTGCGATTTCCTGTTCATCCAATTCCCCCGGTACGATATCAAGTAAAAGAACGTCCAAACCAGCATTGGCCAAATGAGCGGCAATGGTCGCCCCCATGACTCCGGCGCCGAGTACGGCTACTCGATTAATCTGATTCATAATATTTCTCCGTTAATGTGTTTTCCGCTGACCAACAATTCCATTACCATTAGCAATATAGAGATCATCAATAATTTCCTTGTACTTTTCATAAATAGCCTTACGCTTCATCTTGAGAGTCGGGGTTAGCTCCCCACCCTCAATGGAAAAATCCTGAGCAATTATTGCAAAATATTTTATTGTTTTATAAGAGGGATATTGATCATTTATCGCTTTAATACGGGCGGTGAACAGTTCTTTTATCACCGAGTTATTGACCAACTCTTCAATATCGATATAAGTAATCTTTTCACGTCTTGCCAAATCAATTATCCGCTCGATGTTGGGGGTAAGTAGCGCCACCAGGTAAGGCTTATTATCACCAAAGACGATGGCCTGGGATACGTATTTATCCAGCTTAAGTTCGTTTTCTATGGGCTGGGGAGCAATATTCTTTCCCCCCGCCGTAACAATCAACTCCTTCTTTCTGTCGATAATATAGACATATCCTTCCTCGTCTATCGTGGCTATATCCCCGGTTTTAAACCATCCATCCTCAAATGCCTTACGGGTGGCTTCTTCGTTCTTATAATAGGCGGACATCACCTGCGGCCCTTTAACCAAGAGCTCACCATCCTCGGCCAGTTTGATTTCCGTGTCCCGAAATACCTTACCCACGGAATCAAAACGAACCGCGTCCTTACCACAAAGCGTAACACCGGGACTGGTCTCGGTCAGGCCGTAACCGTTATAGACCGGGATACCAATAATCCACATGAATTCATTGATGGTTTTATCCAGCGGCGCTCCGCCACAGAGAAAATAACCAAGCCTGCCCCCAAACTTATCCCGAATTTTTTTAAATAGAATTTTATCAAAAAAGGCATACTTCAACTTGAGCAGACCAAGTTTTTCCTTTGTTATATATTTTTTATTTACATATTCACGACCCACTTCAACGGCACGATGAAAAATTTTTCTCCTAAAAGGCGACATCTGATGGACGTTTTCGTAGACACGTGAATAGATCTTTTCAAAAAGACGCGGTACACTCACCATCGTAGTTGGTCGAATCTCCACCATATTTTCCATTACCGCCGCTACGTTTTCGGCAAAGGCCAGATGATTACCGCTCATAAGGGTAACATAATAACCGCCCGTTCTCTCCAGGACATGGCTTAATGGCAGAAAGCTCAACATCACCTCGTCCCGCCGATCCAGGCCGAGACGGACAAGACCATACTGGGCATTAATCATTATATTTCTCTGGGTTAACAGAACACCTTTCGGCACCCCCGTTGTCCCCGAAGTATAGATGATGGTTATGATATCGTCGGGGGTTATCTTACCGATCTGCCCCTCCACCAGTGCCGAATCTTCTTTGGAAAGGGGTGTGCTCACCTCGGACAACTGATACTGGGTATAGACGGGAAATAGTAAATCACCCATAAACCGCTCGTAGGAGATAACCAACTCCACGTGGGGGATCTGATCTTTTACCGACAGCAGCTTCTCATACTGGCCCTTGGTTGAACAAAAGACAATTTTCGCTTCACAATGATTGAGAATATAGGCAGCCTGTTTGGCAGTTGAGGTGGCATAAATGGGCACGGTGATGCCACCTACGCTCTGAATGCCAAAATCTGAAATAGCCCAGCCCAATCGATTTTCGGAGAATATAGCGACCTTATCCCCCGGTACCATACCAGCCTTGCGCAATCCCCTCGCCAACATCAAAACCCGTTCATAAAACTCTTCATATGTCAAAGATAGGAAAACCCCCCTCTTCTTATAACTGATTGCCGTTTTATTTTTGTATTTATGTGCGTTGTCTTTGAGTACTGCCGGGATTGACTGATATGACAAAATGTTCATACGTTTCTTGCCCCCAAAAAACTTTTCTACCTATCAACTGAATACAAGTGTCACGTTTACGTTAACGGTGCTACTTATATTTATATCTTACCTTAACGTTTAAGTCAACAGTAAAGCCGGATTTTAAGAATGAACCAATCAGTCCTTGACCTTTTTCCATGACCCTACTAGGAATCACTTTATCGGTTTATTTTTTTCACCTGATTTGTGCAGAACCGTAAAAATAAATCTATTCCTTAACTAGTGTCTGTCCATGGATGAGCAATTTTGCACTAAATCGAGGCACTTGATGAATTTAACCACAGGCATATGGACAGGCACTAACTAACAACTTGTTAATTTAACGGTATAAAAATTTATTTTCCATATTCTGCATACAAGGTTTGGGTTTTATCTCTTACTACGGGGGCTATTATGAAAGTGACCATCCAAGTTATAATCAGCTTTTTTATCTGTTTTTCCATAGCGTCATCCTCTTTGGCCATGACAATCAAACTGGGTGTGGTAACAAAGCCCGGCTCTGCACAAAATATTGTTGCCGAAAAATTTAAAGAGATTGTCGAGGCGGACAGCAATCGCCATATTAATGTGAAAATTTATCACTCTAAATCAATCGGTACCGAAACGGAAATCCTGCAACAGATCCAGCTCAACAGTGTGCAGATGGGCATCATCACCGGTGGACCGTTCGATACATTCGACCCCGTAGTCCGGGTTATCAATTATCCGTTTCTTTTCAAAGACTACGCCCAGGCAGACGCCGTACTTGACGGTCCCATAGGTAATGAAATTTTAAAAAGCCTTGAGTCGGCGGGTTTTAAGGGACTCTGTTTTTCAGAAAACGGCTTTCGCAACCTCACCAACAACAAACGTCCGGTGAAAACTCCCGGGGACGTTCGCGGATTAAAGATACGGGTCATGGCCTCCGCCCTGCACCGGGTAATCTGGCAGACCCTGGGCGCCAACCCAACGCCCATGCCCTGGCCCATCTACACCGAGCTTGAACAGGGTGTCATAGATGGCCAGGAAAATCCTCTTTGGGTTATGGAAGTGTATAAATTTTATGAAGTTCAAAAGTATATGACCCTGACCCACCACGTCTATTCTCCCCATATCGATGTTGCCTCACTCCTCTGGTGGAAAACATTGGATGAATCGACCCAGGCATTTCTTCAACAGGCAATGCGAAGAGCGGCAGTCCACCAGCGTCAGGAAAACAGAGACAAAAATGGTGCCCGCCTCAAGCTGTTAAAAGAAAAGGGTTTTATTATCGAAGAACATCCCGATATCGATGCATTCCGCCGAATGGTCTCTGAAATAAAAAATAACGATCTTTACCAAGCGCCGCAGGTCAAGACAATGCTTGACAAAATACTCCGGACCACCCGATAAACTAACAGTAATTCTTATTCGAGACCATGGAGTGGCTAAGCAACGCCAGTCGACTGACAAACAGATGGGTTGAATATTCTCTTGCCTCTTTTGGCATAGGTATGGCCATTATTGTAATCGTGCAGGTATTTTGTAGATATATCCTCAACCATTCCCTTTTCTGGTCCGAGGAACTCGCAAGATACCTGCTGGTCTGGCTTTCTTTCCTGGGGGCAACCGCCGCCTATTATCGAAGGGTTCACCCTTCCATTGATATAATTACCATCCACTTGCCCCCTACCCCCAAAAAATACTGCAAAATATTTGTCCATCTCATTTCAATGATCTTTTTCCTGGTTATGGTGTACCACGGCAGCCTCTTTGCTCATTTTATCCGCGCCCAGATCAGCCCGGCCCTTGCCGTTCCCAAGTGGATTATTTTTACCATTATTCCATTAAGCGGCCTGATTTTTTCCCTGCATTGTTTCACTTTTCTGGTAAACGATTTAAAGGAACATAACGGTGACCACTGAAATTCTATTCATTGGTATGGTTATCCTCCTTTTACTGGATGTACCCATTGCATTAGCCATCGGCATTGCAAGTATTGGAGCCATCACCAACCTTGGTGATTTTTCTTTAATGATGGTCATTCAAAGACTCTTTGCGGGCGCGGACTCATTTCATCTGATGGCGGTACCCCTCTTTATGTTCGCCGGCGTAATAATGGCCGAGGGTGGCATGAGCCAACGTCTTATTGATTTTGCCAATGCGCTGGTGGGTTGGCTTCCGGGGGGAATGGCCGCTGTCACTGTTGTTTCCGCCATGTTTTTCGCCGGCATCTCCGGTTCTGCGGCTGCGGATACCGCTGCGGTGGGGGCGATACTTATTCCGGCCATGAAAAAATCTGGTTACCGATCTGATTTTGCCGGTGCCGTTCAAGCCTCAGCCGGTTCCATAGGTGTTATCATTCCCCCGTCAATCCCCATGATAATATTCGGCTTTCTCACTGGCGCTTCCATAGGAAGACTATTTGCCGCAGGCCTTTTACCGGGTATAATGATCGGTCTATCACTCATCGCCGTTGCAACCTTTATCGCGAAAAAAAACGGCTACACCATGCATACCCCATTTTGTCCAGCTGAAATCCGGCAAACTTTCAAAAGCGGTTGGCTAGCCCTCGGGGCTCCTTTTATCATCCTTGGCGGCATCTTAAGCGGCATCTTCACGGCGACGGAATCCGCAGCTGTCGCCGTCTTTTACGGTTTTATAGTGGGCACATTTATCTATAAAGAGATTCGCCTAAAGGACCTTGGCAAGCTCTTTACGGAGGGTGCCGTATATAGCTCCGTGGTTATGTTTATCATTGCCACAGCATCCATATTCAGCTGGATTACCGCCATGGAAGATATTCCAGCCAGGCTTGCCGGGACATTGCTGCACATAACCGACAACCCCACCCTGCTCCTTCTCCTGGTCAACCTAATCCTGTTGATCGGCGGTACATTCATCGAGACCACAGCGGCCCTTATCCTCCTGGTCCCTTTGATTAGCGCGATGCTCCCCGCCCTTGGTATTGATATTATCCAGCTTGGGGTCGTGGTGGTCACCAATCTGGCCATAGGCATGCTCACCCCGCCCATGGGTATCTGTCTTATTGTCTCCGCCTCTCTCTCCGGCGACAGATTAACCACCATCAGCAGGGCGGTACTGCCATTTCTCGCCGTGCTGATAATTGATCTGCTAATAATAACTTTCTATCCACCGCTTACCATGTTTCTTGCGAATATGATCCATTAACACCGGAAATAACCGGTAAGCCGGTATTAAAGTGTCTTGTTTTTGTTTTTTATTACAGCTTTTACGAAGTAAGGCACGCAAAAATAACGTTGACCACTATTTTTTCCTTGTCGTAGGCGAATATTTTTTTTATATGTTTCTATGCATAGAAACATATAGAAAAAATATTCGCCCATTGTTTTATGAAACCACAAGATGAACTAATGCAAATTTTTGCAACCCTGACCAACCCGGAGGACATTGACCGCTTTTGCCGGGAAATATTCACCACTAAGGAGTTAGAAGATCTCACCTTGAGGTGGCAACTGTTAAAAGAGCTGCACCGGGGCACGCCCCAGCGGGCCATTGCCTCCAGACACGGCATCAGCCTCTGTAAAATAACCAGGGGATCAAAAATACTTAAGAGCAAGGGTTCAATTACCCTGAAATTACTAGATAAAATACAACAAGAGAGAAAATCAGATGACAGATGACATCAACACCATCGCCATGCCCGACGAAAAAGGTTATTTCGGAGAATTTGGTGGAAGTTTTATTCCACCCGTGCTGGAGGATATCCTGGCTGATATTGCAAGCGCCTACTCAAAAATATCTAAGGATCCGGATTTTCATAAAGAACTCAATATGCTCTACCGGGATTATGTCGGTCGCCCCAGCCCCATTTTCCATCTGAAAAACCTTTCAAAAAAAGTTGGCGGCGCCCAGATATACCTCAAACGTGAGGATCTCAATCACACCGGTGCCCATAAAATCAACCACTGCCTCGGCGAAGCCCTCCTCTGCAAGAAAATGGGCAAGAAAAAGATTATTGCCGAGACCGGTGCGGGGCAGCATGGTGTGGCCCTTGCCACTGCAGCCGTTCTCGTCGGACTCGAATGCGATATTTACATGGGTGAAATAGATATAGTCAAAGAACATCCCAACGTTATCCGCATGAAAATTCTCGGGGCCAATGTAATTCCGGTGGATCGTGGTACCAAGACCCTAAAAGACGCGGTGGACGCCGCCTTCGAGGCCTATCTATCCGATCCCGTAAACCAGTTTTACGCCATCGGCTCCGTCGTCGGCCCCCATCCCTTTCCCATGATGGTCCGTGATTTTCAATCAGTGGTCGGCAACGAGGCCAGAATCCAGTTTCAAGAGCGTTACAACACGCTGCCCGACAGCCTCATTGCCTGCGTAGGTGGAGGCTCCAACGCCATCGGCCTATTCAGTGCCTTCCTAAAAGACGATAACGTAACCATGTACGGCGTCGAACCATCGGGCAGGGGTTTTAAAGACGGCGACCACGCGGCGACACTCACCAAGGGTTCCCCCGGCATTCTCCACGGCTTTAAGTCGTACCTCCTCCAGGATGACCAGGGCGAACCGCTTCCCGTATACTCCGTGGCCAGCGGACTCGATTACCCAGGGGTCGGTCCGCAACACAGTATGTTAAAAGATATTGGTAGAGTCAACTATGTTACGGCCAGTGATGCCGAGGCAATTGCGGCCCTCTTTGAACTGTCCCGCACGGAGGGCATAATACCCGCCATCGAAAGCGCACATGCCGTGGCCTTTGGTATAAAACTTGCCAAAGATGTCAACCCCGATCAAAAATTACTTATCAACCTCTCGGGTCGGGGTGACAAGGATATAGATTTTGTAGTCGAGCAATACGGCAAAGAATACGGCATCTAACCAGGCCCCAACAAGAGCGTTGCGGGCAATTTCGGCCGCAACGCTCTTGCCTCCACCGCCCTCACCGTAATCCATATTTCCCAATACATTACTTTGCAATGTCTGCAAGAGGAGGTATCTTATATCTGTGGGTTCCGTCAATTATTGATATGCCACAAGGGCATAAGTTTCGTAAGAGCTGATGGCGCCGCCAAAGTAGTACCACAGCTCAACTCAGCCATAACCAACAGATAAAAATGAAAACAGCACAGGAAAACGGCAGCCCGGCACAGGCTGTCAAAAATATAACCGAACATAAAAAGGGCGGTATGGGACAATTGTCGGCCACCGCCATCTGCGGAAACGATATAACTTCCTCATGTCTCTATGTTTCGGCCCTTGCCATTATCTACTCCGGCAAGTGGGCGCCCCTGGTTCTGCTCCTCGTGGCCGGGGTTCTCTACCTCTACCGATCCATATACGCTGAAGTTGTCGGGGCCCTGCCCTTAAACGGTGGCGCCTATAACGCACTGCTTAACACAACAAGTAAATTCCGCGCCTCAATTGCCGCCTGCCTGACCATCCTCTCCTATATGGCCACGGCCGTTATTTCCGCCAGTGAGGCGATCCATTACCTCCACACCATATTCCCACTATTCCCAATCACCCCATCCACTGTATCTTTACTGGCATTTTTTATGGTTCTGTCCATAATCGGTATCACCGAATCGGCGGTTGTTGCCATCGTTATATTTATTTTTCATATTTCAACCCTTTTTCTGCTTTTGGGTGCAGGAGTTTTCTTTCTTGCCCAACATGGGATATCGGTCCTCCATCTCAATATGATGACACCCACGGAAGGTGGTTTGGGCCTGGCCCTTCTCTTTGGTTTTTCCGCCTCCTTACTTGGCATATCCGGTTTTGAAAGTTCCGCTAATTTTGTCGAAGAACAGGCGGAGGGCGTCTTCCCCAAAACCCTGCGGAACATGTGGGTCGCAGTTTCCTTTTTTAACCCGATCATCGCATTACTGGTACTGGCCCTTATCCCCATCGCCCAGGTGCCCGGACACCAGAACGCGCTGTTAACGCATCTGGGCCTGATATCCGGTGGTGGCTGGCTTGGTTTTTTGATCTCCATTGACGCATCCCTGGTACTTTCCGGCGCTGTTCTTACAAGCTTTGTCGGGGTAAACGGCCTTATCCACCGAATGACGCTTGACCGCTGCCTCCCCCAGTTTTTTCTAAAAAAAAGCCGACGGAATACCACCCACCGCATCATTATCGCCTTTTTTCTCCTTTGCGTTTCGGTACTCTTTATCACCAAGGGCGACTTAAAAGCCTTGGCCGGAGTCTATACCATCTCCTTTCTTTCGGTGATGGCCCTTTTCGGCATCGGCAATATCCTCTTAAAAACCAAACGTGCCAAGCTGCCCCGACCAACTGTTACCCCGCTCTTTTCAGTATTTATTGCCGTTACTGCGGTTCTTATAGGACTCGTTGGTAATGCGGTGATGAATCTCCATTACCTGCTGATGTTTATGGAATATTTTATACCTGCGGTAATCGTGGTCGCTATAATGCTGGGCCGAATTGCCATTCTTAAGGGGTTTCTCTTTCTTACCCGATCCCTGTTCATGTCCCTTATCAAACGCATGACCGCAATTTCTCAATCGCTCCGCGCCCAAATCGATGCAATCAACTCCCAGCAGATTGTTTTTTTTACCAGAGGAGATAATCTTGCCAACCTTAATCAAGCCATGCTCTACGTGCAGCGTAATGAGAACACCAACCGCATTAAAGTCGTCACCGTCGTTCCATCCGAGGACGACATCGCCCCTAACCTGCGAAACGACTTAGAATTTCTTAACAACGCCTATCCGGATATCGATATTGAATTTGTTCCTCTTATCAATACCTTCAGCCCCGAACTAATTAAAGAGCTGTCAAAACAATGGAATATTCCATCAAATCTTATGTTTATCGGCTCCCCCGGCACACATTTTATATACGGCCTGGCCGACCTGGGCGGTGTTCGCCTTATTATTTGATTTCCAGGGAAATATATCTTTTAAGGGTGATAGTTAGATTATCCAAATCAACAGGAACTGAAGAAACATCACATATAGCTCTTGATCCTGACCTAAAACTCGGCAGCATATATATTAATATTTTTTCAAAAGAATTGGGGTCTCATTTTGGCATATTCTTATTTGAAATTGGTAAAATCGGAGGACACCTTACTTAAATTCAATAAGTAGCACTGATCCTCTTCCCTCTTCCCGCCTCCGGCGGGAAACTAAGGGTAGACGATTGATTTAGCAAAGAATTTCCTGTGTATCAAAGCGTCAATGTCGTCATAATGACTTCAGTTATGTTTAGTGGCCCAGCAATACGACACATATCAACTGCCACGGATGCTATTTTATCAGGCAGCGCAGGATGCGCCCTGGTTGTCAATCCGGAATATGCGTCTCCCCAGGTAAACTACAGGGATCGCGACAGCCATTTTATTTTGGGCGATGTGGCCACCGCCTGTATCGTTGAAAATGAGCGGACCGCAAGCGGAGATAAACTCTTTCGCATTATCCACCGCAGATTGGAAACATATTTTTCCAACAATATACGCACAAACGCCGACTACCTGACCAGGGTTGAACCGGATATTACCTTCGAACGCTTCTTTGAACAAGACCAGTTTTTTATCCAGCGGGGGAGAAAGGTTTTCAAAGAACTACTGCCCCTGATCTGCCGCCTTGTTAAAGGCCAACTCAGTGATTGTGCCATTGAGATTACCGATATACGTCGGATGTGGCTCCACCAGGCGAATATCAATATGAATATGTTCGTCGCCCGCGACCTGCTGGGGCGGATGCCGGAATTCCATGAGGCCCCGGTGGTACTGGATAAATACGCCAATACCGCCTCGGCCGGTTCAATCATCGCCTTTAACCACTATAATGACGATTTTAAAGCGGAGGAAAAGGGGATCCTCTGTTCATTCGGTGCCGGATATTCAATAGGAAGCCTAATTCTTGAAAAATTATAAAACAAACCCACCAAAATTCAGGTTACGGCCATAACAATTACCCGGCCATACACCAGTCGTAGGCATTTCGAAACATCTGCATCCAGGGGGAGACGGGCAAATCCTTCATATCCTCTGGGAGATAGTGGGCCTGCCAGGTTAGAAAGACCCTTTCCGCATGGGGCATCAGGGCCAGATGTCTGCCATCGGCTGAACACAATCCGGCCAGCCCGTCGATAGAACCGTTGGGATTAAAAGGGTATTTTTCCGTCGGCACACCGCTGTCATCAACATAGACAAGGGGCGTCATATCCCCCCTTTTCACTCTTTCATAAACCGCCGGATCGGGGAAATGCAGTTTTCCCTCACCGTGGTCAACATGGATACCAAAGATCAACCCCTCCATGCCGCGCATCATTACGGCATTACTTTTTTGCACTTTCACTGTCGTCCAGCGGGATTCAAGCCGACCGGAATTATTACGGACAAAGCGGGGCTGCTGCTCGGGCGCGAGTCCCGGCTCAGGCACCCAGCCAAGAAGGCCAAAAAGCTGACAACCGTTGCAACTACCGAAAGTAAATGTATCCGGCCGCCGGTAGAAATCATCAAACATCTTTTTTAACCTTCTATTAAAAAGAATTGTTGCGGCCCACCCCTTTGCCGATTCGGGGACATCCGCATAAGAAAAACCTCCCACAGCGGCAATGCCCCTGAAGGTGTCCAGGGTAACACTCCCCGAAAGAAGATCATTCATACATATATCCCACGGCTCAAAACCAGCTGCATAAAAGGCCGAACTCATCTCCCGGTCGGAATTTGAACCCTCGTCTCTTAAAATGGCAACCCTGGGCTTATCCCGTTTGGTCAGAAGTTGAGGAGGGGTCGGTTCGGGAACAAAGGGGATATGATATGTGGGCCCGGTACGATCATAAATATTTTCTTTTTCTTCATCGGCGCATTGCAGACCAACCTGCAGACGTTCAAGCTGGTAGCTGGTCTCTTCCCACCAGCCCCGCAGAACAGTCATCCGTTCATCCAGGACCACCTTTTCGTTGTAACGTACACATATTGTCTTTGCAGAAGTCGAGGTGCCGATATAACGAAAAGAAATACCAGCTTTTGTAAGCACTGTTTCCACCCGCTCCCTATCCGAACACTCGATAACCAAACCAAGCTCTTCCGAAAATAATGTTGCAAAGACGGAATCATCACCGGTAAGGGTGATATCAAGGCCGCAATTGCCGCTGAACGCCATTTCTAAAAGAGTTGTGATAAGACCGCCGTCACTGCGATCATGACCGGCGGCAATGCAGTTTTCTCCTATTAACTGCTGTATGGCTGAAAAACATTTTTTTAAAATCTCCCCCTCTGCAACACCGGGACAATCGTTACCCACCTGCCCCAAGACCTGGGCCAGGGCACTGCCGCCAAGCCGATTATGCCCGCCACCAAGATCAATAAAAAACAGCTCCCCCGTACCCTTAATATCCGGGGTAACAACCTGTTTAATATCGGGAACATGGGCATAGGCGGAAATCACCAGTTCCCGTGGAGATTTTACCGTTTCATCGCCCACCATGGTGGCCATTGACAGGCTGTCTTTACCGCCGTCCACCGCCATTCCGATCTCGATCATTATATCGCGCATTGCCCTGGCCGCATCGTATATTGCTGCGCCTTCACCGGGCAGCTTGGGAGCCCACATCCAGTTGGCCGAACATTTTACTTTTTGCAGATCCTCGATCCGGGCCCAAATAAGATTTGTCAAGGCCTCACCCACCGCCATTGTCGCACCCGCAGCCGGATCCACCACCATCTTAATCGACTGTTCACCAATGGCAGTAGCAATACCGCTTGCAGCAAAATGGGACTGGGCAACCACCGCCACATCCCCCACCGTCAATTGCAGGGCACCGCAACACTGCTGCTGGGCCACCAGGCCGGTCACCGCCCTGTCGACCTTGCTGGTTAAGAATCTCTTGGATCCAACGGAAACCAACCTTAATACATCGTGCAGAGCATCGACAACCGTCAGATCGTCATCCAGCCGCAAAGGACTTGCAGCAATTACCCGCCTGCTGTCGGTAAATGTCTTCTGGGGAATCTCACCCAGCAACACAGGCAGATCAATATCCACCGGTGTGGTATCGTCGGCTGCATCATGGAGAACAAAACGAAGATCGCCGGTTACTTCACCCAACACTTCGCAATTCACTTTCTCCCTAGTGCAGATATCCTGAAATTTCTTTAAATTTTCAGGACGGATAAGAAAGCCGTTTCGCTCCTGATATTCGGCCACATAAATCTCCAACACCGACATGGTGGGATCCCCCACCCGGATATTTCTCACCTCAACATAACCACCGGACTTTTCGACCAGCTCTTTTAAAACATTGGCGGGACCACCCGCACCTTGATCGTGTATGACATCGATCAAAGTCCTGTCTCCCATCTCATTACAGGCGCGGATAACACGGTTCATCTTCTGTTCCATTTCCGCGTCACCACGCTGCACCGCGTTAAAATCCAGGCTGGATTCATTTTCACCCTGCAACATACTGGAAGCCGCACCACCGCCAAAACCAACCCGGTAAGCAGGTCCACCCACCTGGACAATAACCATACCCTTCTCGGCCACCGATTTTTTCGTATGCACGGCATCAATCTGACCCACCCCGGCGGTAAACATAATCGGCTTCAAAAAACCCCAGCGTTCGCCGTTTTCCAGGCGCATATCAAAAGATCTGGTGAACCCCTGGATAAGCGGCTCACCAAATTTATTGCCATAATCCGAGGCACCGTTACTGGCCTCAATCTCTATACTCAAAGGAGACGCCAGATTATCCGGGCTGGGATAATCTCTTTCCCATGGCAACTCATAACCGGGAATATTCAAATTTCCTACACAATATCCGGCGGTACCGGCGATGACAAAGCCGCCTTTACCCGTACCCTGCACGTCACGAATCCGCCCGCCCGTACCGGTTTCGGCGCCGGGAAACGGGGCTACGCCGGTGGGAAAATTATGGGTTTCCGCAGTGAGAAGGGGATGATATACGACCGACTCAACGACAAAAGATGACGGTTTACCCGGCTCCCTGGGGACAATAGTTTCAATAGCGCAACCCTCAATTGCACTGGAATTATCCTTAAAGGCAACCACGGAACCACTGGGGTTGGCGGTGAGGGTATCGGTTACCAGGCCAAACAGGGTAGAGGCCATCTCCTCACCGTCTATAATCTGCTTCCCCTTGAAAAAACCATGGCGGGAATGCTCTGAATTAGCATTGTTAAGGTCCATTATCTCCACAATGGTGGGATTACGGCCCTGTTGCCTGACAAAGTAATCATAATATAGATTCCTATCCCGCTCATCCATGGAAATCCCCGGCAACTCGGTGAGTCCCCTGGATCCTTTGCTCTGCAGGTCAACTTCATATACCGGCTCGGGAACCAATCCGGTTTCAAAAGTAGTCAAGGGCTCCGGATAACAACACTCCGTCATACGGTCATGGTTGGCGGCTATAAACGACTCCATATCCTCATTTTCCGGGACCAGGTAACGGCGGGATCTCTCCACCCTGGTTACAAGATCAAGCCCTGTGGCCCCGCAAATCGAGACCATATTCGAAGACCAGGCGGTGGCAAAATTTAACCTGGGTCCGACCTCCACCACCCGTTCTCCCTCCGGCACCGGCATTTCCCGGACAGAATCCAGTAAAAAACCATCGGCGAAAATAAGACGAAGGCAGATCAGCTCTTCCTTTGTAAACTGACGAATTGATTCAATATTAAAGCAATAAGCCCGGGTTTCATCAATTTTCCGGTACAGCCGTGTGATTATCACACCCATGATCGTTTTCCTTATATTTTGTGATTTGGGTACAGCCTAAAATTTCGTCTTTATTTCCATGGGTTGCCTTCCCGAACAACCATGTCACCGACTCCGGTTCAGGCAGAGATGTTCAACACCTGGCCCCACCTTTTTCCAATCTACACAGGGTCGTAGAAAACCCTTTACCTGAATTAACGGACAGCCGAAGGCCGAGTCGTCTATGTAGATATCGCCATATGCCTTGGGACTTGCTGTCCATTCATCCTGGGTCGGATTACGATTCACGCCAAAAAGATTAATCCCGTTTGACTCCATATATTCAACCGCCTCCTGGAGCAACTTGCCCTGTGCGCCGCCGTCGGAACGCATGGTATAAAGGATAATCTGCGCACCATGTCTCTTCAACCGTTTCAACCAGCTGATCGCTCCGGGCACCGGCTCACCGATATCCGGATAACAATGATCAACCATGGTTCCATCAAAATCAACACATATATACATTTCTTCCTCCTTAAAAATAAAGTAGGGTAAAATCTAAGCTTTGCAAGCAACAGGTTCGGAGTTTACGCTTATCTTATCTGCCAAAAATATGAAATGGCAATAGTTTCGACCTGTCGACACAACTCAACCTGTTGATAATAAAAGAAATTCACCAGGTCGGCAACAAACGGTCCCCCTGGGATACCGGTCGCCGTAAGAGGCCGTGATAAGGGTAAAAAATATTCTCATGTTATACGTGCAAAATTAAGGTAAAAGATAAATTGGACTGCGGCCAATAGAATCCACTTTTGGATACACTTTTATAGACCAACAGGCAAATAAAAAATATGGTTCCTCGTTTTCAATTCAATCGGATGGAGTTTTCCGGCTCGCTTGGAGATCTCGGTGCCCTGCTACCCCTTACCATAGGCATGATAGTAGTCAACAACATGTCCATCACCGGTACCTTTTACTCAATTGCCATTTTTTATCTGGCGACCGGCCTCTATTACCAGGTACCTGTACCGGTGCAACCCATGAAGGTGATCGGGGCTTACGCAATTGCCACCGGTATGACCTCGACGCAGATTTCAGCCGCCACCGGGCTGGTCTGTCTCTTTCTCCTGGTAATCGGTCTAAGCGGCGCCATTGAGACAATCAGCCGCTTTATCTCCAAAGCGGTTATACGCGGCGTACAGTTATCAACAGGAATCCTGCTAATGATCCAGGGGCTCAAACTGGTGCTGGGCCACTCATCCCTGCAATCAACGTCCAATCTCGGTGAACCGAACCTCATCCTGCAACACATAGGCCCCGTTCCCATAACTGTTATCCTCGGCATTACGGCAACATTGATCATTCTCTTTTTTTTAGAGAGCAAACGGTTTCCCGCGGCCGTTTTCGTCATTCTGCTGGGAATTACAACCGGCATTATCCTGGGCACGCACCAGGGGTTCGACCTGCTTCGTCCCGGTCTCTACTTTCCTGAAATTATGCCCTTTGGACTGGCCAACATCACCGATCTCAGCACCGCACTCTTTGTCGTTGTTCTGCCGCAACTCCCTATGACCATTGGCAATGCCGTAATCGCCAGCACCGATCTCTCAAAGGAATATTTTGCGGATGACGCAGAAAAAGTCACCTATAAAGCGACAACATTAAGCATGGCCCTGGCCAACGGACTTAGTTATCTACTCGGAGGAATCCCGCTCTGTCATGGGGCGGGTGGTCTTGCGGCCCACTATAATTTCGGGGCCAGAACAGGCGGATCCAACATAATTATCGGTACAATTTTCTTAATACTTGCCCTCTTTTTCGGACCCCACATCCTGCCAATTATCCAGCTTCTTCCCCTGTCCATCCTCGGGGTATTATTGATATTTGCCGGACTCTACCTCGGTCTCTCCATCCTCGATATGTTTTCAAGAAAAGATATGTTCATCGTACTGTCAATAGTCGGAATAACCTTAACCACCAACCTCGCCTGGGCCGTTCTGGTTGGTATCGTCCTGGCCAGACTTCTCAGATCGGATAAATTTTCTATTTAACGGGGTTTGCCAGCAGCAGTTGCAAAGCGGTCTGCCTGTTACCTGTATCCTGCTGCCGTACCGCCATGGCCAACGCCTTACGAGTTCCAACGAGGATCGCTAGTTTTTTCGCCCTTGTCAATCCCGTATAGATAAGATTCCGGAAAAGCATTTTATAATGCTGGGTAAGCAACGGCATTATCACCGCCCCAAACTCGCTTCCCTGGGATTTATGGATGGTGATTGCGTAGGCAAGGTCAAGTTCCAATATATCATCCTTTTGATATAAAACCTCACGCATATCCGGATAAAAAGCAACCACACAACACAATTTTACACAGTCGATTGAGATTATCCTGCCTATATCACCGTTAAAAACATTTAAATCATAGTTATTTCTCCGGTGGATGACTCGATCACCTTCCCTAAATATACGTTCACCCACCTGTAACTGGGCCTTACCGGAAGCCGCCGGATTTACCGTCTGCTGAATCACCATATTCAAATTAACCGTACCCAGGCTCCCGCGGGTCATCGGCGAGAGAATCTGAATTTCGCATGCCCGGCCATGATATTTGGGAATCCACTCCATATAGAGGCGAACGACCGTATCCACCGCCCCAAAGCCATAATGAAGTGTAGACCAGGGATGTATTCTGGCCAGCACCGCCTTTAACTCTTCGCAGGAACCCTCAGCCGCAAGTACTTTGCGCAGATCCACGTGCTGAAATTTTTTCGGGATAACAAAATCATGTTCATAGGAGGAACGGATCACCTCCTCGGTGCGAAATTCAAAAGGGTCCTGTTGAACATTCCCGTAATCCGTCCCGCCACCACCCTGGGCACCGACATATTTTTTTACCCTTTTAACGAAACTTATCTGCTCTTTTCCGGCTTCATCGGAATCAATAAAGAAACAATCTACACCCCGCCGCCATATCGAAGGTTTTTGAAACGGCGAATCGATACGGGGCGTAACCCCCATATTTATCTGATGGGCATAACCGATGATCTTCGACTGACGAGCCTGACGGAAGATTCTAGTCAGGCGCACGCAGGTTATCCTCCGACTTGCTATAATGTCCTTTAGCACATTGCCGGGACCTACTGAAGGTAACTGATCGGCATCACCGATAAAAAGTACCTGACAGCTGGGCGGTACCGCCTTAAGAAGTGATGCCGTTAAGGAAATATCCAGCATCGAACATTCGTCAACAATTAAAAAATCTGTCCGCAGCGGTCGTTCTTCATTTCTTTGGAAGGTACCGTTCCGCCACTCAAGTAATCTATGCAGCGTTTTGGCCTCCCTGCCGATAACCTCGCCCATCCGCTGGGCAGCCCTGCCGGTCGGGGCGGCCAGCAGCACCTTTTTTTGCAAATGCTCAAGGAGGAGAACTATCACCTGGGTCATTGTTGTCTTACCACACCCCGGGCCACCGGTCAGTACCGAAAAATGTTGCGCCAATATGGTTTGCACACCATCTTCCTGTTCACGGCTCAGAGTCAGCCCTTTCCTGCGAAAGTGACCGGCCAGCCAGGTGGTTATTTCCCCTTTATCCACCTGCAGTTGATAGGCCATTGAACTGACTTTTCTTGCCACCAATGCTTCATCGTAGTACAGGGATTTATTATAGTAACAGGTTATTTTCTCCGAGGTGACCGCCAAAACCCGGGTCCGCAGATGATCCCCGGACTCCATCGTCCCAAGAATGGAAACAATACGATCTTTAGCTATAAATCCAAGAAGTTGTGTACTATTTTCAACAATCTGATCCGCCGTCAGATAGCAATGGCCCTGATCACGACCGGAGGCCAGAACATGTTTTATTGCCGCCGTAATCCTCTGCTCACTATCCTCCGCAAGCCCCAGACTAAGGGCCACTTTATCGGCTGTAAAAAAGCCTATCCCATAAAAATCATTGGCCAGTATATAGGGATTCTCACTCACATATTCTATGGACTTTTCACCATATTTTTTATAAATTCGCACACCAAAAAGAGTAGATATCCCGTGCCCCTGTAAAAACATCATCACTTCACGAACCATACTGTGTTGCCGCCAGGACCGTTCGATCATCCGTAATTTTTTTTTGGCAATACCCGGGACTTCAACCAACTTCTCTATTTCGTTTTCGAATATATCCAGGGTATCTTTCCCGAAATATTTGACAATTTTACGAGCAGTCTTCGGACCGACGCCGTAGATCAAACCAGACCCCAGATATTTTTCCAGGGCGGCAGCCGAGGCCGGCTTTTTCTCGATGGCGGATGTAGCTTTAAACTGACGACCAAACTGGGGATGCATGATCCAACTGCCGTGAAACTCCATGGTAGCCCCGGCAAAGACCTGCATCTGATGAACAGTAACGGTCTCCTGACAACCGGGATTTTTAAAAGAAGAGACCCTGAGAACAGACCAGCCATTCTCAGGGTTATGATAGGTAACTCGTTGAACAATACCCCGCAATATTTCCGTAATCGCAACCATAAACAGAACAACTATTCCCGCCTGCAAAATCGAAAAACCGCCCGAAAAAAGTTTCCGATCAGGCTTTCAGGGTATCAAATAACCTTAAGATCAATACTCTTTAAAACCTTTTGAAGCAAACAAGCCGGTTATGTATTCCTCAGATTCTTTCGATAAATCAAGAAATTCAAAACCAACCCTGAATCCTTTCCCCCTGGCAACGACGTTTTTCACCACAGCCCCCGCCACAACCTTTCGTTGCCCCAGCAAAAAACCGATCTTTACCTGCCGGTCGCCGTTGGGATCGGTGGACAAAACGACCGCTCCTCCGTCCACGGAAACATCGGCCAGATATCCTGTTTCATCATAGTCACTCGCAACAACCCTGGCCGGTATATTCTTAACACCGAGTTGGGAGTGCAGTTCCGTCCTATCCAACCGCATTTTTGCCCTTTTACCCAACTCATTTTCCGGCTCAAATTCCCAGTCTACTTGCAAACCATCCAGCGATGGAATACTGTCCCAATCAGATTTTTCTTTTGCCATTATTGCACCTTATCTCAAATGGTGAAACTCAGTTCGTTTTCTGACCACTAAAATCCAAGCGACAATATTATCCCCGGAGACCAATCCAAAAACAGATGGACGGACACCCTCCGTAAGACAACTTTCAACACAGATAATCAAACCACTAACTTCAGATAATAGTGTGATATTTCCATACTATTCACCAAAGAACAAGTAATTTTTAACACAAAGTTGGAACCAATACCATTAACTTAATAACAAAATAATGTGTAAAGTACTATTTCGACCTTGGTCGGGGGTGTCCACAGACAGGACGTCTGCAGACAAACCCCCATAGACGAGTTTACGGCGTCCCCCCGGACAAGGCTAAAACAGGACTCAAACCTTAAGTTAATGATATTGAAGTTGGAATAATAATGATCACAATGGCTTTAAAACAACCCTGAAAGGGAAATTGCAGATTCAGGATTTGCAAAAATAAACTGCAGACGAATCCACGACAAAATGCAACCCTATTTACCCCTGATCATATTCAGTAAACTCGCCGTGCCCGCATCCACCACCGCTTTTATCGCCGCCGCTTTACCCAGGGCGGCCATCTTTTCTATACACGCAACCGCCACAAGGTACAACAGCTCACTATCACCTTCGTTTTTGATATAGTAAAGAATCTGTTTATCCGGCATCTCTTTTCTCCTGTAGAATTTATTGCACGCAATGCTTATGGAAAATTTTTAACCCATTTAATCAACAAGTTATTACAATATTGCAGGGTTAACTAGACTTATACAAAAACTACTATTCTTTAACATCCTCCTGGCAGTATATCAATTCACCCCGCTTTCACCAAGCCTTTGAACCGGAAAATATATATTGACAGAACCACTTGAATCTTTTTATAGTAAATCTTACCGCAAACGTTTGCGGCAACGTTTGCATAAACGTGATTAATTAAATACTCACCGTGTAATGAGTTATTTTGAAGAATATGGTTATCCCCACCGTCGTTATAACCTTTTAAGCGGTGAATGGATTCTAGTTTCGCCCCAGAGAACATTGCGTCCCTGGACCGGCCAACTGGAACCTATGTTTACAGAAAAAACACCAAACTACCATAAGGACTGTTATCTCTGTCCCGGAAACCGCCGCTCCAACGGCCAAACAAACCCCGACTATACAGGCACATTCGTTTTCACCAATGATTTTGCTGCCATCCTTGCCACCCCCCCCGCTACAGCAATTACAACGGATAGACTGCTGCGGGCCGAAGCGGAACGTGGTACCTGCCGCGTTATCTGCTATTCCCCACAACACAATATAACCCTTGGCCGGTTGATACCTGAGAAAATCGTCATTGTTATCAATACCTGGGTCAGCGAATACAATGAACTCAGCGCACGAACATACATTAACTCCATACAGATTTTCGAGAACCGCGGATTAATTATGGGCTGTTCCAACCCCCATCCCCATGGGCAGATCTGGGCCAATTCCTGCATCCCCACCCTGGTCGAACGTGAAACAACCGAACAGCAGAAGTTTTTTGCCACGTCGGGCGACTGCCTCCTATGCACCTATCTCGCCAGGGAAGAAAAGGAAAAATCAAGACTGATTTTCAGTAACGATTCTTTTGCGGTACTTGTTCCTTTTTGGGCGATATGGCCCTTTGAAACCATGATTATACCCCGCTTCCACGCCCCCTCCATATCCTCCATGGACAGCGGACAAAAGCATGACCTGGCCCAGGCCATGATTCACCTCAATAACTGTTACGATAATCTCTTTCAAATCTCTTTTCCTTACTCCATGGGCATACACCAACAACCGTGCGACGGGGAAGATCATCCGGAATGGCACTGGCATATTCACTATTACCCCCCTCTGCTCCGCTCGCAGTCAATAAAAAAACATATGGTTGGTTACGAGCTACTAGCCATGGCCCAGCGGGATATCACAGCCGAAGAGGCCGCAAAACGTCTGCGCAAACTGATTGGATACCATTTTTCAGAGAAAAAATGACAGGGCAAACCATGAGCCACTCCCTTAGACAACTTCAAGATTTTATCACCTCACCCTCCTCCGATAACGGTTTTATACGGCTTTACGGCAAGGACGCCGTTATTTCACAAAAAAACCGCTACCTACAGCTACTTGAACTCGGCGAAAATAAGTTTGAAGCCATAACTCCCTTTATTATCAGTGCCCCTGGCCGAACTGAATTAGGCGGTAACCATACCGATCATCAACATGGTAAAGTTATTTCTGCAGCAGTAAACCTCGACTGCGTCGCGGCCGTTGCCCCCTCGGATAATATGAAGGTCAATCTCCTCTCCGATCAGTTGCAGCGCCCCATAGCACTTGATCTCGACAACACATCTCCCAGGGCAGCTGAAGAGGGACAACCCGAATCACTTATCCGCGGCGTTGCCGCAGCCTGCCATAAAAATGGTCTGAAAATCAAAGGATTCAACGGATATTTACACTCCACATGCAAACCGGGCACCGGCCTCAGCTCATCCGCCGCCTTTTCCGTGCTAACAGGCGCCATCTTCTCCGTCCTTAACGATATCACGCCCAACCCCGTACAACTTGCCCACTGCGCCAAATTTGCCGAAAACCATTATTTCGGCAAACCATGCGGTCTTATGGACCAGTTAAGCAGTGCATTGGGCACCACCCTGTTCATCAATTTTCTCAACCCCGACCAGCCGCAAATTTCCCCCCTGACAACCACCGCCTTTGCCACATCCCCATACCGTATGGTTATTGTCGACACCGGGGGTTCCCATGTAGGGTTAACCAAAGAATATGCTGATATTACAGAGGAAATAACAAGAGCTGCACAAATACTCGGCAAAAATTTTGCCGGTGACCTGGATATGAATTCAGTGCTTGGCCAACTCGGCAAAATCAGGAAAAAAGCGGGTGACAGGGCAACCCTTCGGCTCATCCATATTATCCAGGAAAACATGCGGGTAACCAAACAGGTTACCGCCCTATCCGAAAACAGATTTACCGATTTTCTCGCCCTGGTACAGGCATCCGGCGTATCTTCCTGCCGACTGTTGCAGAACTGTTCCAACCCTTCAAACACCAAAGAACAGGGTATTCTCCTGGCCTTGGCATTAACAGACGAATTTTGCCCGCAGAGTGTGGTCAGGGTGCATGGCGGCGGTTTCGCCGGTACCATTCAGGCCTATATTCCCGAACACGAACTGGATCGATACCAAAAAATGATGGGACCGATTTTTGGCAGGGATGCAGTTCTCCCCGTCCGTATCGGCAGACCCGGAATTTGCAGTCTTACCAAGCAGGGCTGGTCTTGCCCTGCTGATGGAGTCGCATTATGCGCCATATAACCATTACGGATCTCGCCAAACATCTCGGTCTTTCCGCCTCAACCGTCTCCAGGGCATTGCGCGATCACCCTGATATCAGCCCTAAGACCAAAAAACGGGTCAGGGAAATGGCAAACGAAACCAACTACCAGCCAAACCTGATCGCCCAGAGCCTGCAGACCAGTCGCTCAAATATTATCGGTGTCATCGTTCCGGAAATACATTCCACCTTTTTTTCCACGGTCATCAGCGGTATTGAGGAGGTAGCCTACGAAACCGGATATACCATCATGGTCTGCCAGAGCAACGACAGCTACCAGCGTGAAACCATCAATATTCAGGCCCTTGCCGCCAACAGGGTAGCCGGTATCCTCCTCTCCATCTCCCAGGAAACAACCAACTTTAATCACCTCGAAACGGTTATGGCCCAGGGTATACCCCTGGTCCTTTTTGACCGCATCACCGAAGATCTTGAAGTAGGCCAGGTAATGGTTGATGATTTTCGGGGCGCCCATACCGCGGTGAGCCACCTCATTGAACGCGGCAAGAAAAAAATCGCCCACCTGGCCGGGACTCCTAACCTCTACGTCAGTCGTAAGAGGCTGGAGGGATACAAGGCGGCCCTCAGCGACCATAATATACCGATAACGGACGACTATATTGTCCATGGCGGTTACCAAAATGAGGATGGATATAAAGGGGCCGGGATCCTGTGTGAACTTGATAATCGTCCCGATGCAATCTTTGCCGTAAACGACCCGGTGGCCCTCGGCGCGTACATGTACCTCATGGACCACGACATCGCCATTCCTAAAGAAATAGCCCTTGTCGGTTTTTCAAATAATCCGGACACGTTACTTGTTAGACCACGCTTGACCACCATCAACCAACCGGCATTTGACATGGGTGCATCGGCGGCTAAACTCATGTTGCGGCAACTTGAGCCATCACACGCGGGAAAAATTAACCAGAGGATCGTTCTCAAAACCCGCCTTATAGTCAGAGAATCCTCATAACATTGCAATACAAAAAAGAGATCCTGCACAAAATATGGAGAAAATATGGCACAGGTCGAATTACTTAACGTCATTAAACGATTTGGAACAACCGAAGTCGTCCACGGTGCCGATCTATCCATCGAAGACAATGAATTCATCGTTCTTGTCGGCCCTTCCGGGTGCGGTAAGTCGACAATACTTCGAATGATAGCCGGTCTCGAATCAATCAGCGCAGGCGAAATCACAATTGACGGCCAACCGGTGAGCAAGGTACCACCCAAGGATCGCAACGTGGCCATGGTCTTTCAGAACTATGCGCTCTACCCCCATATGACCGTCTTTGATAATATAGCCTTCAGTCTAAAAATGGCCAAAGAGGATAAACAAACGATCAGAGAAAAGGTGGGGATCGCCGCCGAAATATTGGAATTAAAGCCATTTCTTAACAGGAAACCTTCGGCCCTGTCCGGGGGACAACGCCAACGCGTCGCCATGGGTCGAGCGATTGTACGCAGACCAAGTGTCTTTCTTTTTGATGAACCGCTCTCCAATCTTGACGCCCAGCTTAGAACGCAGATGCGCATGGAATTAAAAAAGCTGCATCTAAAAATGGGCACGACAACCATCTATGTTACCCATGACCAGATCGAGGCAATGACCCTGGCCGACAGGATTGTAATCCTCAAGGATGGTCATATCCAGCAGGTTGGCACCCCCATTGAGGTTTATGAGCAACCGGCGAATAGTTTTGTCGCCTCATTTATCGGCAATCCGCCCATCAATATTCTACCGGCCGAGGTCACCTGTGACAAAAAACCGACAATTATGCTCGGAGATCTTGCCCTCCCCGTATCCCCGCCGGAATCATGTGCAAAAGGCAGGAAACTGCTGGTCGGCATACGGCCTGAAACAATCAAGAGGGCGGAAAGCCGACAAAAACACAATAACTATTGGCAGGTAAAGGGTAGGGTCGTGGTTTCAGAGATACTCGGCGGCCAGTCCCTACTTGAATTCACCTGCGGGGGAAATGTCACCATGATCGCAGAACTTGAAGGCAGGGTACCGGCCCGCCCCGGAGAATCCATTGAACTTGCAGTCGATCTTAATCACCTGCTCCTTTTTGACCCCGAATCGGAGTTGGCAATCGTGTAACACCGTTGTTTACTGTCTCTTTTAATCGGAGATTTTTTTAAAAACACGGGCAAAATTCAGGTATTATTTCATGTTGCGTCAACGATGCGACAACAACCAATCAACATTGAGGAGGACAGATTATGAAAAAATCGTTTTTAACAGTGTGTCTCGCCCTGACGGCGATAGTGATGTTCATCGCCGGACCGACCGGCGTCATGGCCGGTAAACTCTCCGGTCAGCTGGAAATTTTCTCATGGTGGGCAGGTGATGAAGGCCCGGCCCTCCAGGCACTCATCGATCTTTACAAACAACAAAACCCAGGAGTAAAACTCATTAACGCCACGGTCACCGGCGGTTCCGGCGTTAACGCCAAAGCGGTTCTCAAGACCAGAATGCTCGGCGGAGAGCCACCGGACAGCTTCCAGGTTCACGCGGGCCAGGAGTTGATCGGCACCTGGGTAAAGGCGGATCGCATGGAAGACCTCACCTTTCTCTTCAAAAAACAGGGTTGGATGGATGCCTTCCCCAAAGGATTGGTAAAACTTATCAGCACCGATAAGGGTATCTGGTCGGTACCCGTTAATATCCATCGCTCCAACGTACTCTGGTATATCCCCGCCAATATGGATAAATGGGGCATCAAAGTCCCCGCGACCTGGGACGACTTTTTCGCAATTGCGCCTAAACTTAAAGAAAAGGGGATCGTACCACTGGTTCTCGGCCAGAACTGGACGGCCAACCACCTTTGGGAATCAGTGGCCGTGGCCGCCATGGGAGCCGATAACTGGGATGCCCTTTGGGCGGGTAAACTCCCATTCGACAGCCTGGAGGGGATAAAGGCTTGGAAACTTTTCGGCAGGGTCCTGGAATATACCAACAATGATGCCTCGTCGCTGTCGTGGCAACAGGCCACCGATATGGTTATTGACGGTAAAGCAGCCTTTAACATCATGGGTGACTGGGCAGCGGGTTATATGAGCACCACCAAAAAACTCGTACCCGCTAAGGGTTTCGGCTGGACAGCATCCCCCGGTACCAACGGAGAGTTTATCTTTCTTGCCGACTCTTTCGGTTTACCCAAAAACGTGAAAAACCGTGATAACGCCATCGCCTGGCTATCCCTGCTCGGTAGCCAGGAGGGCAGCGATGCCTTTAACCCGCTTAAAGGTTCCATCTCCGCCCGTACCGACAGTGATCTCTCCAAATACAATGACTATTCCAAGGCCGCCGCCGCGGACTTCGGGAAAAACCGTATCGTCGGCTCCCTCACCCACGGCGTTGCCGCCAACGAGGGTTTTATGAACGATTTTGCCTCCGTTATGGAAATGTTCCTAAAATCACGAAATGCCGAAGCTGCAGCCAAAGCAACTCAGCAGATCGGTATCAAAAACAATATTGCAAAATAGTCTCGGATCGCTAAACAAAAAAACCGGGTCGCACCTTCAGGCGGCCCGGCTCCGCTACCCGAACGCAATAATATCCCGGATCAGGAACAGAAACTAAAGACAGATTATGCACAACACCGACAGACTCAAGGCATTCTGCACCCTGCTGCCATCCATGGTGCTCATTACAATTTTTGTCTATGGCTTTATCGGCAACACCTTCTGGATTTCCCTTACCGACTGGGGTGGGATGGGCGCCCTTGCCGAAAATCCTGAAATACATTTTGCCGGATTCAACAACTACAAAGAACTCTTCACCGGTTTTTTGGGGGGAGGTTTCAGGCAGGACCTGGTTAATGCCGTTTTTTACTCCCTGCTCCTGCTGGCCGGCGCCATTGGCATCGGCCTCTTTATCGCCATTCTCCTCGATAACAAACCCAAGGGAGAACCATTTTTCCGCACCGTTTTCCTCTACCCCATGTCCCTGTCTTTTATCGTCTCCGGAACTATCTGGCGTTGGATGTTGGCCCCCCGGGGCGGAGTCAACCTCCTGCCAACTTTCATAGGTTTGCAATCACCATCTTTCCGCTGGCTGTCAAGTACCGAAGCCATACTGGAATTTAACTGGCAGAATATCATCGCAGATTCTCTATCCCTTCTCGCTGCAATCTTGATAATCTGCGGCCTTTGGGCGATGAAACGGTGCAACGGCAGAGCGGCAGTACGGTTCCTTATCCCCGGCATTATACTGGGCGCAACAGTCTGGTTTACCGAAGGCCTGATCCCTCCCGCCCTTTTCATCGAGGAAAAACATGGCTTCAACCTGGCCACCATCGGCATAATAATGGCCACCATCTGGCAATATTCCGGCTACACCATGGCACTATATCTCGCGGGTTTTACAGGTATTTCTCAAGATCTGCGGGACGCGTCCATGCTGGATGGGGCAACCGGTACCGCCTATTACCGCCACATTGCCCTGCCCTTGGTTAAACCGATAACCATCAGCGCCGTTATCATTCTCTCTCATATTTCTCTTAAAATGTTTGACCTGATCTTTGCCATGACCGGCCCTGACAACGGCCAGACCGGCCACCCCGCATTAAACATGTACCTGACCACCTTCAGGGCCAATGATTTTGCCAAGGGCGCGGCAATCGCCATCATCCTCTTTATCATCGCCGCAACCTTCATCATACCCTACCTGGTAAGCAGCTATCGACAACGGAGGGCCGGATAATGGACAGGCGAACTCCAGGTAACATTGCGCTATATACCGTTCTGTGTCTACTTGCCCTGATCTACCTGCTGCCAGCATACCTGACCCTGGCGACCTCACTGAAATTTCCGGGCGAAATCAGCCTGCCCCATTCGTGGCAATTACCGACCAGAGTCAACATTAGCAGTTTCAGTCAGGCCTTTGCCCTGCTGAAACCCAATATAGTAAATTCCATTATCCTCACCCTGTCGGCCACATTGCTGTCAACCGTCCTCGGCTCACTCAACGGATATGTATTTTCCAAGTGGAAATTCCCCGGCTCCGAAATTATCTTCACCCTTTTTCTGTTCGGAATGTTTATCCCCTACCAGGTTATTTTAATCCCCCTCTTTCACACCCTGCGGGCCATGCATCTCTACGGCGGTCTACCCGGCCTAATCCTGGCCCACGTGGTTTATGGTCTTCCCATAACCTCGCTTATCTTTAGAAATTTCTACGCCCAAATCCCCGATTCACTCATGGAATCAGCGACCCTGGACGGGGCTGGCTTCTTCAATACCTATATTCGTATAATCTTTCCCCTGTCACTTCCCGGCTTTGTCGTCACTTCCCTCTGGCAATTCACCCAGATCTGGAACGAATTTCTCTGGGGTATCTGCCTTACCCGCCACTCGGCAAACCCGATAACGGTCGGACTGGCCCAGTTGGCCGGAGGCCAGGCGGTAAGCTGGAATCTGCCCATGGCGGGCTCGATTCTTGCTGCGCTGCCGGTATTGATGATATATATCCTGCTCGGACGCTATTTCATCCGTGGTCTGCTGGCGGGATCAGTAAAAGAATGATAACGACCCCTGCAATGCCGCCCCACAATCATAAAATTTGCGCCAGCAACGACGGTTACTGCTCTTTTACTTCAATCTCGGCCAGACCAATTTTGCCGCGACCATCGCGAACAAAAAATCTCAACCAGTCCAACTCTTCCCGATTAATATCAACGGTTACGGGACGCCCCGGTTCCAGGCGACCAACCTGTAGCAGGGAACCATCGCTGAGGATAATTATCCCGTTGTCGATACGGCTTTTATTCAGACCCTTGCCTGCGGTGATGGTAATGGTTTCCACATCGACGGGATCAGGCCATTGCAGGGCCACCCACTTATCCCTGGCACCCCGTGCCACCCATTCCGTATCCAAACGACGATCCGTCACATTTTCTCCCCTGTATTTCCATCCCTTCTGGTCGGAAACCCGCACGGTGGCCTGCTGGGCCAAATTCTCCGGAACCTTAACCTTTTTAGGCCTGTTGCCCACAACCTCAATTTCGGCAAGGGCAATCTGCTTACGGTTGGTACGAATATAATATTTCACCCAATATATATTCCTGCGTTTGCACTTAATTCTCTTACTGCGGTTGCCGGAAAAACCATCCACCGGAATAACCGAACCATCACTAAAGGCAAAAAAACCGTTACCCGCCCTGCGGCCCGAGCCACCACCACCACCTTTTAATTTTATATAATCGATGGTTACCGGCCGATCCCAGGCCAGGAAAAGCCAATGGTTAAGACCTTTTTTGCTGATCCATTCCGTTTGCAAATTACGATCAACGGCCCTGCGCACCGAGTGCTTTTTATTAATATAACTCGATGTGGATATCTTCGCCTTTTGGGCAAGATTCGGTGCGACCTTCTGGGGCGGACGGGGTTTAACCACCGCTTTCCCCGCCGTACCGCGGACACGGATTTCACTCAATCCAACGTTGTTTTCCCCATCCCTTATAAAATATTTCATCCAGTTTATATTACGTTTATTTACTGTAATTTCCTTAAGTTGAGCAGCATCAAGGGGGCCATAATCAATAACGGAACCATCACTAAAAATAAGATCGCTACTCCATATATGAACACTAATATCCTGACGCCTGCCCTGCAGTAAAACACTGTCAATAGTTACCGGTTTCCGCCACCTGAGTAAAAGCCACTTACCATGGGAACCGGATGCCACCCACTCGGTATTTTCAATATCATCCACAACATTTTCTACACGATAGCGATAGGCCAGTTCATCGGATACGGTTAATTCAGCCAAATCTTCCAAATTACGACTATTCTTATTAGTTACAACGGGCTGTTTTATGGATTGTTTCGCTGGTTGTTTTGCTGATTTACGGTGCTTTCTTTTTAGAGCACCGTCTAAAATTGTGATGAGTGTTGCCTTTTGTTGCTTTTTAGTCCGATAATCAGCATGGGGATTAAGTATATCGACTATTCGTTCCGCACCTATATCGAGAATGGAATTGTTGTTACTCCCTGAAGATGAACTGTTCTGAGAACTCTGGAGTAGTTCATCAATTAATGAATTTTCACCATTTTGCTGTTCTTTATGCAAGATCTGACGAATTGTATTCTTTTTATTTTGAACTTCACGATCATTCGCGTCGGGTGGCAATAATACATCAATGATTGTATCTATCTGATTTTCCAAATCCTGATCCGACCATGCAGGTTGACTTGTCAGGAGAAAAACAGCCACCATAAAAAACAGGAAAACCACCTTTAAATTGCCTATATTAACAGTCATTGGATCCTCTTTTTTAAAATCATCTTTAAAACCACCTTTCCGAAAAAGAAGGGTACCACTCTTCATAAATTATCGCCATAACTACCTTTACTATCACGTATTTTACCGTACAAGCATCCATGAACGGGTTTACACCGTCCCCCGATCATAACAACACTCAAGGGCCGGGCTACCGGTATTAAACCTGAAATTACAACTGCCCGTCACTGTCAGCGAGGAGAACAAGACCTGCCACCCAGGAAAGTTGGTCATCATCGACCGTGACAAAGAGGTTCGTTGACCACCCGGCGGCCTGCATCAACTTACCCACATTAATCCCGTAGCCGGACATTGATTGCCGGGCATGCTCCGGGTGACGACAGTCCCCCTCTTCCTCAATTACCCTGCAACGGAGTTGGTCATGACAAAAACTTGGTTTGCACGATCCCCCCGCAAGACCTTTAGCCCCACTGAAACCGAGACTGATCGCCTTCTGTTCCACCTCCGCGGTAATTTCATGGAGGAGTCGCATTACCTGCGGTCGATCTTCGCCATGGAGTGATTCGGATTGAATCTCAATGCGCAACACTATAACATGGCTACATATTTGTAAAAATTCTCTAAGAGCAGCGGGACCTTTGATATATGGGGGGCAGCTCATGGACTGTCCCCATTGGGAACATTTCGGCTCTTCACAAAAAACCGCCAGTTTATCCTCCACGGATATGACGGAAGGTGGAAGGCGTTTAGCCTTGGTTGCACCTATATGCAGGGCAAAATCTATGAGTTCTTCTATTTTTATCCGGTGGGGATAGTCAGCCATAAAGATCCTTTTTCACATAATATTTCTTTAAACATGGGAATTTCCCAAGGGCAAGATTTGAACAAAAAAATAAGCGCAACCACCTCACTATAAGCGCAATATAATCATTCCGCAATCCACCCAAACATATTCCATCATATGGTATTACACCACTTCCATAACATACGAAATATCAGAAACATATATATATATTGACAGGATATTTCTTCTTAGTAGTATCGATCTCTAACGGGTATACAACCGCCCTAGCCACTCCGTCGCCTGCGATTTACAATACAACCGGGAAACAAGCCATGAAACACAATGTTACCGTTTTTTCACCCTATTCTTTTCATATTGGAGAAAAAATACATATTGACGATGGTCGACGAAAAGGGGACTGGGAAGTTGCAGCCGTGACTGATCATACGGTTACCCTGCGATGTCCGATCTCAAAAAAGGAATTTGAGTGGAAAAGCTTTTGTTATTTTATTGAGAAAAGAAAAACCGCAAGCTGGCCTGGTAAATCATAAAAATCACCCATGTGTCTGCTCTTTTTTTCATACAAACTGACGCCGGGCTACAACCTGGTACTCGCTGCCAATCGGGATGAATTTCTTGATCGCCCCACCGCTCCACTGGATTATATAGACCGGGAAAAAACAATTCTTGCCGGACGGGATTTACGGGATGGAGGAACCTGGCTCGGCCTAGGGAAACATGGAAAAATAGCGGCCATAACTAATTTCCGCAAAGGTGATACGCCACGGACTGATGCTCCCTCGCGGGGGGAAATTATTGATTCTTTTCTAAAATCCGGCGATCCAGCAAAAAAATTTATCACACAACTGCGGGAGAAAGCACACAGGTACAACGGCTTTAATCTGCTTGCAGGTGATGGTAACGGTCTTTTTTATTTTACCAACCAAAAGGTAGATAAGGCGATAACACCGTTAAAACCGGGGTATTACGGTCTTTGCAATCACTTTCTCGACAGCCCGTGGCCAAAGCTTGTCCGTGGTAAAAAACGACTCAAACCCGAAATGGTTGAAACAAATAAAGTGGATCCGACCAAAATTTTTTCTCTGCTGCAGGATACATGGCGTCCCGATGATAATTCCCTGCCCCGAACAGGAGTTGGGCTCAAGTGGGAAAGGCTGCTGGGATCTATTTTTATTAATGCGCCGAACTACGGAACAAGATCTTCCGCCGTAATCACCATTAAAGAGAACGGAAAAACATCCTTCTATGAAAAAAACTATGATAGGGATGCAAAGAATGATAGTATTGTCTGCTTCAATATGAAACCAACACCCCGTAATGGGATATAAATACCCTGCCGCCGTTGGGAACCGATTTAGTAAAATTGCTCATATCCCCTTGTTTTTTAAAACCCTTCACAGATGATTTATAATTTTGAGGTTGCTGTTATATGAAGATTACAGATAAGACAAACATCACTATATTGTTGCCGGCGGGCAGGCTGCCCCTTGATATTATGGAGGAAAGTCACAGGCTGGCCGCAGAATTCGGCTTTGAATTCTATCTCTCAACCACCCAGAACCTGCGACTGATAAATGTCCCGCAATCGGCAAGTGAAACGGTTAAGGAAAAACTCGGCGCCCTGGGTGCCGAATTCAAGGGACCGGGAAAATTCCCAATTCCCCGGCTTTGCGTGGGCAAACCACACTGCAATCTCGGTATTATTGATACGGAAGCGGTCTGCATGAAAATTCTTGAACGCTTCGGAAAAAGAAAAAAGGTAAAGGGTAAATTAAAGATTGCGGTTGCCGGATGTGCCATGTGTTGCTCGGCCCCTAAGAATACAGATATCGGTTTTTTTGCCACAAGGGACGGATACGAGGTATACGTGGGTGGCAAGGGTGGCGCATTTCCCAGGTTGGGGCGTCGCATTGCCAGGAAAGCGTCACAGAAAAAGGTCCTCGATATCATCAGCACACTTTTTAATTATCACGACCGGAAAACTATAAAAAAACAGCGTCTGATAAAATTACTGGGGGAAGATGATTTCCCTTTTGATGAGTTATAAATTGCAGTATTTACTGGTTACAAGCAACAACTGTTCAAAGCATTAACACAATACATCTTTTAAGGTGGGGCACGTAATAATTTAGTTGTCCCTTAATTTACCTCCGATCTAACCCTACAACGCAACATGGTAGCCACCAGCTTCCTTTGCCAGTAATTTTTCCTGTGTGACAAATAAGAACGGTGATTACGCCGCTGTATTCATACTATCAATTCAATAATTGCTCCAACAATCAAACGCTCTTAGTGGCCAAGCATGCAAGTTAGTATATGGTAGTGCCAGCCAGGGAACTTCCGCACCCCATTTTAGTCCATCGCCTAAGAAATACTTGACAAATTATTGTTATCAAAATAGATAGGACAACAGGTGTCCATAACGGACTTAATAGGGAATCTCGTTAAAA
>CAZQOD010000017.1:0-36345 GCA_964594945.1 uncultured Desulfopila sp.
CGTCATCCTGGAAATTAGCTATGGTCGCCAACGGGCCCTGTACTTTAAGAATTTCTATCGGTATCTCGGGGTGAGCTTTGAGATATGCGGGGTCGACTGCGCGTTTCTGCCAGATTTTGCGAATAATATTCGAGGTAAAAGCTATACGAACAGGAGTCTTTGGATAGGCCTTTTCCATTTTTTCCTTGATGTTTAAGAGTCCCTGGAGGGCAGGCTCCACAGTGGTGCCAAACATCGCAAGTACAATACCACTCTTATGTTCCACTTTCTCCTCCATTGCCATAGCAGATTGCGCGGTGAATACAGCCACCAGCAACAGCGCAAAAAATACCTTGTTTGACTTCATAAAAAGCCTCCTTGCATCGTGGTCCGGAAATAAAAAAATCCGAACCAATTATAAAATAATTGATCCGGAATTTCCCTTCTTTATCCCGGAATCTCCACGGTGTCACGCCCTTGATCCACAGGGTGGCGACGATGTTTTCAGGCAGGTCTTCTGACTTCCCTTCCCTTGCAACGGCCTTCCCAACTTCAAACGAAATCAGTGGCGCACATGGTCGAAAGAGTCCCCATAACAGTTATTTGAAATAACTTAATGGGGTAGGGTTACAGCGGCGGGCCCGTCCCGGAATTTAACCGGGTTCCCTTTTAATCCACGAAGTGGAAACCTGAAAAATTTTGCAAACTTTACTCAAGCGTCATATAGAAGTCAAGGATTGTGGAAAAAAAGAGAATTCCGGCACAGGGTTATGTGTTTAAAAAATTATATAAACTAAATACTTGTAATTTCACGAATATTACCACCTTCGGCGACCTCGGGTCGTATTATGACTTCCCGGCGGTGTTTTTCGTTAAGATAGTAAATGATATCATCCTCCGATATATCGAGGGCGAATATCGATCCACCGCCAAGGCTTTTATCCTGCCATCTTTTTAGGAACCATTGTACTTCGTCCCTGTTGATTGTCCAGCTTAGACCAATTCTATTACCGGTGGAGGAACCCCTGAAAGAGGTTATGTTTTTATGGGGAAATGTTGGTCCAGATTTAATCAAAATATCCCTGTCACATTGCTCGAAAAGCAATTTCCAAGTGGTATAGTCTCCGAAAACTACAAACGAGGTATTTTTCCTGTAATATAATTTTAATACGGCCTTTTCATAGCATGAATCTTTTTTAAACAACCCTATATTGTTGAGAAGGAATTGGACCTGATCATTTTTATGCAGGGCCAGCATGGCTCCATAGGAATCTTCACATTTATCCAGGGTATCAAGAAGTTCCCTGGTTTTTTTCTGAAGCAAGGTCTTATTGCGGGCCTCCATCATGGGGTTTTGAAAGGTGCCTGTGAAGACATCGGGGGGATAGACAAAAAGCAGTTTATCCAGGTTCCAGGGCATGGTTGTACTCTGTTTGTAGATTACCATCAGCAATTCTCCTCTTTAAATCCTACATATACAATATCTGACCTGAATTTTAACACCCTGGTTTGTTTTATGCGCGTTCCAACCAGTGATCGGCAACATCCACCATACGATTTGCATAACCCCATTCATTGTCAAACCAGCAGAGAAGTTTGATAAGATTGCCGTCGACCACCCTGGTCTGGCTCCCATCGACAATGGTGGAGCGCGGATCGGTATTAAAATCTATTGATGCGTGGGGCTCTTCCGTATAACCCAGCAAACCGCGAAGTGCACCGCGGGATTCATTTAAAAATAATTTATTTAATTCGGTTACGGTGGTTTTTTTCTTAATATTAATTGATATGTCAAGAACTGAGACGTTGATTGTCGGCACCCTGACATGTAAACATTGGAAGCGATTTTTAAGGTGGGGTATTAATCTTTCGATACCCAGGGCAAGGCCGGTATCCACTGGAATAATGGAGTGGAGCGCACTCCTGGTGAGTCTTAGATTTGTCTGGTGATAACAGTCTATAATCGGCTGGTCGTTCATCGCCGAGTGGATTGTGGTGGTCACGCCGTTAATGATACCAAGGTTCTTATCAATAATATTAAGCAGTGGAACAATACAGTTTGTGGTGCAGGAAGCGTTTGATACCAGCCAGTATTTTTTTTTGAGAAGGGAGTGATTGTAACCAAAAACTACAGTGGCGTCCACTTCATCGCTTGCCGGGTGGGAAAGAAGGATTTTGGGGGCACCGGAACGAAAGTGCTTTGCGGCTGTTTTTTTATCATTGAAAGTACCAGAACATTCGAATAACAGGTCTATATTCATCTTCGCCCAAGGGAGTCTGCTCGGTTCCGGTTCATTTAAAATTTTTATTTTATCGTCGCCTATAAATAAGCAATCATCCCTGAAACTGATTGGATACGGGAAACGGCCGTGGGTCGTATCGTAACGTGTCAGATAGGTTAATGTCTCAATATCGGCAAGTTCATTGATGGCCACGATCTGGATTTTTTTTTTCTTATCCTGTATGGGTGTGGAATAGATGGCCCTTAGTACACTTTGTCCTATCCTGCCGTATCCGTTGATTGCGACTTTAAAACTCATTGTGTTTATTTATCCGGTTATAGTATTGATCTTTTAGCGCTGGATGTGAAGTTATTATGCAGAACATGGGAAAGACAATTTTTTTCATATTCTGCGCCTTTTCGTAATAATTGTCAATCCCGGAAAGGCCATGATTATGAGAAAAAAATTGTGCATAAAAATTGCGACAGTAATTATTCTGCTACGGATAACTAACATATTAATTTAACAAAATAAAATATATTTTCTCATATTCTGCGTGCAAGGTTCAGGCGATATGTTGTAAAGATATTATGGACTCTGTTTTTAGAAAGTGTTTCCCGTTTTGTCGCTTTATGGCTAAAAACAGACGGTAAATTAATTTGATAAAAGAGGGATATATGACAAGAAGGGGTAGGGTTATTGTAAATACTGGTAATGGAAAAGGTAAAACCACCGCTGCATTGGGGATGGCCTTCAGGGCCTTAGGCTATAGTCAAAATGTTTGTGTGGTGCAGTTTCTTAAAGGAAAGGGGAATTACGGGGAAAGGTTGATGGCCGAAAACCTGGAAAATCTTGATTGGTATATATGTGGAAAAGGATTTGTATTTACAAAAGAAAATATTGAAGAAGACAGAAATGCGGCCAGGGAAGGTTTTGAAATCGCAAAAGAAAGAGTAGAAAGTGACGAATATGACCTGATCATTCTCGACGAGATAACTTATTTACCTCATTATGATTTTTTAGATGTCGAACGGATCGTTACCTTGCTGAAAAACAGACCTGAACGTCTAACCGTGGTCCTTACAGGCAGGGATGCCGATCCCAGGTTAATCGAAATTGCGGATACGGTCACCCGCATGGACCCGATTAAGCACGCCTTTGAGCAGGGAATTAAGGCCCAGAAAGGTGTTGAATTTTAATCGGGAAAAGTTAATGACACAAAAATCCGCTTTAACCGGAGTACGAATCCTCGATATGTCGCGGATGTTGCCCGGCCCTTATTGTTCCATGATTCTCGCTGATCACGGCGCCGATGTTATAGCCATTGAGGATCGCAAATTTCAAGAAGAAGGTTTGTTCTTCAATGAGTTAAACAGGAACAAGCGTCACATGACCCTCAATTTGAAAAGTAAAGAGGGAATTGAAATCTTCCGTAGGTTGAGTAGCGAGGTTGACGTAATAATAGAGGGATTCAGGCCGGGTGTCGTAAAACGATTGGGCGTTGATTACGAAACGGTTAAAAAATATAACCCTGGGATAATTTATTGTGCGATTTCCGGATATGGCCAGACGGGACCGTATATTGACCGAGTTGGTCATGACGTAAATTATCTTAGTTATGCCGGAGTGTTAGGCCTGATCGGCGAGAAGAGACGTCCCCCGGTAATCCCCGGAGTACAGGTAGCGGATATCCTCGGGGGAGGGATGAATGCGGCATTGGGGATTCTCCTTGCTCTTTATGCAAGGGGACGTGGCGGCAAGGGACAATATATAGATATTTCAATAACGGATGGTCTATTGTCCACGCTGTTTTTACCTAACTTTTTTGCGGAGTCAAATTCGAGCCAGCCAAAGCCGTCGGATGGTATGCTCTCCCATCGCTATGGATGTTACAATACCTATGAAACCAGGGATGGTCGATTTTTGTCTATAGGTGCGGTGGAAAATAAATTTTGGCATAAACTATGCGCACATATTAAAAAACCGGAGTTTTCCCGATTGCAATACGATGAAAAACACAAAGATATTATTATAGAATCGTTACGTAAGATTTTTAAATCAAAGACAATTGCAGAGTGGGAAGATGAGTTGAGTGATCTGGAAGTTTGTTATGCAAAGGTGCAGAATTTGGCTGAAGTTTTAGACGATACGTTGTTCAAAGAGCGGCAAATGGTTTTTAAGTATTCGGGTAAGGACGGCAAAAAAAAATCCTCGTTTGCTGTTCCTGTGAAGCTCTCTTCGACCCCCGGCTCCATACGCACATCCCCCCAAGATTTTGGTGAAGCAACCCGTGAAATTCTTCTTGAAAATGGTTATTCGAATGAACAGATAGACTCGTTTATTGCGCAAGGTGTGGTATAATTGCTGGTTACAAAATTTTAGGTGTAAGGAAGATGGTAAAAATTGCAATCCTCGTCCGGGGGGAAACAAGCCTTAAATGCACCGGCAAAGGATGTTTAAAGAGTTTTTTTGCAAAGAGCGAGAGTTTTGCCCGTTATATCGGTTCTGAGCCGGAATTAATCGGTTTTTTCCATAGTGACGGTGAGTTGGAATATAAACTGCAAAAAATGAAAGAGGCCGGTGTCGAGGTTATACATGTTTCCACCTGTATGCGTGCTAAATACGCGGGATATGCAGAGTTGATTGAGAAATTAAGCGAAGATTTTGATGTGGTGGGATATACCCATGGTTCCGCAGCTGGTAAAAAAGTCAAGACTGTTTCCCGGCTACGTAAATGTAAATAACCCGGGTTGTAATGATCAATTTTGTCGTGTAGAGCATAAATGTCGCCATGTAATACCACAGATCGTCTTTTACCTAAATTTTTACAGTTGGTAACTTAATGGTATTAACGGATACGATTGTAATCCCTGCTAGTTGCAGAAGTTACCTGCTATGGATTATTTTCCGGCATTCTGCGCGTAAAATCCAGGCACCATGCTTTTTAGTCATTGTCAACATTGCCTACTGATATTTCTTAAATTTTTTGTAAATATGCCGGAATATAATGCTGATTTTGATATTAACATTCTACCAGCACATGTTTTATTAACTTGCCGTTCTTGGATAATTTTCTATGTATATTTTTAGTGAAATAGATGATATTCCGCTCCATCTGCCGATATCGGTCACCGTATTTTTAAAACCATGGTTTACCAGCGAAACCCTGGAAAAAGGATTGGATATAATAAGGAACAATGACCTGTCCCGACTATTTTTTTTCCGTGATATAGCCATGGCTCTCTACCGGCAGGAATTTACACTTGCCCTGGGCTATAGAAAACACAGTATCCTGCGTCAGGGTTTTTCCTTGGTTTATGAAAAGTGTAGTCTTTGCCGAACTAATCAACAGGGAAAAAGATGTGAACATATCGCAGCCCTTTGTATAAGTACCCTTATGTTCGATGAAGAAAGGGAATTCATACCGATTGCATTTTCTTACAAAGAATCTCCCTGGCAAAAAATATCATCATTTCTCTACAACTGGTTTTCCGCTGAAAAAGGCCGGGTTCAGATCCAAGAATCAAGTGGCAGGGCAGTTATTACAAAGAAGGCGTCTGAGGGATCTTTTTTTGCAACATTAGACGATGTTAGATTAAATAAATGGGAATTATTCCTATTTAAAGATGATCAATCGCCCCTGGATGATCTCTATAAAGAGATTCAGGATGCCACCATGACGGCCAGTGAAAAGCAGCTAAGCGTTGCGAATTCGTTCAGCAGATCATTTAAAAGAGATATCTCCTTGTGGGATAGACTATGTAAACTCTTTTTTGTACTGGGCGGTTCAGTCCCCCCTGAGCTCACATTTGATTCCGAACAGGGATTGTTTCAATTAGAATATTTTTCTAAAGAAACGGCGGATGAATTCGTTCTTACCCTGTCCAGGCAACGCAGCGTTGAAATAATAAGACAACTGCCTTCTGTTAAAGATGAGTTTTCTTTTTTCCCGCCTATGCCAAGGGGATTCCAGGTGGGTTTTACCGAGGCTTGTGATATTAAGGTAGAAAATATTATACATTTTACCGAAGAAAAGAGAATCTATGTGCTTGCCGATATTAAAGATCACAAATTTGGTAATGCCTACTATTTCCCAGGCAGGGGCTTCTTCCCGCTCAAATCCCTGCGGCGGGGAGCAAAGCTGACGCAACCTCTGAAGCAGGGCCGGCCGATTACGTTGTTTGACTATATGGAGCAGGACTCTGATTATATCATTAACCTATCTGAACTAGCTGAATTTATAAAACTAAATAGCAAAGCTCTTGCCCATCCGGACAATATTGTTGATCCGGAAATTTTTAACATAGAGATCAAGACCATCCCCGACAAACTGTTTTTCACCGATTTTGAAGAAGATCAGGGCTGGTATTATCTTTCTTGTGATTACGGGCTTGGTACAAGTTCAATATCCATTACTGAAATTCTTGACAGCAAGAAAAAAAATCGGCCCATCCGCATGGGAGAATCTCTCTATCAGTTTGATTCTGGACCGCTAACCTGGTTTTATGATTTAGCCGCTGAACAGTGTGGCTCTGCTCCACACTGTAAGAACAGGATTAAACTTTCAGCCGGCCAATTTTTTTCTTTGACCGCAACCGTTGGAAATTCGCAAAATGCACTGAAAAGAGATAATTCTTTTAAACATCGTCTGGAGAAATTGCTTTACTTAGATTCATGGGAAGATAAAAATACAATTTCTAAAGCTCCGCCCCATCTTCGTGATTATCAGAAAAACGGTTTGGCCTGGCTGTATACCATCTACGATTTTGGACTTGGCGCTCTGCTCGCCGACGATATGGGGCTGGGTAAGACCCACCAAGGTTTGGCTCTAGTTGATCTTGTAGTTAAAAAAAAACAGGGTTCCGTAACACTGGTTGTTTGCCCCGCGGCCGTATTACTCCATTGGCGTGATAAAATTGATAGTTTCTATCCGCAGTTATCATATTATATTTATTATGGGAAACAACGCGATATCGGTTTTGCGCAGGAATCAGATCTGATTCTTACCACCTACGGTATGGTAAGGAGCGATATTGAACTGCTGATGGAGGTGGGGTTTGAGCTTATAATCTTAGATGAAATTCAGAATGTGAAAAATAGAAAAACCCGTACCCACAAGGCTGTTCAATCTTTGCATGCTTATGTAAAAATCGGCCTGTCCGGGACCCCCATTGAGAATTCACTCAATGATATCCACGCCCTTTTTGATATTTGTTTACCCGGTTATCTGGGTTCGATAAAAGAATTTACCAATAACTATATGAATCCAGTTACGGAACTGGATAGTAAAAAACAGAAATTGTTGTTGGCTGAACGTATTAAGCCGTTTATCCTGCGTCGTTCAAGGGTTGAAGTATTGACGGAATTACCAGCATTGATAGAAGATAATAGAAAATGCGAGCTGAGTGAAGATCAAATTCGTTTGTACAGGGATACCATAGCCGAAGGCGAACCCTTTATAAATAAACTGGAGTCGTCCGGTGAAGATAAGATCGATTATATCAATATACTGGCCTTAATCACCCGTTTAAAGCAGATATGTAATCATCCATGTCTATTGGAAAACAATGCCGATCCTGCAAAATATAAAAGCGGTAAATGGGACCTTTTCGTTGAATTACTTGCGGAGTGTCTTGGTAACGGTTTGAAGGTTGTCGTTTTTAGTCAATACACGGGAATGTTGGATATAATAGAGTATTATCTTAAAGAATGCGCCATTAATTTTGCCGGTCTGCGTGGGAATATGAATGTTGCAAAAAGAGAGAAAATGATAGCAAAATTCAGCCGGGAGAAAAATTGCCGGGTCTTTTGTGCTAGTTTGCTGGCAGGCGGGACCGGAATAGATCTTGTCGCCGGACAGGTCGTTATTCACTATGACCGTTGGTGGAATCCGGCTAGGGAGGAACAGGCAACGGCAAGATTACACAGGATGGGACAAAAGAATATTATTCATCTTTTTCGCCTTATTACAGCCGGTACCATGGAAGAGAAAATCCATAAGATTATAACTAAGAAGGAGCAGCTGGCCTCTTCCCTTATCCAGGAAGACGAAGGAGGAATTGTCAAACGTCTTTCAAAGGGACAGTTGTTAAATCTCTTTAGATAATGACCATCCACAAACGGTTATTTGTCCTAACTATTCGTTAATATAAAAATATGGTTTTAAAAAGGCTGAAGATATGACGGTTGATTTGCACCTGCATTCGCTCTATTCGGATGGCAGTCTGAGTCCCTCTGAGTTGGTAGAACTGGGATCAGTTCAGGGGTTGTCTGCTCTGGCCTTAACCGACCACGATACGATTGAAGGAATTTTGGAGGCCAAAATAGCCGGTCGAAAGAAGGGTATTGAAGTTATCTCCGGTGTTGAGCTCAGTGCGGATTTACCCGATTGCACTCTCCATATTCTTGGTTATTTTTTTGATGTTGATAATGTTGATCTAAAAAAGGGACTGTCGGAATTACAGGCTGAACGTCGCGAACGAAACGAAAAAATTATCTTCCGTCTCGGTGAACTCGGAATTAACATAGATAATCGGCAACTGCAAAAAATTGCGGGTGTCGGTCTGGTTGGCCGCCCCCATATAGGGAAAATTTTAGTGGCGCAAGGTGTTGTCGACTCAATGAATGAAGCTTTTGATAAATTCTTGGGACAATTTGGAGCGGCGTATGTATCGCGGTCAAAATTTACGGTCCGGGAGGCCGTATCTTTAATTCACAAGGCGCACGGGCTGGCAGTGTTGGCACATCCTTTACAGATGGTTAAGTCGGGTGTTAACCCGGCCGGGGTAATCAGCAGATTAGTTCGACTGGGATTGGATGGTATTGAATATTATTACCCAACTTATTCAAAAAAAAAGAGAAGAATTATACGTCGTTACATGGCAGGACATAATATAATTATAACAGGTGGCAGCGACTACCATGGAGATATCCGCCCCTCTACATCAATGGCCGGGGTGGGTGGTTTTTCGGTTCCGGATACTGTTTTGCTGGAGATGAAACGGCGTATTACTCAAAAATATGGGATATAAGTTGAACGGGCGCATTTAAGAGATAAAATTTTGGAGCAGCAAAGAGTTTATATGAAAGTGACTTCACTCTTGAGTCACTTTCATTGTTCGTTGTGGCTGTGGCCTGACAATTTGGTCCAGCCATGCTGGTTAGAGTGAATGGCGCAGACTTTAGAACAGCCGTTTTGGGGATGACACTATCTAAGGGGCAATTATTATGACAATGTATTCGGTTTTACTGGTGGATGATGAGCCAAATTATCTGGTAGTGTTGTCGGAGCTTTTAAAAGATGAGGGTTTTGAAGTTTTCACCGCCTCGGATGGAGAAAAAGGGCTTAAAATAATAAAGGATGTGGATCTGGATATTGTAATTACCGATATGCAAATGCCTGGAATGGACGGTATGCAATTTTTACATAAAGTGAAGCAGGATTATAAAGATTTACCTGTTATTATAATTACCGCCTATGCCGAGATTGAAAAAGCGGTTGCGGCTATGCGAGCCGGGGCGTTTAGCTATCTTGCCAAACCGTTTTCCAATAGCGAATTATTGGTTAATATCCAGAAAGCAGTCCACCACTATTCCCTTATTCGCGAAAACAGTAGGTTAAGAGATGAGATAAAGGGTAAAATTGGTTTTGGCGGTATGGTCGGGAAAAACCCTAAAATGTTGGAGATATACCAGCTGATAGAGAAGGTTGCTCCAACCCATGCATCGGTACTGATTACAGGGGAGAGTGGTACCGGCAAGGAACTGGTGGCCAAGGCCATACATAAGAACAGCCCAAGGGAGTCTGAACCGTTTATAGCAGTGAACTGCGCGGCTCTTGCCGATAATCTTTTGGAAAGTGAAATTTTCGGCCATGAAAAAGGTGCGTTTACCGGGGCGGTGGCCATGAGAAAAGGACGCTTTGAAATAGCCGATAAGGGGACCCTGTTTTTAGATGAAATAGGCGAGATTCCCCTGTCCCTGCAGGCGAAATTACTAAGGGTTCTCCAGGAAAAATCATTTGAGCGGGTTGGGGGTGGCAAGACCGTTGAAGTCGATGTGCGTATTATCAGTGCATCCAACAAGGATTTAAAAGAAGAGGTCGCCTGTGGTCGTTTCCGGGAGGATTTTTTCTATCGCCTTAACGTAATTCCCATAAATCTTCCGGCCTTGAGGGAGAGAATGGATGACATGCGTCTGCTCGCGGAATATTTTGTTGACAAATGTAGACGAGAATTCGCAAAACCTGATCTGCATATTTCAAAAGATGCCCTACGGTTATTAATGAAATTACCCTGGGAGGGTAATATTCGTGAGTTGGAAAACACCATTGAGCGGGCTGCAATTCTCTGTGATGGAAACTGCATTGAAGCCGAAGATGTTCAACCCGATACTCTGTACAGTGAAGGCCAGTCCAAATGGGGCCGGGACATGGACCTTGGTCAATTGTTCCCCAGGGATGCAAGCCTGAACGAGGTGTTGTACACGATAGAGGAAAAGATGTTGACCCAGGCACTCAATGATACGGATTATGTTCAGGCCCGCGCCGCCGAGAAACTGGGCATTACCAAAAGTCTGCTCCAGTATAAAATGAAAAAGTACAGGATTAAAAAGAAAAAATAGTCAAGCCAGTTCTTACTGGCAAGACGGGAGGTTGTATAAAAGTGATTTCACTCTTGAGTCGCTTTCATTGTTCGTTGCGGCTGTGGCTTAATAATTTGCTTCAGCCATGCTGGTTACTCATTCTGGTATCCCCAGTGCAGTTTATTGCGCAGGATAGTAAAATAATCCCGTGATGAGGAGACGATAAGCTGTAAGAAATGCTCTGCAGTTTCCACCTCCAGTTCGTCGTTGTCTTTCATCTCCCAAATTGACTGGCCATCGATAATAATCTGCGCCCGTTCCCTTGAGTTACGGGCGTTGAAACGTGTTTTTACAAGTTTTTCAGCGGGTAGAATAATTGGTCTGCTGCTGAGCATAAAGGGGCATATGGGGGTTACCGTAATGGTGGCAAGTCCCGGATAAACAAGGGGCCCTCCCGCTGAAAGATTGTATGCGGTGGAACCAGTGGGGGAGGAGAAGATCAGTCCATCCGCCTTATAGGTGGTTATATATTCGTCGTCCGCTGTGGTCGACAGATGTAAAAGACGGTCAAGGATATTTTTATTTATCACCACATCGTTGAGAGCGTAGCGGTAGTCGGTCGTCTGCTTTTTCGACAGAACCCTGGTCTTTAACATTAATCTGTTTTCGATGGTTATCTCTTCTTCCACTATCGCTTCTATGGCATGAAATGTTTCATTTTCCGTTAGCTCGGTTAGAAATCCGAGGTGACCCAGGTTAATACCGAGAACAGGGATTGAGTAACGGGCCGCTTTTTCAGCAATATGCAATAAAGTCCCGTCGCCGCCGAGAACAATGATCATATCAAGTTCAGCGGAAATTTCGTTTAAAAGGACGCTGATACCCCTTTGTTGCAGCCAGTTACTAATTGTAGCCGCGTATTCAGAAGGACGTTCTTCATCTTTCTTGGTAATAATACCGGCCTGGCGGATATGAAGATTTGTCCGGCTGCGGAAGAGTACGTTGTTATACGTCATTGCACTTTGCCTAACTGCCGTGAGCGATTTACCGCAGATTCGACAGTGTCCATGATAATCCCATGGAAGCCGACTTTTTCAAGGACATGGATTGCCGTTATGGCAGTACCTCCGGGGGAGGTTACCTTACCCCTGAGTGCCGCAGGATGTTCACCACTTTCCTTTAACAGCTTTACGGAACCAGCGACGGTTTGCAGGGCAAGCTTTTCTGAGACGACCCTGGTGAGTCCTGATTTTACTCCGGCATCGATAAGGGCTTCTATAAAAGAAAAAACGTAAGCCGGTCCTGATCCACTTAAGCCGGTTACCGCGTCAAGATGAACTTCATCGAGTATGACAACCTCGCCCACCGCCTTAAAAATTTCTTCGGCCACAGCCAATTCATCATCGTTGACATTATCGTTTTTACTTAATGCCGACGCCCCTTCGAGCACCAGGGCCGGGGTGTTGGGCATGACTCTAATGATTTTTGTTTCTTCTTTGCCTATCACATCGAGATAAAAAGCAATTGGCAGCCCTGCGGCAATCGAAATTAATATATGGTTTGGGGTTATTCTTTCGCGGCAATCTTCCAGTAATGATTTCATCGTTTGCGGTTTAACGGCAAGAATAACAACGGTACAATTTTCAAAAATCACACTGTTGTTATTAAATACATTAATAGCATATATCTTTTTCAAATGTTCCCGCCTGAAATCATTGGGTTCGGCGACAAAAATATTTTTTGGTAAATACAATCCTGAAGCTATAATACCTCTGATCAGGGCTTCGCCCATCTGGCCGCCGCCGATGAAACCTATTGTGTTTTTCATTATTTGTCACCTGTTTTATATGATACCCATATGGGGATTATTGGCTGAATATATTAAACGGTTATCTCGTAATAATTCTCCGTTGCCTTAATAAAAATATCCTTTATTAAAGCAAGGTACAAACACCGAAAATGACCGGCAAGCCGGTATAAATGCCTTGTTGCTGTTACGGCATCCGGTTTTTTATGGTCTATTATTTCTTGTATTTTATTACAGCTTTTACGGAGTAAGGCACTAAACAACCTGACACTTAGTTTCCGGATAGACAACAGGAAAAAATTTAATATCGGTATATATTGACATGCATTAAAGGCCAAATTCAGGTAAATATCAGATCCGATACACTTTTACAATAGAATAAATATATTCGTATCGCCGCGGCTCTGGGAATTTGAAGGATTCTGCCCATCGTCAGCCGGCAATATTATGCGAGGGAAAAATGATTAATAAAGAACTCATTGATATCCTGGCGTGTCCGCAATGCAAGGGGCCCGTACAATACAAAGAAGGGGATGGCCTAATTTGTGAAAAATGTAATTTACTCTATGAAATTAAAGATGATATCCCTGTAATGTTGATTGATAAAGCTAAAAAGATATCCCCCCCCACGTAAAACAAGGTGTTTTCCCGAATATTTATCGGATAGAATGGTTGGTTGTACCGTTGACCGTTGTTCGTCGTTGTGATAGTCGCAGATCTTTCCCACTCCACTTGTGAAAATAAGGATTAGTTGCATTTTGTTTTTCAGGTATTATTGTCAGCAAGTAGCGCAAAACCTGAATTTTTGTGATCGACAATCCCTGGAGGGCGGGGGTGAGGAAAGGACGCGTTTACCTGGACCGTGGTTGCGTTAATCCCACGATTAACGCAACCATATTTTGATTTAACAACGCTAAGATGCTTTTTCTCATACCCCGCGTGCAAAAACAGGTATAATATTACTAATGAATTAGGAGTTTATTATGTGGGAATATACAGATAAAGTTCAGCAACATTTTTTAAACCCTCAGAATGTCGGTGAAATTGAGCAGGCCAGCGGCACGGGTGACGTTGGATCGCTTTCCTGTGGTGATGCTTTAAAACTGACTCTAAAAATAGATGAAAACGATATAATTACCGAAGCAAAATTTAAGACTTTTGGTTGTGCAAGCGCCATTGCCTCTTCCTCCGTGCTCACCGAAATGGTTATAGGTATGAGCGTTGATGAAGCCGCAAAGATTACAAATGAAGATATTGCCGACGCCCTGGGTGGCCTCCCCAAAGAGAAAATGCACTGCTCGGTCATGGGCAGGGAGGCGTTGGAAGCGGCCATCGCCGATTATCGTGGTATGGTTTTACCAATGGCCGAGGGGGAGGTTGTCTGTGAGTGTTTCGGCGTCACAGATATAGAGATTATCAGGGCGATAAAAGAATCCAACCTCCGTTCCGTAGAAGAGATAACCAATTTTACCAAGGCAGGAGGCGGTTGTGGTAAATGTGAGGATAGATTACGGGAAATATTGCAGGCAACGGTACAAAAAACACCGGAAATTACAATACCGCAGATGAAAAGCAAAAAGATGACTGTTCTTCAGAAAATCAAAAAAATTGAAGAGGTGTTGGAAAAGGAGATAAGGCCCGGTTTGAAAAAAGATGGTGGTGATATTGAGCTCGTTGATGTTGATGGTGATTTTGTAACTGTTTCCCTGCAGGGCGCTTGTAAAAGTTGTCATAAATCCCAGACCACCATTAAAGATTATGTTGAAAAAAAGTTGCGTGAACTGGTGCTTGATACTCTTATTGTTGAGGAGGAAAATTAATGGCCATCTCGGATAAAGACGTTGTATATATGGACAATAATGCCACCACCAGAGTGGCCCCCGAAGTTATTGAGGCCATGCGACCATTTCTTGAAGACTTTTACGGAAATCCTTCCAGTATGCATACCTTTGGAGGTCAGGTCGGTTCAGCGATTAATGACGCCCGTCAACAGGTGGCATCACTCCTGGGCGCCGATCCCGAAGAGATTACCTTTACAAGTTGTGGTACCGAGAGTGATTCCACGGCTATTTTATCCGCCTTGCGAACCTTTCCGGAAAAAAGACATATTATTACCACCAGGGTTGAACACCCTGCGGTAAAAAGTCTTGTTGAAAATTTAGAGACGGTGTGCGGGCATAAATACAGGGTGACCCGGCTTAAGGTTGACGGGGACGGTTTGTTGGATTTGGATGAGTACGAAGCCGCTCTTTCCGAAGATACCGCGATTGTCAGTATAATGTGGGCAAACAATGAAACCGGGGTTATCTATCAAATTGAAAAAATGGCTAACATGGCTAAAGCTAGAGGTATTCTTTTCCATACCGATGGTGTGCAGGCCGTTGGCAAAGTCGCAATTGATTTGAAAAATACCGATGTGGATTTTTTATCCATGTCCGGTCATAAATTACATGCCCCGAAGGGCATCGGTGTCCTCTATGTTAAGAGAGGGACGTTTTTTATGCCCTTTCTCACTGGAGGACACCAGGAGCACGGACGTAGGGGCGGTACCGAGAATGTAGCTTCAATTGTCGGTCTTGGCAGGGCCTGTGAATTGGCGGCTGAAAAAATGGCCGAGGAAAATGGGCGGGTAAGGATGTTGAGGGATAAGCTGGAAAATGGTTTACTGACAACTATTGGCAATTCAATGCTCAACGGAGCCAAAGACTTCCGTTTACCCAATACCACCAATATTAGTTTTGAATACGTTGAGGGTGAAGCGATACTACTCCATATGAACAGGTATAATATCTGTGCTTCCTCCGGCTCTGCGTGTACCTCCGGATCGTTGGAACCGTCGCATGTGTTAAGGGCCATGGGGGTACCTTTCACCGCAGCCCATGGCTCCATTCGTTTTTCACTTAGCATTTATAATACGGAAGAAGAAGTTGATTTTGTTTTGGAGAAGATGCCCGGCATAATAGAATCATTAAGACAAATGTCACCATTTTGGAAAGGGGAGAGTGAATGATAATAATACCACCTTCATTTGAAATACAGGATGATCTTGACAATTCTTCAATCGCCGTGCGCCTTGAGTCATGCGGCAGGGTCTGTTATAAAAGTGAAGATAAGATTTCGGCGGACTCCGCTGTACCGTTTGTGAGTAAAATCGCCAAACATGGTCATAATTCAGTACTTGAAATGGCGGTGGTCTCATTAAGGGTTATTTGCCAACCACCCCATGTTGCAGGGCTACTTTCCTGTCAACCCAAGTACCTCATAGTCGATCAAACGGATACGGGTATGCTGGTTACCGGTTCGATCAGGGCCTTTCGCGAACTCTATAACGGTTATTCTGACAATCAGCTGGTCAGTGAGCTTGTCTCAGTCCTCGCTAAAAAAGAGCCGTTTCTCTTTGAGACAATATTTGACCCGGAAAAGGCCCTTGTCGGTGATCCGGAAATTTCGGTGACCAAACTTCGTTTGCAGGAGGTGGATGATTTACCGGATAAGCTACGATTGAGACACAGGTTTGTCAGTGTAAAGTTCGTTGTAAACAGGGCGGTTACCCACGAGCTGGTGCGACATCGCCCCTGTTCCTTCCTCCAGGAAAGTCAGCGTTATTGTAGATATAGTCAGGATAAATTTGATAACCAGGTTACCTTTATCGACCCCATGTTTTATAAAAAAAATACGGAAGAGTATAAGCTCTGGCAGGAGTCCATGGGGGAGACGGAAAAGATATATCTTAAACTTCTCGAAACCTCCACTCCCCAGGCGGCAAGGACTGTTTTGCCAAACTCATGTAAGACTGAAATTATTGTTTATTGCAATTTAACGGAATGGAAGCACATCTTTAAGCTCCGAACTTCCCAGGCGGCAGAACCGTCAATGCGTGAGATTATGATACCCCTGGAAAAGGAAATGAATAAACGATTTAACCTGATGTGTTGATGGTTTTATAAGTTATTTGTGGCGGAAAATGTTGTAAAAAGGCTTCCTGATGCAGAAATGCATGGTAACAGGGAGCCTTTTTTTGTATTTTTAAAGTAAATTCTTTCGCGAATATCATTTGTATGGTTTACTTTTGGTAAGAATATATGTTTTAAATTGTTCATATTTTATGATTGTTTAATATTATTATTTTTGGTTGGACATAGATATGGCACTTCGTAATACAAAAACAGAACGAAAATCGTCCAGAAAAAGAACGATTAAAGATCAATCAGGGGCCGGAAAATTAAAGATAGGAGAATTACTGAGTAAGGCTGGATATATAACCCCCAGTCAACTTGATACCGCCAAAAAGATACTGAACAGAAATGGTGGCAGGCTCAGTTCCATCCTTGTCCAGCTTGATTATATTGAGGTGGATACGGTTGTAAACTTTCTCAGCAGGCAACATAATTACCCGGCGGTCGATATTTCTGAGGAACCACCATCCAAAGATGTATTGAAAATTCTCCCCTACGAAAAGGCCAAGGAATATTTCGCGTTTCCCCTGCGCATGGCTGGAAATACCCTGCAGGTTTCCATGGCTGAACCCACCGATTCCGTAGCGGTTGAAGAGTTACAGGATCTGGTAAATATGGAGCTGTCTGTCTGTGTCTCCACAGAATCTGACTTGGTTGAGGCCTACAAAAGATATTATGGCATCGACGATGAAGAGGCTAAATCATTTTTCAGCAGCCAGGATGAATCGGAGGATGAACTTGATGTAACCGAGGTAGACGATTTCGGATCAATAGTCGCCGAAGCCGCCGATGATTTTGAGATTGAAGAGGGTGAAATCGAAGAGGCTGCCGATCAATTTGCCGCTTCTGACGCTCCTATTATTAAACTGGTAAATGGAATTCTCGTTAAAGCAGTTCAAGACGGCGCCTCGGATATTCATGTCGAACCATTTGAAAAGACCATGCAGGTCAGGTATAGAAAAGACGGCTCGCTTTTCAAGACCATGAACCTTCCGCTTACTATTAAAAATGCCCTTGTCGCCAGGATGAAGATTCTGGCAGGCCTTGATATAACAGAAAGAAGGGTGCCCCAGGACGGTCGTATTAAAATGCGGATGGGACGAAACCGTTCCGTTGATTTTCGTGTATCATCCCTACCGACGCTTTTTGGCGAATCTGTAGTTTTACGTATCCTTGATAAGGGTTCTCTAAATGTGGATTTAACTAAATTGGGGTTTGAACAGTCCACTTTTGAAATGTTGAAAAGATGTCTTAAAAGACCCCAGGGGCTGCTCCTGGTCACCGGACCCACCGGGTCTGGTAAGACCGTAACCCTCTACTCCGCTCTTAACTCAATGAACGGAGAGGATATTAAGATTCTCACGGCGGAGGATCCGGTTGAATTCAACTTTAAAGGTATAAATCAGGTCAACGTTCATAAAGAAGTCGGAATGACTTTTTCCGCTGCTCTAAAGGCTTTTTTACGACAGGATCCCGATATAATCATGGTTGGTGAGATACGTGATATTGATACCGCCGAGATTGCTATAAAAGCTGCAATGACAGGGCACCTTGTTTTCTCCACCCTGCATACCAACGACAGCCCGGCAACAATAGCCCGTCTTGTTGATATCGGCATTCCACCCTATATGCTCTCTTCATCGGTAACGATGGTCCTTTCCCAGCGTCTCGGTAGGCGATTGTGTAATAACTGCAAGAGGGTTGTTAAATACAAGCCCGAAGAATTAATAAAAATAGGTTTTGCAGAGGATGAAATTGATGATTTAAAAATATATGGTCCCGCCGGTTGTCCGGAATGTAACGGTCTTGGTTACAAGGGACGGGTCGGCTTTTTTGAGTTAATGGAAATGACCGATGAAGTTGCAAAGGCTATCAGTGCTGAGGTTCCAGAGGATCAACTGAGAAAAGTAGCCATCCAGGAGGGAATGACCCCCCTGCGTGAGGCGGCGTTACTTAAAGTTCGTCAGGGCATAACGAGTATTGAAGAAGCTTTGCGTCGCACTGTGGCCCACAAGGAGAGTTTGCCTGCCTACCTGGTGAATCCGGATGTTGAACAATATGAGGATGGAGACACGATAATTAGGGAAGGGAACAAGGATATAGATTTTTTTAAACTTATCCGCGGTGGACTCACTGTTGTCAAGGGTGGTAAAAAAATCGCTGAGCTCACCGAACCGGGAGAATATTTCGGAGAGATGGCGGCGATTACCGGTGAACATCGCACAGCGTCAATTATATCCCAGGGCAGGGCTACGGTGAAACGTTATCCTGGTGATAAAATAGAAGAAATTATCCAAAAATATCCGGATGTTTCTAGCCATCTTTTTAAATCCATGACGGTTAGATTACAAAAAACCAATCAGATTATCGTCAAGTTAGCAAGGGGTGGTCGACGACCACCGCCGCCTAAACGTCCGCCCAAACGTTCGTAGATCAAATGATACGCATTGCAGCGTTGTTTGATGGGCGACTCGGACACGAAAAGCAGACCCGCGGAATTATCAGGGCATTACAGGAAAAAAGCGATGTACGTTCTTCCGAGATCTTCGTGTCCCGCGGTCGATTAGGTACAACCGTGGTTGGGACATGTAGAATCTTTCTGCCCACTTCGGGTTTGTCGAATGCGGAGGTGGAGGGGTGTGATCTTTTGATCGGCACGGGTACGCAAACACATATTCCCCTATTGCTGTATAAAAAAAGATATGGTATCCCCGCCGTTACATGTATGTCGCCCGCATTCTATCTGCGCCCATATTTTGATGTCTGTTTTGTACCGGCACATGATGGACTTACTCCGGGGAAAAATATATTTATAACCATGGGTTCGCCCAATAGTTCAAAAAACAATGGTCGTCATTCCCCCCAGAATGGTCTGATTCTCCTCGGTGGTATCGATGAAAAAAGTCATTTATGGCAAGAAGATGATATCTTGACCAAAGTGAACAATATAGTGCGCCGACATGGGGAAATTAACTGGAGGATAACCTCTTCGCCAAGGACACCGCAGAGCACCGTTGCGAAGATGAAGAAACTGTCCGGCCATTATAACAACACCTCCTTTTTCCCTTTCAGTGAAACCGCACCCGGCTGGATAGAAAAGCAATATGATAGAAGTATGTATGTTTGGGTTACATCTGACTCTGTTTCCATGATATTTGAGTCTCTTACAGCCGGTTGTAGGGTTGGAATCCTACCAATACACTGGAAGAAGAAAAGTAGTAAATTCAAGCTTAATGAAAGTCTGCTTTTTGAAAAAAAATTGGCCATATCCTACGCAACATGGGAAAGGGATAATAGCGGCTGGTTGGATAAGCCGGCAATCAATGAAGCACAGCGATGTGCAGAACATATCTTAGAGAAATGGTTGCCGAAAAACTTACAATAGTACAACTTTTACCGGAACTTGACGAGGGCGGCGTAGAGGGAGAAACTCTCGATCTTGCCGTATATCTTGCCAGCAAAGGTTATCGGTCGATAGTTATTTCCGGCGGCGGAAGGCTTGTCTCCCAGTTGGAGAAATCCGGTTGTATTCATGTACTCTGGCCCTGTGTCGGTGAAAAGAGCTATCGTTGTCTACGCTATATTTCAAAGCTTAGGAATTTTTTAATTGAAGAAAGGGTTGATATCCTCCACCTCCGTTCAAGGTTGCCGGCCTGGGTGGGCTATTTTGCCTGGAAGATGTTGCCTAACCATAAAAGACCAGTCTTGATTACTACCTTTCATGGTTTTTACTCGGTGAATTCATATTCGCGAATAATGACCAAGGGTGAGAGGGTGGTTGCCGTTTCAGAAACCATTAAGGAGCATATTCTAGAAAATTACAGGGCCAGGGAATCGAAAATCAGGCTTATTCATGGCGGATTTGATACCCAGGAATTTTCTCCATCTGCAGTGTCCGCCGACCGCATAAACCGCCTTCGTCAAAAATGGCTTGTTGGGCATAAAAATATGCCGGTTATCGTGTTACCGGGCCGTTTGACTCAATGGAAAGGGCAGGATCTGCTTATTGAGAGCCTGGCCTTAATTAAAGAACATGATTTTGTGGCGTTGCTCATCGGTGATACCGTAGAAAATCCTTCTTTCACCAGAAAATTAAAAGAGTTGATTACAACTAAAGGTCTTGCCGATAAGGTTCTGTTAGTTGGTCATTGCAGTGATATGCCCGCGGCCCTCTTACTGGCGGATATCGTTGTATCCGCATCATCTACCCAGCCTGAGGCCTTTGGCAAGGTTGCCATAGAGGCAATGGCCATGGGTAAACCTATTGTCGCCACCGCCCATGGGGGAAGTCTGGAAACGGTTCTTCATAAAAAAACAGGTTGGCTCGTACCTCCTCAGGATCCCAGGCAGATGGCCTCGGTTCTTCTCGACGCCTTGTCCGATCCAGATAATGCAAGACGCCTGGGCGAACAGGGTTTGCAATGGGTGAATAGTCAATTCACTGCAGTGAGCATGTGTGAGAAGACCATTAGTCTTTACCATGAGGCCTATAGAGAAAAAATTGCTGGTTTTTCAACCGACACCCTCACCGTGATGCAGCTTTTGCCTGAACTTAACAGTGGAGGTGTTGAAAGAGGTACCCTCGAGATGGGGCGTTATCTCTCCCAAAATGGTCATAATTCCATTGTTGTTTCAGCAGGAGGGAGGCTAGTAGATCAGCTTGAAAAAGAGGGAAGTGAACACTATAAAAGGGCGATAGGGTCCAAGTCGCCCCTTGCCCTTTTTCATTTATGGCCACTTAGGAGATTGATCAAAAAAAAGCGGGTGGATATCCTTCATCTGCGCTCCAGGATGCCTGCCTGGCTCGGATTTATTGTCTGGAAGACGCTGGCCCCCGGTTTACGACCCGTTTTGGTAACCACTTTCCATGGTTTTTATTCCGTGAATGCGTATAGTGCTATTATGACCAAAGGTGATGGGATTATAGCTATTTCAGAAGGAATAAAACAACATATACATGAAAACTATGATCGGCACCACAAGGTGAGGTTAATATTCAGGGGGGTCGATGCTGATTATTTCAATGTTGCCAAGGTGGATAGAGCTAGATCCGAAAAGTTATCCGGAAAGTGGCGTATAAATAAAGCTCTCCCCGTGTTAATGCTACCCGGCAGATTGACGCGGTTAAAGGGGCAGATGGTCTTTTTAAAGAGTTTATTACGTGTGAAAAACAGCAACTACCAGGCATTTCTGGTCGGAGACGTGGATGAAAACTCAAATTATGTAGGCGAGCTTAAATCTTTTATCGCCAAACACAATTTAGCAGATAGGGTCAGGCTTGTTGGTCATTGCAGTGATATGCCGGCGGCCTTCCTTTTAGCAGATATTGTTCTTTCCACATCTTCTCTTGAACCTGAAGCTTTTGGAAGGACCACCGTTGAAGCCATGGCCATGGGCAAGCCCGTGATAGCAACAGCCCACGGCGGTAGTCTTGAAACCGTTGTTAACGGAGTAAATGGTTGGCTGGTAAAGCCGTCTGACCCAGAAAGTTTAGCAGCTGCAATAGACGAAGCACTTGCAATGGAAAGGAGTCAGTTGATGGAGTTCGGTGAAAGCGGGAAAAAACGAGTGATGGAAAACTTCACCTCCAAAGCCATGTGTGAGCAGACCGTTTCCTTCTACCTTGATCTTAACAAAGAGAGAAGGTTTGCTTCATCTTTTGTAAAATAAACTATTTTTTCACAATGGCGCGCTGGAGAAAATCACATTCTTTTGGGGATAAATCAAATTTTAATTCCACCTCCTGCATTATCTTGCTTCGCGGTTTGTTTGGGTTTTGTGAGATTAGATAAGAAAACTCCTTGACTGCCTTCTGTAATTTTTCACCCGCCGGGTGGATGGTTGTTCCTGTCATTATTCCTGCCTCGGTGTTGATTCATATACTTTTAGTACCTTACTCCATAAAACCTGTAAAGAAAAACAAGAAAATAAAGGCAATGTTCAACTTAACGGGTTCATAACAGAAACAAGACACTTACTTGCAGCCTGTCTGCGTTAGTATCTTCGCCAGAATACTCCACTGATATGGTTGCAGCAAATAAAAAATAGTTCAGTGCAAATTTTGCAATAGCATATCTCCTGGGGACATGAGATATAAATGGCAACCCAGGTAAAATTGACTATTATCAGATAAATTTCAAGGAAAGATATTTATAAAAATCGTAAGAGAAAATATTTTCGAAAAATCTGTTTAATATTGCAATATAACAGTATACAATTGGATGTCATCGACATTGGAATAAAGATGTTTATTATCGTTTTTATAAGGGATTTTTGATGTAAAATTCAGGTGGCGGTATATTTGGATATTGACAACGAGCAGGGTAGAGTCGTGCTATTCGTGCATGGTGCCTTGACGATGGGATTGAGACTTTGATAGAATAAGCGGAGATGGTTGAGCGTTTTCAAACTTGCAATTTTTTTCGTAACTCTGTTTAAAAAATAACCATGAAAATGGCTTTTTATTATTGAGTTTTCAGCCAGTTCTGGATGGATATTAGTAAATCAAGTATTAAAGAAGGATAGGTAATGTCACCCCAGTCGATCCCTGAAGTAGAATCTCTCACCGGAACATTTCTTGTTTCAACCCCCCAAATGCCTGATCCCAGATTTGAGGAACATGTGGTCTATATATGCGCCCATGGAGATGAGGGGGCAATGGGTGTTGCCGTAAATCAACCCAATTCCGCCTTTTCATTGGCAGATGTTTTGCGGGGGGCGGGTTTATCGATACCTGATGGTATTTTGCCTCCGGTGCATATTGGCGGTCCGGTTGACCTGGAGGCAGCCTTTATTCTCTACCCGTCTAACTACCATGTCACCCATAAAATGGAGATAACAAAGACCGTTTCACTTACCCGGGAAACGTGGGTTTTGGAAGAAATTTCTAAGAATAGGGGGCCGGATAACTATCTGTTTATTCTCGGTTACACCGGATGGGGGCCTGGTCAGCTCGAACATGAACTGGTGGAAAACGGCTGGTTGACCGTGCCCGCCAACGACGATATAATTTTTAACGTCCCCGACGATGATAAATGGAAGGCCGCCGCAATGCAGTATGGTATAGATATTGCGATTTATGAGGATGTAATCGGAACTGCTTGATAATTTTTAGTTCAATGTCCGTTCAGAAATCAGATATTTTGGTTTAATTTGAGCGGTTCTATTTAAATAAAATGACGCGGACTTCTGAATATTTCGATTCCGGACAGACAACCAGTCGGGGATATTGGTGGTATTGAAAAGCGGGAGGGTATTACAGTTGTCAAAACTGGAATTGATTTTTAAATGTAAAAGATGCGGATATTGTTGTTATGGAGAAACAACTGTCTCCATAAACAGTGCTGATCAGCAGCGTATGATACGTGTATTAAAGCATTCTCCACAGTACGTCCGGGAAACTTACTGGCGGGTAACTGGTAATTGTGTGCAGATGAAAACCATTGACGGACACTGTATTTTTTACCAGGATGGTTGCCTCGTACATAAAGGTAGACCGTGGCGTTGTGCGCAGTGGCCTTTACATCCATCTATTTTAACCGACGAGAATAATTACCATACGATTTGCGAATCCTGCCCCGGCATTAATAAAGATATTTCATATGAAAAATTCTGTGAAATATTGAAAGATTTGATATCTCACCCAGATGAGGTCGTCGTCGACGATTTTATATAGCCGAACGGTGTGGAAGAATATGAAGCACGAGCTTATATTACTTGGTAAAACAAAGGATGTGTTTATTGCCGAAGGTATTAAAGAATATTCATCTCGTTTGAATCATTATACTAAATTTTTTATAACAGTCCTTAAGGAAAGGGGAAAACCTTCACTTAACCAACAGGGATCGCAACTTTTACGAGCTTCCGCTGCTTCTTCCCTGCTTGTTGTTCTGGACGAAAATGGACGACAGTTCAGTTCCGAAGAATTTTCCAGGAAGATAGGCGACTGGGAGATGCGGGGCTTGAAAAAAATATGTTATCTTATCGGCGGTCCCAGGGGACACGCCAAAAAAGTGGTGGCGGAAGCGGATCTTCTCCTGTCGTTTTCAAAAATGACGTTTACCCATGATATGATCAGGATGTTACTGGTTGAACAATTATATCGAGCATATACAATAAAGGCTGGTGAAAAATATCATAAATGATGTCCCGGTTGTTGGGGTGATATATTTTTTTCAGTTGATACTTAATCGTAGAATCTTCAACGCGGTCTGTGACGAACGCTTTCCCCTTATTGTTGCGAGTAAAGACCCCCTATAACTTATATGAAAGTGGTTTCACACTGGAGTTGCTTTCATTGTTCGTTGTGACTGTGGCCAGAGAATTTGTTCCAGCCTTGCTGGTTGTTCAATCTAAATTTTGCAAATTTAGATTGAAGGTAAGATAAATATCAAACCTGTTGTTTTTCATAGTAATGGTGTGTGATGGTGGTATGTCCGCCAGAGGTTCAGCTCCCTTTGGTCTTTTGACAACCACCCGATTTTCTGCTCTTTTTAATGCTGTTCGCAATAATAGATCTCCGTCGTTATCATCACCGACACATTGCCTTAAAAACCTCATTTCCTGCTTGGTTAATGCGGATTTTTTGCGATGGGGATACATGGGATCCAGGTAAATCGTCTGGTAAGTTTTTTTTGTAGAACTTAATATTTCAATGGAATTGCCCCAAAGCAGTTCCATCCGCTTTCCTGTTATTGTCCGTGTATTCTTATGGTTATGGGCACGGGCAAGACCATCCGCAAGCAGCGCCGCAACGATGGGGGATCGTTCAATCATTGTCAGGTTACAGCCGAGGCTGGCCAGGACAAAGGCGTCGGTTCCAAATCCCGCTGTTGCATCGAGTACGGTTGGTCTCGTACCAGACTTTATACCCGCCGCCCGGGCGAGAGGTTGTTTAACCGTACAGTTGTTCGCAAGTCGATAACCGTTTTCTCCTCTTACAAAATCCACATATAAAATGGAGTCTGTCTTGCTGCTGTTACTTGATATATGGAGAAGTTTTAATCCTCTATCCGTATAGGCGAGCACGTACTCTGTGCTGGAATCACTGATTGTTCTAAAAAACGGCAAATCTATTTTCTTTGCTAAAAGAAGAGCTTTTTGTAGAATTGTCTCTGAATCTATTGTAGATGAGACAGAGATTGAAAGAGCGGTGGACATATCTCGTTTGCTTGTTTCGGGAGCTTGCTTGTGAATTCCCTTAAGTTTTTGTTATTGTCAAAAATCTTTTGGCTAATCCACTCCAGGATACCCTTTTGCCGTGTTAACCTCAAATTAATAATAAATATAACCAACCATGTTAAATATAGAAACCAGGGTAACAGCCATTATACCAGCCAGATATGAATCCAATAGATTCAGGGGTAAACCACTTGCTGAAATTGCCGGCAAACCCATGATTCAACACGTGGTGGAACGGGCACTTGCCACCCCTTTGCTCACCCGCGTTGTTGTTGCCACGGATGATAAACGCATCGCCGATTGTGTAAAGGGCTTTGGCGGCGAATTTATAATGACTAAAAGTGACCATGTGTCCGGTACCGATAGATTAGCTGAAGCAGCTCAATTATTGAATATTCCTAAAGATGATATAGTGGTGAATATCCAGGGCGATCAACCGCTCTTTCCCGGAGAAGTCGTTGAACAGATGTGCAGACCGCTCCTTGAAGATCCCACGCTGCCGATGTCCACATTGGTTTATAAAATTATCAGACCTGAAGAAATCGACGATCCGAACCATGTTAAAACCGTTTTCGACAGGGACTACCATGCGCTCTATTTTTCACGTTCACCCATTCCTTTTCAGCGTAATCCCGACGATAAAATAAAACCCACTTACTACAAACATCTCGGTTTTTACGCGTATCGTAAAAATTTTTTATTATCCTTTGTTTCATTGCCGGAAGGAGAGTGGGAAAAATTTGAAAAACTTGAACAACTTCGGGCTCTTGAAAATGGATATAAAATTAAAATTACCGTTACAAACCACGATTCCATCGAGGTGGATACCCCGGAAGATCTTAAGCGGGTTGAACAGTTTTTATTAGGGAAACACTAACCGGTTATCCCCCTGTTTTTCCGGTAACAGCAGCTGATGCGTAAAGTTTGCACGCTTGGTACGGGGGTGAGAAGAAGGCACTTTCATATTAATGGATTTGTGGGAATATGGAATTTTCCCCTTTTATGGGTATCACAATATTATGAGGAATTAATGTGATATGTGATCAGTTTCAAAATATTAAGAAAGTCCGTCTATCGCCATTTGATCTCCTGCCCAGGGATGATCTACGCGAAAAAATTGTCGACCTAGTCCTGCGGGGTGTACCGACTGATGTTCATTCAGGGGCAAGGGCATATCTCAGCAAGTTTAGGGAGTCTTTACTTGCAAAGAGTGTAAAAGATACCAGGGTCGTTGTTTTTGGCGGAGGTTCTGGTTTATCCAATATTATTGGAGGCGATTCAAGGAGAGATAACTGGGGTACCGATCCGTTTAAGGGCCTAAAAGAAATTTTCCCCCGCACTAAATCCATAGTATGTGTAACGGATAACGGCGGCTCCACCGGAGAATTATTAAAAGATCTGCCGTTGATAGCCATAGGTGATATTCGGCATGTATTGCTTTCCTCCGTTCAGCGATCCAAGTTACAGGTAAAATATGGTTTAAACTCAAGTGAGTCAGTCGCGGTCGCCGCCACCTTGTCAAATCTTCTTAACCTGCGTTTTACACAACCGTTCACACGGGATGATGGTCCATTTATCGACCAGCAAAAAAAAATTGCTCAACTGCCGGGGGAGCTGGCAAAATATTTTTCTTCTTTACTCGATTATCTTTTTCTGGATAAAAGATTGTCTTCAACCCTGGAGCGTCCCCAGTGCTTAGGTAATTTATTTGTTATTGCTGCTATTTATAAATTTATTGATAGCGTTTACAGCAATTCTGATCTTACCCATCGTCCTGATCTGCTCCATAATGCAATTTTTCAAGGTCTGCAGGAACTGGCCCAGATTATGGGCGCGGGTGATCGTGCAGTTTTACCCTGTACTTCTACTCCCGCGCAGTTACGTGTTTCGTATACAAACGGCGTTGAAATTATAGGAGAACATAAACTTGGTACTTCCAAAAGAGGGTATCCGGTGGCAGGCGTGCATGTCGATTTCTTTGGTAAAGCACAGGTTTTTCAGGAGGTTATAGATGATATTGCTGGTGCGGATATTTTAATTCTCGCCCCCGGTAGTCTATATTCTTCCATTATTCCCGTATTTAAAGTACCTGGTCTGGCCAATGCGGTGAGAAATAACAGGAGTGCCTTAAAAATACTTATTGCAAATCTCTGGGTCCAGGCGGGTGAAACTGACCTTACAATTGACAACCCTGAACGAAAATTTCATGTATCGGATATGATAAGGGCCTATGAGGAAAATATTCCCGGCGGGATCTGCGGTCTTTTTGATGAGGTCCTCTGTAATTCCTTGAGCGATATTCCTGGTTCGGTTTTGCAAGGTTATGCTGTTGAAAACAAGATACCGATTTATCTTGATCGGGAAAGGTTACTAAAACATCATTATTCGCCAATCGAATGTGGTGTCTACTCCCGTGAATCACTTGAAGAAACAGGTGTTATTCAACACGATCCCCATACCCTGGCTATGGCGGTTAAAGGTTTGTTTAATGGTAAAAAATGTTTTCAGACTAAGAAAAATATACCATCGCCAAAGGGGCTGAATAATTTCTCTCACATATACAGTGAACTCTCCATGGAAGAATTACCTTTCAATAAATACACGTATATGTTTGATTATTTTGCTGAGTTGAGGGTTGATTGTATTGGTATCGATGGAGATAAAATAGATATAGAACATATCAGAAAGAGGATTGTTAATATCCTGTGGAGCCATCCGGTAATTCCCCAGAGCCATATCAAGTTTATCAAGGGTATACGTTTTATAGATAAATCATTATGGAACAGGGATCAGCGCTGGGATAATGTTTTTTCATTTTTTGACCCTTCCGACTGGTATATTAAGATCAGATGGGATCAGCTCAACGATGGTTATGACCTGGAGGTGGCGGTAATGATTGCCCTGGGGGAATCACTTCTGGGTAATTATGCAAGAAACAAAGTTATGGAAGATGTTGTTATTAATGGGTATAATTTGGGGAAAGTGTATCATCTTCACCTGGTTGACAGGGAAAACAGGGAAAGTTTTTTTAACCAGGAACAGTTGCATTCATTTTTACTGCTTTCCAGGATGTGTCCGACCGATGACGAGTATCACTATACGCGATTGGTTAACAGGGGGGAGGGGTTTACCCCGCCGGGATTGCTTATGGGACTGGTTTACGCTTGGTATGTAGACAATCGTCTGGCAACAAATATTGAATATAAGATGTCCGTTACCAAAATAAATCCCAGCAACCTTATCCCTGAACAGATGCGAATGGCCCGGCGCCGCACTGATATGATAGATTTTTTTAAAAACATCGTTTTTGCAAATAGTCGTAATGTTAATAATGGCTTGGAAAGATGAAGATTCTTATTATTGACGATGATGAACGCATTCGAGAGTTATTTCGTATGTGGCTTGAGGGGGAAGGTTTTGATATTTTTGAAGCTGAAAATGGAAAGCAGGGTGTTGAAGTCCAAAGGGATGTTCTGGCTGATGTATTGATATGTGATCTTCTTATGCCGGTTCAGGAGGGTATTGAAACGATGGCAAAATTTAGGGAAGAATTTCCCATGACCACGATTATTGCCATTTCCGGAGGCGGGAAGATTGGTTCGGATTCCTATTTAACGGTGGCTGAATATTTTGGTGCCTGGAAAGTGTTTAGAAAGCCGGTGGATATGAAAATGTTGATAAAAGCATTGTATGAAGTGCAACATCAGAACAATCTAACCTAACGCGGACAAGCTGCAAGTAAGTGCCTTGTTTTTCCTTACAGGTTTTATGGAGTAAGGCACTAAATTCTCAACTCAACTGCGCTATTGATAACCATCATCTGCAGAGATTTAGTGGTTGCAGGATTTAAGTCTTAATTTATTTTTTTACCATTATTGGTCATCGTAATTAAACGTTTTTGTGTAGTTATCTGGAATTATAATGATAATTAAAACCTTGGTGGTAGATAATAATCCCGTTTTGCTAAAAGCAATAGCATCAATTCTTGAAAAAGAGGGATGTGATGTTAAAGTTGCCGATAACGGCTTGAAAGCGCTTGAATTACTTCAGGATTATTCACCAGATATTGTATTTACTGATTTAATTATGCCCCAGGTCAGTGGGGAACAACTCTGTAAAATTTTAAGAAACAGCAAGAAGCATCGTGGTGTTTATCTTGTTGTTATATCGGCAATTATCGTTGAAGATAGGGAGAGAATTATTAGGGAGGGGTGTTGTGATGATTGTATCGCCAAGGGAAATATTTCGGATATCCGTGCCCATATCCATGGAGTTCTTGACTCCTATCGCCAAAGCAACGGCAAAAGTACAAAAAGGAGTCGAGGCAATATAACAATACCAAATGGCGTACAATTTTCTGAAATAACCAGTGAACTCCTTCTGGATAGACGCCATATTTCTACAATTATGGCCAATATTGTTGAAGGTATTATTGAACTGAGTGACCAGGGAAAGATAGTAACCATAAACAGGGCGGCCATGGATATGCTCTCCTGTAGTGAGGAGAGTGTTACGGGTATGAAGTTAAACGAAGCCGTCAATTGGCAAAATTTTAATGTTGCGGTTACAAACTGGATCAACCGGGAACTCACGGCGGAGGGAATGGGATCGTTCACGATACGTGAAGATAAACCATTAATTCTCGGCAACACCGTAATCACCGCCTCATTTATACCCGTACGGGAGGCGGAGAGTGTTTTCGGTCTTTGTATATTACATAATATTTCCCGGCAGTTTCATGCGGAAAATTATAGTAGACAGATGGATAATGCCCTAAGGCTTCTTAAAAAGATGGATGCAATGAGTTGTATGGCGGGTGGCGTTTCCCACGATTTCAACAATCTACTGACGACGGTATGTGGAAATCTCGATATTGTTGCACTCCAGCTGCGCAAAGGTGATCCGGAAAGTCAGTTAAGGCGTGTTCGGCAGGCCAAAAATGCAGCTCTGGCCGCAGTCGATCTAACTCGACAAATATCCTGTTTTTCAAGTTTTGGTATTACCATTAGAAACAGGGAAAATATTGTCCGGCTGGTGGGTGATACGGCCGAACTATTCTTTACCGACCAAAAAGAAATATCATTTACCCTGCAGGCCAAAAAACAGGGATGGTACGCGTATATCGATTCTTCGGAAATATCCAGGGCAATTGTCAATGTATTGCAAAACAGCGTTGAAGCATCGCGGGCTGGTGTAATAAATATTTCGATTGATCAAGAGATTGTTGATGCACCCCGTTTGTTGTCCGGTCAATATATTTCAGGCGGTAAATACGTGCGAATTGATATCGATGACAAAGGCCCCGGAATTGAAGAAGAACAGCTGTTTAAAATTTTTGACCCCTATTATTCGACCAAAGAACGTGGTTCCATGAAGGGCATGGGACTTGGCCTCACCATTGTTTATGCCACTTTAAGGAACCATGGTGGATATGTTATCGTGAATTCAAAACCAGACGTTGGTACCACTGTATCACTTTATTTGCCGACAGCTCTGGATACAGACACGGCCCAGGGAACAAATGATACGATGGATTGCGGAGATCAATTAGTCGTTTTATTTGAAAGGGATGAACAGATGGCGGAAATCGGCAAAACGATGTTACAACATCTGGGTTTTGCGGTGATCCTGGTAAACAGCGGGGAAAAACTGCTTGACGAATTCAAAAAAATCGGAGGGGAACCTGTCGGTAGCATACCCCTTGTTATCATGGATATTTCTGAAAATAACGGTGAGTCTGCCATTGAAAGGTGTCGCCTGCTCCACGCATTAGAACCGGAGATAAAAATTATTGCCCTGGGTGGATCAGTTCTCGATCCTGTTATGGAAGATTGCCGAAAATACGGTTTTGTCAACGCGTTACAAAAACCGTATTCCATGGATGCGCTAAAACATATTATAAATTCCGCACTCCATGATTAATTGGTTCGGCTATTTTCTTGGCCATTTCCATTTATTCATAAGGAGTATACCGGCCACAAAGGTAATTATTCCCACCACTGCGATGTTTTTATGGAGGAGGATGAGTGCGGATAAACATAAAAGAAGTCCAATGGTTACTCTATTCATTGTTTAAGTCAACATTTTGTTAATGTTGTCCTCCAAAGTTGTTCAAGTTTTTTGGCTGAGACCGGTTTTTTTGTTTTTATTTCCGGGGAAAAAATTGATATCCTCAACTCATTTACCATCAGCCTGTACTGATCGGCGTAACTGTAAAACTCCCCTGGACAGTCCGCATATTTTTCTGCCAATATTCTAATATTGTTGAGGTGAGGTGCGAGTTGCTTTTCTTTTTGTTCGTCTTTGCGGGGATTTACAGAGAATCTTTCAAGACGTATATTGAGACTTTGCAGTTGTCTCAAGGTATTTTCAAATTGGGGCGCGCTGTTCTTTTCCAGATAGTTGTGTGGAAATATCTCTTCCAATAGATTGTTGAAAAATTGTTTTTTATCGGGGAGGAACATTTTCTTCTTTTCACTGTTGTAAAAGATTTTAGAAATTGTCTCTTTCACAGCCCTCCTTTTACGCAAAAGAATAAGAAAATTATCACAGATTGTCCTGCCTGTTGTAAACAGACCTTCCCCTTGCACCCTTTTAACTTTTTCTTCAAAGGTTTCTTCCTTTTCTATAAAGTCGGGCAATGGCCCGAATATCGAGCGGAGAATGTACGTTAACAGTTTATTGATGGTCTCTTTTTTGTTAATAACCGTATCAACAAGACTTTGGGCGGACGGCCCCGAAAATGTAGTTGAACAATACTTTTTCAAGGCCTTGTATTGCTCCTTGAACTGCAGTCTGTAGAGAAAAAGCATACCCTCTTTGTTGTTGGCCATGGCAATTTTTCTATTATTTTCAAAGGAAACAATAACGATACCTCGGTCAGGTTTTGCGTTAAGTGTTGGATAAATAACACCTGCAATTTTATGGTCTTCGTTGTAGGAGATGATTGTTTCAGGCAATTCTGCAAAATCCCATGTTGTATGCTCGCTGTTATTCCATCTGCCAATCAAATTCTTATCATTATCACCCAGGATGGCTTTGGTTGAAGATGATTTATGATTTCCCCGGTTAAGAAGTAATTTTTTGAGATTACGGCCGGAACATATCTCCCTTCCATCCAAGTCAAAAAGGAGAAAACGTGGTTGTAGATGAACAGGTAATTGTTTTGACCAGTCCGATCTGTTAATTACCACCCTGAACTGTTTGAGTATGGATGTTTCAAGGGCCGAAAAAAAAGAGCCCTTACCTATATCTATATCATCCAGCAGCTTATTCACACTGTCACTTATGGGAATAAGCCTTTTGCGAAGGGATTTTGGCAGTGATTTAAGGAGAAAGGTTATTTTTTCATGGAGTAGACCGGGCACCAACCAGTCAAAGCGGTAACTTGAGATGCTGTCGGCATAGCCCACGGGCAGACGATATGTAACACCGTCTTTTTCACTGTTTGGTTCAAAATGATAGTCGAGATAAATTTTTAAATTACCTAAATTTATATATTGTGGATAATCAGCCAACTCCCTAGACTTGGGTTTTCGGAGCAGTATATCATCATCCGTCATCTTCAGTGTAACACGTTTTTTCTTTAGAAATTTGTTGAAGGTTGTTTGGTCGTAGACATTTTCCGGTATTATATTGGCGTAAAAATCGATTAATGTCAGGTCGTCGACAATGATATTTCGTGTGCGTAACTTCTCCTCAACTTCTTGCCACTTGGTTAAAAGAGACAGATTATGGCTGAGAAAAGGATAAGTACCTTTCAATTCTCCGGCTACAAGGGCGTCTCTGATAAAGATGTCTCTGGCCTCTTTTATGTTTTTTCGATCTCTTTTAGCAAAATTTACCCTTTTTTCTGTAGAAATAACAAGGCCGTAAAGTGATACAGATTCGTTGGCTACGACCCGCCCGGTTTTTTTTTGCCAGTGCACCATGCTCCATGAATAGTTGCAAAGATTTGCGGCAATATCTTCAATCCAATCAGGTTCAATAGTGGCGACGGTTAATGCGTAAAGATTACTGGTTTCTATAAACGATGCCGCCAATAACCATTGACCGCTCTTTAAGAACTGGTGTGATCCCGGAAAGACCATAACTTCTTTATTGTGGGCACCCTGGTATTTTCTCCCTTCTTTTTTTCGTGCTATATTCCTTAAAAAACCAGCCAGCAGCGATTTATGGATCTGTTCGTAGGAACCATCTTGGATATTGTCGACAAAGCCCTTTTTCCTGGACAGAATTCGCTTAAGTTGGTCATGGAGATCAAACCATTCACGCATCTTTTGAAAAGATAGAAAATTGGCCTTGCAATATTTCTTTAACGTTGACCATGAACGTTTCCTTCCTTTTAACATATGAAAATCATTCCAAATATTAAGAAAAATCATAAAGTCGGAATGGGGGTGGATAAATTTTTCGTGGCATTTATCGGCAATTTTAGCTTGGTTCGCCGGTCTGACCCGAGGGTCCTGAATGGCCAGGACAGCGGCAATAATTTTAATTTCCCGGAGACAATTATTGTTTTTTGCCTCAATTAATATTCGGGAAATGCATGGGTCAATGGGTAGTTCGGCCATGATCCTGCCGTAGCGGGTAAGGTGTCTGGCGTCACTTATTGCTCCAAGTTCGTAGAGAAGCCGATATCCTTCATTTATCGCGTTTCCAAATGGCAGTTCAAGAAAGGGAAAGTTTACAGGGTCGCCGAGTTGTAACGAAATCATCTGCAGAATAACTTCGGCCAAGTTGGATCGTTTTATTTCCGGCAGGGTATACTTATCCCTATGCTCGTAATCCTCCTCATCGTAAAGGCGGATACAAAGACCGGGGCCTAGTCTTCCGGCCCGACCTTTTCGCTGGTTACAGCTTGACTGGGAAATTTTACATATGGGCAAGCTTGTTGTCTTGGCCCTCACGTTATAGTGTGAAATACGCGCCAAGCCACTGTCCACCACATATCTTATTCCCGGTACGGTAATCGAAGTTTCCGCAACATTAGTGGCAATAACAACCTTTGTCTTCTTATATGTTTGAAAAATCTTTTTTTGATCGGCCGTCGGCAACCTGCCGTACATAGGGAGAATAATACCGTTACAGAGCGAGTGTTCCAGTAAACGGCAACATTCTCTAATATCACGTTCGGTTGCTAAAAAAACGAGGATATCGCCCTGCATTTTTTGGGAAAACAACTCTGATACAACGCTGACACAATGGTTGATAGCACTGTCCTTGTCTTCATTTTCCAGGTCAGCTAGCGGCCTGTAATGTACTGATACCGGGTAGGACCGGCCCTCGACCCTTATTATCGGCGCATTATCAAAATGGTTGGAAAAAGCTTCAGTATCGATGGTGGCCGAAGTTATGATTATTTTTAAGTCATCTCGTTTTACAAGGAGTCTTTTTAAGATGCCGAGAAGAAAATCAATATTCAGATTTCGTTCGTGGGCCTCGTCGATAATAATAACGGAATAATTATTGAGAAGAGGGTCCTGGCGTGTTTCCGCCAGGAGAACACCGTCGGTCATAAATTTGATCTTTGTTGTTTTTTTAGTATGGTCGTGGAAACGAATTTTATATCCGACAATATCCGACATCTCGCCCATTTCTTCGGCTACTCTGGCCGCAACGGTGGATGCGGCAATTCGCCTCGGCTGGGTGCAGCCGATTATTTTCTTATTGTCGGGAAAAGCCTCAAGACACATTTTGGCGATTTGTGTTGTCTTTCCCGAGCCGGTCTCCCCCTCAATAATTGTTACCCGGTTATCTTTTACGGTTTCGATAATGGACTGTTTGTGTTCAAATATCGGCAAGTTTTTGGGATAAAAAATATTCATGAAAAAAATGGCTGTTGCCCTGAAAGTATGTTAAGTGTCAAGCAGAGTTTTTTTGGTTATCCACCTTTAAAGTCACGTATGGTGCTGTTTGTCGATCCAAATCGGTCGCGGTTATAAAAACTGTTGCTGAGCTGTTAGGTTTATCAAGTTATTCTAATAAAGGTTTGTTATGAAAGTACGTAAGGCAGTTATTCCTGTTGCCGGTCTGGGCACTCGATTTTTACCGGCGACAAAGGCTATTCCCAAGGAAATGCTCACCATAGTTGATCGCCCCACTATACAGTATATTGTCGAAGAGGTCGTTGCTTCGGGTATCGACCAGATTATTTTTATCACCAGTGAGGGGAAATCCGCAATAGAGAATCACTTCGATTATAATTTTCACCTCGACTCAGTGTTAAAGGAAAAAAATAAAGTTGTTTTAGGTGAAGAACTAAATAATATCTCCAACCTAATTGATATTGTCTCGGTGCGACAGAAAAAACCCTTGGGTTTAGGACATGCGATATGGACCGCCCGCCATGTGATAGGAGATGAGCCGTTTATGGTTCTTTTAGGTGATGATCTTGTAATAAGTAAGACACCTTGTACCAAACAATTACTAGATCTCTTTAATGATGTAGGTGAATCCATTGTTGCAATCCAGAGAGTTCCAAACAACGAAACACATCAGTATGGTATCGTTGAAGGTGATAAAAACGGCAGGAAAAAGACCTTTAGAGTGACGAGAATGGTTGAAAAACCCGCCCCCGGCACAACCGATTCCGATATGGCCATAATCGGCAGATATA
>CAZQOD010000018.1:0-36147 GCA_964594945.1 uncultured Desulfopila sp.
TTGATTCCAAAGATGGCCGTTCTGCATCCATCATATCCCAGATACCATTCCAGTTAACTTTTATCGCAACCCGGTGTCCGGGTTGATATCCGGTTAACAGTGATATCCATGCCTGGGCCGGCGTTGTTTTACCGGTAAGCTGCATAATGCCTCTATCAATTGTATTTTTCACTGCGATCTGATCCACACTGTCATAATAGTAACGCCCCTGAGCATCCTGCTGTCGTTGGCCATTGGGCACCCCGTTCGAATCAAACCCAGGATATGCCCAGTCAGTAAGTGCGTTGTTATAAACAGATAGAACTACAGGATCTGATTCGGCAGCATAAGCTTTTGGTGGGAATATTTTTTGTAAGGGATTTAAAAAAAGACCCACCCCTAGAAAGGATACAAGTTTCAAAAAACGACGGCGATTAACAGCAAAATATGGGTGGTGAAATATATTCTTCATTTTTCTTCTACCTTGTTTTTTGTAGTTTAAGTCCGGTAGGTTTCAGGGGGATACCGCTTCCACCCTCGATAATATTTGCCAGTTGTAGTCGAGCAGCTTCCCATATATCCGGATCATTAATTCTTTTGGGGTCATATTTTACCCAGGTAGGATCACTTGGATTACTTACGTCGCCGGCACCAAATTCCCAAAGTGTTTTGGGAATCATCTGATTTATGATAGCGTCAACGGCCGGTTTATCAATCTGTGCTGCCATATGCAGGTAATCAACATCCTGAACACCCCGCCGCCAGAGTTTTAGCCTTATTGAAGCAATCGGCCCGTCAATACCATAATTTTCAGCAGGAAAAACCTTATCTATTCCGGGATAGAACAATACCCCTGAACCAGTGGTATATGTCGCACCCGTTCGACCTAATGCCGGGTGATTTATCTGGAGTTTATCGTCTCTACCAAACACTCTTGCACTTTGAAATACATTTGTCGGCCCCATACTAGAATGAGTATCATCGTAGTAGGTCGATTCCCAGATAAACCAGCGGGCAATCTTCTTTTTATACTGGGCCCAGCTTTGAACCCTCAAGGCAATGCCATCGTCTTCGGTGGCATCAGAGCCCCTTTCCGGATACCAGCCATTGTACATATACAGTTTCCTACCCGGTTCATGAAAATAGTCGGATATTCCTTCCCAAAGACCCAATACATTTTGAGTCGTCCATGATGCAACAATATCAAGAGATGGAATTTGCTCTTTTGCTATTTGACCGGGAACCGTGGTAAAACTCTTAAGCTGCTTACCGATGCCCGGATTGGAATCAAGCCAACCCGCATATTTTTCTGCTAAAGGAATATCTGCCCCTTGCGGCTCATCAATAAGATAAAGAAAATATTCCGTCGGAGTTGAAAAATTCTGTGTATTTAACCAGTTAATCCACTCGTTGGAATGATCCCACATGGCTTGTTTCTTCTGCTCATCCGTTTCAGCTCCATCAAACCAAAACCAAGCCCACGAACCATAGGTGCCGATTGAGAGGATATTAACTCCAGTACCAATTCCTACGCCGTCATATCCCCTTTCCGAGGTAAACATTTCCCCGGTTAGCTGATCCATATCATGGGGTTTTAGGTCAGCCGGTACAGAAACTGTCCCTATTATTAATGAAATTTTATGACGGTGGGCCATCTGCCTGTGCCGGATACTGACCTTCACCATTTTTTCATACTCGGAAGTGCCGGGATTCGGATATTTTTGATTAACATATCTCATTGAGGTATATTCATCTACATCACCGCCGCACAACATTGTCTTTGCCGTGGGTATATCGGGCAGTGTAAAATTGCGTACGGATAACTCAATTGGTATTGCATGCGTTATCTGGGACTGACCTGATCCTTCAACAATGGTTACGGTTCCGGTATATATTCCTGCCGGTGCGTTTTTGGGGATAAAAATATCCCCCCAAATCGACTGGTTGGTATTGGCAGCTACGGAAAAAGGTGTATGCAGTTCAAGGGGTACGGCAATATCCGGATAAAATTTATCATGATCGGGCCGGTCATACCAGGTGCCAATACCTTTAAAAGATTCAGGATCAATTGGCCTTTGAAACCGTTTTGGGGCCTTCCGCTCGTCATAGGATACATTATCAGCATAAGATAATTTGCTCAGCCCTTCTATTTTTAAATACCTGATATAAAAGAGTTCTATATTACGGCCTACGTAATTAAAAAGACCATCGACTAGATCTCCCTGATCAACTGTGCGCCTGGAAATGGTAAACCCGCCAGGCCCGGTAAGAACGCTTGTGGTAACGGTTATATTAGCTGTAGCGGTTGCAGGTGATTCAAGAATCAGATCAAAGGCCACAGTTTCATTCTTAGCCCCAAACAATGATATGGTGGTACCGTCCCACACAGAATTGTGAACTGCGGTAGCGTTTGTATATGCCCTGAGATCATCACGGGTCACCTTATCCTGGCCGTTATTTACCCATATAACAAGAGCTGCCTGGACCGGCACGGCAAAAAACAACAAACAACCAAGTAGCAATACGGTGCTTTTCTTACTCATCCCCATCCTCCTTATTGATAAAAATGTTGTTAGTTGAGAGAATGTCCGAGAATGCTATTTTGCATAAACTCACTGCCATTTTCCAATAACAAGTTCGAAAATAACTTAAACCTCGAAATAACCAACATGCTGGACCAAATTACCAGTTCACAGCCAATAACGAACAATGAAAACGACTCAAGAGTGAAGGCACTTTCATATAAACTCATTTGCCGACGATGTTTTTTAAAAACCCACACAATCTTGAACAAATGCCAGTTCTTGGACAAACCCACAAAAATCACAAATTATTTTTTTACCCGTTAACGTCTATCACAAAGCATGTCACGAATCAGTCACATATGAAGAAATAATATTAAAATGAAAAAAAAATCTGCAATAAGAACAGTAATACGAATGAAAAATCCAAAAAGGTTACGAGTGTTGAAAAATATATACATAAGCATTTTATAAATTTAAAAAACAACCACATATACCACTACACGAGATACTTTATCTTTTTGATAGGCAAAATAGGTTCTCTTAACTTGTGCCTGTCCGTAGATGAGCAATTTTACGCTAAATCGAGGCGCTTGAAGAATTTAACCACAAGTATATATGCGATATCTCGATGTCTCGTACCTCGCTTTATCAGAAGGTTAAATTTTGAAATCAACGAAGAGTGAGTGAAAAAATGGCCATTTATGGACAGGCACTAACTTGTCGATCACAAATTTTAATGCCTTGCTTCATAAAACCTTTGTAAAGAAAAACAAGGAAATAAAGGTAATGTTCAACTTAACGAGTTCATAACAGAAACAAGGCACTAACTTTCAGCTTGTCTGTGTTAGGTTATACGTTGATCAGATCAAATATTTTTTATATGTGACCGATTCGTGACAAGGTCTATGGTAAACAGCAAATTTGAAAGGGATCGTTTTTTTGTACAGTTAACATACGATTCACCAATGAAACTTTCCACATAACTTGAATTCACAATCATTCGGAGGAAAATTAAATGGGCCTAAGACCTTGTTTCTGCATCGTAACATCAATATTTTTAATATCCTTGATCAGTGAAGTAACTTTTGCCGAAAACATCAGTGTAACCTTGAGCTGGCAGGATAATTCCAACAATGAAGAAAACTTTGTAATAGAGCATCACACAGCCGGCAACAGTTTTACTGAAATTGGGCAAACCCAGGCTAATGTCGTCAGTTTCAATACTCAGCTTGATAATTCAGTTACCAATTACTACAGGGTTTACGCAAAGAATAATGCAGGAAATTCAGGATATTCAAATGTAGCCCTATTTACCATTCCAGGAGATGTTGATGGTGATGGTAATGTTACTCTCTCAGATGCGGTAATCGGCTTACAGGTTACAAGCGGAGTAGAATATCAGGGAGAACTTCATATTGAATCAGACGTTAATATGGATAACATGATAGGACTGCCGGAATCAGTTAATGCTTTGAAAAAATCTGCTGAATGATACTTGTTCTGCGCCTTGTAATTTTTTTTATTGGTTATTTTATCGATTCCCATTGTTAATCGTGGTGGTATGCCCTCAAACGGCATTTTTAGTACAAATAACTCTACCAGCAAGGCGCTTTTGCACTGAGAGTCTGTCTAATCGGAACTGCATCCCATAGTTGCGCTGTTTAAAATTATTTCATTGACCCGAAAAATATGGTAACAGTTTGTTGTTCTGCAATTTTTTTTGTCTTTGGAAAATTCAATAAAAATTGCATTGTAACATATTTTGGGAATACTTTAGCAAGTAATGTATTGCATTACCGGGGTAGGTTCAATGGAAAACATCACACATAATATCAACAAAATCATTCTTCCCATCCTTCCTGATATTATCTCCCGAGACCGATTATTAAAAAAATTATCAGATAAAAAACATTTTTCCATTACCTGGCTTACTGGCAAAGCGGGATCAGGCAAGACTACTTTGGTGGCAGATTATCTTCAAAAGAGCAATTTACCACATATCTGGTACAGAGTAGATAGCGGAGATAATGATCTATCATCATTTTTTTATTATTTTGGTTTGGCAATTAAAAATCAATTCTCTGCGTTCCAAGGCAAAATGCCCTTATTGACCCAGGAATATGGTAATGAGTATCTCGCTTTTTCCAGAAAATATTTTCAAATTTTTTCCAATAATGCACCACTCCCCCTCCACGTAGTGTTTGATAACTCCCACGCGGTTAATGAAAATTCACCCTTTCACCATTCACTAAAAGAGGGTATAGCACATCTTGCACCAAAAATTCACACTATAATAATAAGTAGAAAAGCACCTCCCGCCTATTTTACGAGCATGATTGCCGAAAATCATATGCGCATAATAGATAATTTTGATCTCTCGTTTTCTTATAGTGAAACTGAAAAATTAATCCAAAAAGAAATACCAATAAAACTATCCAAAGATCTGGTCCAACAAATCTTCAAGAAAAGCGAAGGCTGGGCCGCAGGCATTATACTTTTAATTCGAAGTATAAAACAAACAGGGATAATACCTAAAAATCCAACCGGTGCTCCTCTGGAGAACATATTTGACTATTTCGCCTCGGAATTATTTAATAACCTGGATCACTCTTTTCAGTTATTTTTGGTCAAAACTGCATTATTACCTCGTTTTACAAGTAAAATTGCCACTTCAATTACCGGATCATCCAGGGTAGACTATTTCCTCGATACTGCAATTAACGATCATATTTTTCTTGAATGTTCTCGTGATTTATCCACTGTTTATCAATATCACCCATTGTTCAAAGAATTCCTTCTAAAATGCAGTAAAGAGTTATTGAAACCGGAAGAGGTACGGGATGTAAAGACGCGGGGGGCTGAACTGTTACAAAATCTGGGATGGATAGAAGAGTCCTTCGAGCTATACAATCAACTGGAAAATTATGATCAACTAATTAATATTGTATTAGAAAATGCAAATTCTTTTATTTCGCTAGGCCGCAACAAAACACTATTAAAATGGATATCATATATTCCGGAAACTAATAAAAATAGGCAGCCATGGCTTATTTATTGGGAGGGAATGGGCTACCTGTTCCAATCCATGAAACCGGCTGTTTTATTTTTGCGACAGGCAGTTGATAAGTTTATTGAAAAAAATGATATCCCGGCAGCACTTCTATCCTGGTCCAGTCTCACATATTGTCTTTTCATATATCAAAATGAACTTTCAGAACTTGATTCTTATCTGGAATGGTCTAAAAATCATACACATCCGGATATGATATATCCCTCACTTGAGCTTGAAGCATGTGTTGCAATAAGTAGAGCAACAGCATTAATGTGCAGAGAACCGCAAGACCCTGATATTGAATTCTGGATGCAAAAAACAATATCTCTATCAAATGTTTGTCATGATACACAAATTTGGGTCTTTGCATCATCCTGTATTATTACATTCCAGATATTCACTAATCCCCGCAGTAACCTTTATTATTATAACCAATTTAAAAGATTGGCAAGAGAACACAAAACTGATTTTTCAAAAATTTTACTGTATTTATATGATTCTCTTTCCTACTTTTCTTCCGAAATGTCAGTGAAAACCGCCAAAAAATTAGCTGAAAATGGCTTGAAATATTCTCTTGAAACAGGAATTTATTTTTGTATTGATCTACTGTTTGGACTGAACATTCTTCTTGCAATCATTGCAAATGATTGCAATGAAGCAAAAAGAAAACTACTCGAATTTGAGTTACTTCTTGACCACTCTATGCCAAATCATAGCGCAGTCTATTATCTCTTTTCCACCCTATTTAATATTTCTCAACATAAATATGATCAAGCCATGGAAAATGGTGTTATAGCAATGATTAAAATTAGGCAGGTTGGTTTTATCTTTCCTGAGATCATGGCAGGGGTGGTTTTATCTCAGGCATACAGCATGGGTTCTCAGCATGATAACGCATTGAAACAAATTGAATATTCAAAAAAAGTCGCTTCCATTAGCAGAACACCAATCCTTGAATTTATATGTGGTTTAACTGAATCGTTTATATATTTACGCGATGGTCAGATTGAAGAATCGGTTATAATTCTTCAAAAATCTCTAAAACTTGGTAAGCAGTACCAATTCACTCGTATACCCTGGTGGTGGAATGCAGAAATGCTTGTTAAATTATGTATGATTGCTTTGGAAAATCAACTTGAGATACACTATATCCGGCAAATAATTCATGCCAACAATTTAATTCCCACCTCATCTGAGCCACCGCCCGAAAACTGGCCTTTTCCTATAGAAATTTCAACTTTAGGTAATTTCCAAATCATAATCAAGGGAGAAATACCGCGTGCCACATCAAAACCCAAGTCCAAAGTGCTGGATTTATTAAAAATACTTATTGGGTTTGGAACAAATAAAGTCGCCATTGAACTAATTTGTGATGAATTATGGCCTGAAAAAGATGGTGATCTGGCCAAAAGTGCTTTCTCAACAACTTTAAATCGATTACGAAAACTGCTGATGTCCAAGAATGCGATACTCACCGAGGGCGGAAAAATCGGCTTAAATTCAGATTTATGTAGGATCGATTCAGTTCATTTTGAAAAACTTGTTAACTCTATTTTAATGCAGCAAGGACCAAAAAATAACAGAATAGAATCGCTTTACAAACAGGCAATTGATTTATACAAAGGCGCCTATTTACATGGCGAACCGGAGCATACATGGATTATTATCAATAAACGTGAAAAACTAGAAGAAATGTATATTAAAATGGTTACTGATTTATGTACGCTACTCGATGGAAATGATAAATCAGAAGAAGCATTACAATACTGTAGAGAAGGGATTGAACGGATCCCCACGGAGGAATCATTTTACAGATACATGATGTTTTATTATGCGAAATCTGGGAATAACGCAGAAGTGGTCAAGCTGTATAATCAATGCAGAAACAACCTGCGTAGATCCTTTAATGTGGCGCCTTCCTGGGCAACAAAAAAGATATACATATCTCTCAAAAAAGACAATTAAACATTCGTAATACAAAATTTAGTACCTTACTCCGTAAGAGCTGTAATAAAAAACAAGAAATAATAGACCGTAAGAAACCGGATGCCGGTAACAGCAACAAGGCACTTATACCGGCTTACCGGTCATTTCCGGTATTAGGTTAATAAATTTTGCAGCGACTGTGGAGTAAAATTTAACAACTTTACAACAATCCTTTATTTGAGCAAAAGTAACGGAAGAAATTTTAACCCCCCGTTTCGTGCAGCTGCATTGCTGACCCGCCAATTTGCAATGGTGTATGCATTATTGTTAATGGTAGTTCTCGCATCAGCCTCGTTAACCAAGCCTACGGAAACACCGGTCGCAGCGCCGCTGTAGGAAACATCAGGATTTGACCAATAATCAATGCGTGGACACCAGCCGAGACAGGTGTAAGCCATAACGGTATGCCAGTCCTTTGACGGATTCTGGTATCCATAGGAATATGAATAAGACCCCGGACTACTACTGTTTGCCCTGTCGTGGGTCATCCCCATATTATGCCCCAACTCATGATCAAATGCCCAACCATCGGCAAAGCCATAGTGAACAACACTAAAGGCATACGATTCAAACAAATTGGAAACACGGGTCATCTTCCAGGCAAGACCACCCAAAGAATCATTATCGAACAAGAGCTGTACCATATCGGCATGGTATTTGTCCCTAAGCGCATGGATATTATCCATATAACCATCGGTTTTATGGGTAAGATCGTTAAGAGCCGTATGAAACCCGGCAATAGCATCATTTTCCCCTCGATTATACGCAACTTCAACCGTATGCACGAGTCTCATCCTGGGTATAATACCACTATTTGCAAAGGTCGTGTTCATCGTTGCCACAGAACTGTTTATTATGGACTCCATGGCCGCCTTTCCATTGGCCTTATTTTTTGCTGAGGTCGTATATACAACCATAACGGTTATAATATCACCGGAATCCGAGGCTGAGCCACTAGGAGGAGATGGCTCAATTAACGTCCCCTGCCCCACAGGCGGTTGCAGAGGACGACCCTCAACTGGTCTTTTTGCTTCATCAATCTCCTTTACGACGTGTACACCATTTCCCACATATCCGATCTGGAAAAATCGACCGTCACCAGTGCGCAGTGTACCGGCAACGATATTGTCTGTTATGGCAATTGACACCCGGCTCAATTTCAAGCCAGCTATTTTCCCGCTCCAGATCGTCGTTGAACCAGCACTGATACGATCAATCTTATTAATCGCAACCGGGAAAACGGTATCTTTAAACAAATTAAAGTTTACCTGACCAACACCATGCCTACCCATCCGTTGAGCCAGGATGGGAACATTGACGGCAACGTGCCGTAAGCGGACAACATCAATATTTTGAGTGTGGACAGATTGTGAAAAATCCAGCTGAAAACCCGGAATCTCGGTGAAGAAACTATCCGTTTCATTCACTCCACCATCCGCCGAATAACATGCACTGTTAAACGACATCAAAATAACATGTAAAAACAATAATATGATTGTAGATTTCATTTTTTTCTCGTAGTTATTTACGCATATAACCTAACGCAGACAAGCTGCAAGTAAGTGCCTTGTTTCTGCTATGAACCCGTTAAGTTGAACATTACCTTTATTTTCTTGTTTTTCTTTACAGGTTTGATGGAGTAAGGCTCCAAATTTCATAACCGGCAAATTAAGTGTCGACCTTACCCGTCGGTTATGTGAGATATCAATAGTGTCGATATATATAAATATACTTCAACTTATTGACAACAAAACAGATTCAGAGAATAAGCTGGGAATACGATTCCCGGGTATTCATGTTAATGCCACCTAAATTCCAAGGCCGCCATACACCATGATATCGCCTGATGTTTAGAAAGACAAGTTATTGGGCACCATTTTCCGCCGTACTTTTTTTTTCACCTAACCCGCAGCGTACAGAGACAGATATTAAACGAATGTAATATATGGTTAATCAGTTACAATTCTGATATACTGATCCCTGATTTCAACCATACACTTCCTTTAAATATCAACGGGTGGCATCATGTCCCATACACTCCACTCTGCCACGGATACTGCAAAAGTCCCCTTTGGTAGGATAAATGAGATCGACAAACTATCCAGTAAGTTACTGGAAATTGAACATAAATTAAATTCCAATATCCCTACTACCCTTTGGATCAGTGACTTACACGGTGAGGGAGACCGATTTAAGTCTATTCTCAGGGGAAGATTCGGCATGCTTTATCAAACCTGTAAAGAAGCATTACCCGGTACCTTCAGTTCCGAAAAGATCCAATACCTCGCTAAAATCATCAGAAAACAAGCCTATTACCATGATGATAATATCCAAATGGATATGCAGGATGTTATTCTCTGCCTGGTCGATATCCTTAAATATAAATTGACAAACACCGGTCCCCGCGGCAATGAAATATTTCGTCCCGAATTCAGGGAACCGATCAGCAGACTCCTTTCCGGCCTTCCCGTACCCGACCCGATTTTTGAAGAGACAATAATTGCCGGTCGGCTTATCTCCCACCTTGCCCATACTATTCGACAGGTAATTCTGGACCGCATTCAGGTTCTGGGCGATGTATTTGACAGGGGTCCACAACCGGATAAAATCCTGCGTATCCTTTCTTCTCGTTTTTACAGGGATATGGTGGACTATGTATACGGCAATCACGATATATTGTGGATGGGTGCCGCGTCGGGGAATCGTTCACTGATTGCGGAGGCATTGCGTATTACATGTCGTTACGATCATTTTGATTTTCTCGCCAGATTACAATTTAATACATCTCGTTTGGCCGATTTTGCAGAAAAAACTTATCCCGTAAAAAATGTAACTGGAAATTTCAAGGCCAAAACCAACAAGGGACGGTCAATGGAAAAGGCACTGGCCATTATTCAATTCAAACTCGAAGAACAGACGATACGTGATTTTCCCCATTACGAAATGGAAAGCAGGCTCTGGCTTGAGCGGTTGACGAAAATGCTTAAGTCCGGGCAAACCATGGGTTTAAACGATACCCACTTTCCAACCCTGAATCCTGCAAACCCAGGCGAACTCACCAGAGATGAGGAACAGATCATAGACGACCTTACCCTCCAATTCACAAGCAACCGACATCTGAAAAGGCTATTGGACTTTCTTTTTACCAGGGGTAAAAGCTATCATATCCAAAATAATTTTCTAAACATTCACGCCCTTGTTCCCTCCACGGAAGACGGGGAATTTCAGGAATTTCTTGGGCGCAAAGGAAAAGAACTTCTCATCTTCATCCAGGATACAATCAGTCGTGTCGGAGAAAGATATCTGGCAGATCTTCCCCAAAACAAAGAAGACCAGGCCCTCTTTTTTTACCTCTGGTGCGGTCCCAAGTCACCTTTTTTTGGTAAACATGCCATGAAGACCTTCGAGAGATATTTTCTAAAAGATAAAAAAACCCACGAGGAAAGATCATTATTCTGGAAAAAAAATATGGCCAGCAAGAGTTTTAAGAAAAAAATGCTGAAGGAATTTGGCGTACAGAGAGTTATTTTCGGCCATACCCCCGTAAATTACAAAAAGGGGGTGCAGATGGCAAGTGAGGACGGTATAGCTATCAACGTTGATGGCGGTTTTGCTGCGGCGTACTACAATCGCGGCCACTCGCTTGTACACACCCCCCATCAACTCTATGGTATCATCCTACCCACACCGGACGAAATTAAAAAGGCGGAAAAAACATTGGAGTCAGCACCGCTTGACATCGAACTCATCGATGAATTTCGCCATCCGATGAAAATCAAAGACACTATTGCCGGGAAGAAACTGGCCGAACAAAGAGATATTATAATGGCAAAACTCCAGGATCGCGCTCTTAAATACGGTCTTCATCCCACGGAAATTTAACACCTACTCTTGTGATCGTCTATGGATACCAACTACGGCATGGAAATTGTTCGCGCCACCGAAATTGCAGCACTTACGGCGGCACGCCTGCAGGGGCTTGGCGACCATCTGGATATTTTAAACCAGACCCGCACCGCCATCAACACCACCCTCAATCGCCTGAATATCAAAGGGTTTCTCGTTAATGACCGTTTTCACAATCGTCCTGGAATTTTCCAGCTCCAGGATATTATCGGTGGCGGCGAACAGGAAGTTGATCTCATGGCCATCGCCCTTGAAGCCTACCGGTCGGCGGCGGACGGAAAAAATAATTCTTCATCCTATGCAGTCATTGCCAAGGCCGGTGCAATCCAATCGGTACCCAATTTAAGCATGTACAAAATCGTGGTCGGCCCCCGGGTGGGTGAAGTTATAGATATTAATCAACCCCCCATTATCAACGTTAAACGCGTGGCAAGAACACTGAAAAAATACACGGAAAATGTAACCGTCTGTATTCTCAATCAAACGCGTCACAAACAGCTGATAAATGAAGTTAGAAGTTGCGGTGCCCGCATAAAATTAATTGACGAAGGAGAGGTCTCCGGCTGTCTGGCTGCAATCACCGGCGAAAAGGCTGACATATATATAGGTTATGGTTATGCTCCGGAAAGTGTCCTGGTGGCGGCGGCGATAAGTTGTCTCGGCGGTTATTTTGAAGGAAAGATCTTTTACGAACATGACCAGGATAAAAAAGAGGCCGCAGAACACGGTATAAGCGATTTTACGAAAATCTTCCGCACCCAGGATCTTATCAGGAGCAAGGAGGTGGCCATCGCCGCCACCGGGATTACAGACGGTGAATTTTTAGAAGGGGTTAGATTTACCCCGAGCGGGGCCATAACCAATTCGTTTATCGCCCGTGGCGAGACCCATACCTACAGAAAACTTGAAACTAGTCATTTTTTTGATTTCAAACCTGTTTTCTAAAAATTATCCTGAGTTACAGTTTTCCGACTGATGATCCTGACCCTCCCTTTTATCATGGTTATATATCCATATCAACCACACCAAAATCCAGACAAAATAAAAAATAACTCAAATAATATTCTTTCTTTACAAATACGCTCTTCTTGCCGATAACTAATATAAGGGTTGTTTTATAGCCCGTTATATAAAATCTTGCATCCATAAAAGGGTTTTAAGAACTAACACCGGAAATGGCCGGTAAGCCGGTATAAGTGCCTTGTTGCTGTTATTAGCATCCGGGTTTTTATGGTCTCTTATTTCTTGTTTTTTATTACAGCTTTTACGGAGTAAAACACTAAACTGCCTTTTATGGACAGACACTCGTTAACGGCTGATATTTAAAATCTTTTGCAAAGGAATTACGCTTTGCCTCCAAACAAAAACAAGCCAACTTCCTCGCAGGAAGGAATTATTGAAATTAGCGATTTCCCCGCCGGAATGAAAAAGAGTCGCTACGCCGCCACCGTTGTCAACATCGACAGGCGATTTATCGGTCACAGTGTTTTTCAGGTAGATGACTCCGCATTCGTTTCGGCCATGCCCCGCTCATCACACTGGTCGGTGGCCTGGTCGGATCTAATGATGACCATGTTCGTCCTCTTTCTCTCCATGTTTGTCTACCAGACCGCACACCAGGATTTTCTACAAAAACAGGAAGGTGAAATAATCGGCGGCGATACCACAACGGCCCTTAAGAATCTTGATATCAGCGGCGCATCATTTCCCTTCGCCCCCATCCATCCAGGCTTACCCCTTGTGACCGGTGGAACAATAAAAGAAACCATACCACTTCAGCAGGATATCCCACCGCTTGACCAACAAGATTCCAACCTGCCCAAAGTTGCACCTGCACCGGATACAACAAATAAAAACATTGAAAAAACAGATGACAAAAGCCGAATGGTCGAAGAACATCCTGATAAAATTGGTGTCTTTTTACCCCAGGAAAAAGTTGCGCAGCCACCCATAATAAGTGGTAAAGAAATACCAGTTCCACCAGAAGATATAGCCGAACCTTTACCACTTGTACCCGAAGAACCACCCGCCCCACCCGATACCTCGTTTAAGGAAATTTATTCCCTCGGAAAGGGAGCCGTAACCAGCAATAATCTGGAAAAATTCGCTTCAATAGATATTATCCCGGACAAAACCATGCGAATTATTCTCACCAGCGACCTCCTTTTCGGTCTCGGGGAAAGTGCCTTGTCCAAAGGGGCAAAAAAATCATTAAGAAAAATCGCCTCGGTTATTCGCTATACACCGTATATGATCAATGTAGTTGGCCACACTGACAATATCCCTATGAAATCAGGTCGTTTCCCAAGCAACTGGGAACTTTCTGTTGCCAGAGCTAGTGCAGTTGCCCGTTTTCTAATCGACGATATAAAAATGTCAGCAAATCAGTTTGTAGTCAGTGGTTTTTCCTCCTACCGACCATTAAAACCAAATACCAACGCGGAAAACCGTGCTAAAAACCGCAGGGTTGAAATTATTATCAGTAAACAACTGCCTAATCCGGTAAAGGCCACCGCAAAAAATTTACAGTGATTTTAAAAATGAACTTTTTTAAAAATAAAACCATGCTCGGTGTTATTCTCAGTACAGGCCTCTTCCTGTTAGGTTTTTTAATCCACGGCAACCTATCCCTCTATTTTAATATCTCAGGTCTCCTTATCGTCTGTGGCGGATCCTTGGGTGCCACGCTTATCAGTTTTAAAGTTGAACAAATAAAAATAGTCGGGAAGGTTTTACTCAGTAATTATCACAGGCCTATAATGAGAGAGCCGGATATCATCAATATTCTGATAGATTTGTCAATCCGCTCTAGAATGGAAGGCATCCTCTCACTGCAGGCGCAGGAAAACGAAACCACCATTCTCTTTTTAAGAAGAGCCCTCGGATGCCTGGTCGACGGCTACCAAATCGATCAAATCAGGGATATATTAAACACGGAGATGTATTTCTTTCGCTTGCGAAGAGAAGATTCAGAACGGGTACTAAGAACCATTGCCGATTATCTCCCAGCCTTTGGTATCATCGGCTCCATTGTCGGCTTAATAACAATGCTCGGAGGTATCGGCGACACATCAGTTATCCTCACCGCAATCCCCATTGCCTTGACTTCCACCCTCTATGGACTCATTTTTGCTAATTTTTTCTTTTTGCCCCTGGCGGCAACCGTCAAGGAAAGAACAAACCAGGAACTTTTACTGCAAAAAATTATCATGGAGGGGGTAATTGCCATCAACTCCGAAATCAACCCCGTTATACTCAAGACCAAACTCGAATCTTTCCTCACCCCTTCAGAGCGCGAAACAGAACTAGTCTCCTATGCAAAGCTGAAAGAACGATTTAATATTTCAAGAAATGATAAAGATAACGCATAATAATTATCCAACCACCTGGAAATACCGCCCCGTGTGCTAGTCATTTCTGAGCGGACATTAAACAACCCTACTCTTCGAGTAAACTACGTAAATCTGATAAATCCACCCTTGACGTTAAATCCAGGCTCAGGGGAGTAACTGATACCAACCCGTCAATTGCCAGAGTATATATATCGGTTTTTGAGGGAAGATGCCGCAAATCCACCCTGACTACGGTTTTACCTGCACCCACCATACCCCCGTTATCGGTATCCTCCAACTCCTTAAAATAATAACCAGCCCTGCCAAGGGTTGTCATACGCCATCCTGTCCGGGAAGTAGCAGCAATGGGAATATCAATTTTTAATACATCAACATCCTCGGGGAGACTTTTTTCCAAAAGTTTCCTGGAGAATTTGCTTAAAAAGTAAGCACAGGCGGTCCAATCCTGTTCGCAATAGGAATAGTGTAACTCAATATCCGTCTGCTTTGATATTGCGATACCGGGTATCCCGAAACTCGCGGCTTCCAGGGCAGCACCCACGGTTCCTGAACTGGTAATATTAACCCCGAGATTTTCACCGTAATTAATTCCTGATATTAACAGATCCGGTTTTATCTCTTTAAATAAGGTTCTCATACTGTGTTTTACAATAAGAGCCGGGGAGCAATCACAGCGATAGGCCTGTACGTCCACAGCACCGACCCGATAGGCCACCGCCTCCAAAACCGACTGTTTTTCACCGGTCAATCCCCGGCCGGTGGCGGTCTGTTGTCCACTCGGGGCAGCCACTATAACCGTACCAATATCTATGACCGACTCAACAGCAGCCCTTAATCCCGGTGACTCTATCCCATCATCATTAGTAACTAATATAGTGTATTTATTCATATTTGCCCTTATTCCCTCCATCGGGAAAACCAGTGAAGGCAACAAATTTAAAGACCATAAAATAACCCTGTAATATGCATAATAACAGAAATAAATAATACCGATCCATAAAAAGACGGAAATAATTCACCAACGCAAACAAGCTGCAAGTAAATGCCTTGTTTCTGTTATGAACCCGTTAAGTTGAACATTACCTTTATTTTCTTGTTTTTCTTTACAGGTTTTATGGAGTAAGGCACTAAATAAATTCAGGTGCAATTCCCGCTTTTGCATGCTAATTATTCTCAATTATCTTCACCTAAAATTATATAAATCCGAAAAGGGAATAAATAATAATTATGAGCGTAGGATTCACACATCTCCATGTTCACACGCAATACAGTCTGCTAGATGGCGCCATTCGCATTGATGATCTGTTAAAAAAATGTAACGAGTACGGCATGGACAGCGTTGCCATAACCGACCATGGTGCCATGTACGGAGCCCTGGAGTTTTATTCCAAGGCAAAAAAAGCCGGCATTAAACCAATTGTGGGTTGCGAGCTCTATGTTGCCCCCACCAGTATGCGTGAAAGAAAGCTCATTGACGGCAATATCGCCTTCCATATAGTTCTCCTGGCCATGGATCACACAGGTTATCAAAACCTTATGAAAATGGCTTCCATCGCCCAGTTTGAGGGGTTTTACTACAAGCCACGAATCGACATGGAAGTCCTCAGAGAAAACAACGAAGGCATAATTGCCCTTACGGCCTGTCTCCACGGCCAGGTTCCATACCTCATCGGTCAAAATAATATGGCCGGTGCCAGGGAAAAAGCAAAGGAACTTTACGATATTTTTCATGATCGCCTCTATTTTGAGATCCAGGAAAACGGCATAGATAAACAAAAACCGGTAAACGACGGCTTAAAGGAACTTGGCGCCGAAATGGGTATCAAACTGGTCGCGACAAACGACTGTCATTACCTTAACCGTGAAGAGGCGCACGCCCATGAGTTATTACTCTGTATCCAAACCGGTAAAACCATAAACGACCCAAAACGTTTTAGATTCTCAACGGACGAATTCTATTTTAAATCACCTGAAACCATGAAAAAAAGTTTCAGTCACTGTCCTGAATCAATCGTTACCACGCAGGAAATTGCCGACCGTTGTAACCTGGAGATAGCTTTTGGTGACTATTATTTTCCCAACTTCCCCATACCCGAAGGGGAAAATCTTGATTCCATGTTCAGATCCCAATGCTGGGATGGTCTTCAGACCAGGTTCACGGAAATGAAAAAACTAGGGAGCTTCGCTGTAACCACTGAAAAAACCTACACAAAACGATTAGAGATGGAAATTGATGTTATTTCCACGATGGGTTTTCCCGCCTATTTCTTGATAGTTGCGGATTTTATCAACTGGGCCAAGGATCAAAACATACCTGTTGGTCCCGGCAGGGGCTCCGGTGCGGGCAGTCTTGCCGCATATGCGATGCGTATCACAAATATTGACCCCATCCCCTACGGTTTGATCTTTGAGCGTTTCCTCAATATTGAGCGTAAATCGATGCCTGATTTTGATATTGATTTTTGTCAGGAAAGACGAGGTGAAGTCATCGATTACGTTCGCCGTAAATATGGTGGAGCCGCCCATGTCGCACAAATTGTAACCTATGGTTCGATGAAGGCCCGGGGTGTTATCAGGGATGTTGGCCGTGCCCTCGATATACCTTTTGGCGAGGTGGATAAGGTGGCCAAACTCATCCCCGAACAGTTAAAAATGACCATAGACAAGGCCGTGGCCGAAGAACCAAAACTAACAGAAGCCGCACAGAATGATCCGCGTATTGGCGAGCTGTTATCCGTTTCAAAGACTTTGGAAGGTCTGGCCCGCCACACCTCCACCCACGCTGCGGGCGTTGTCGTCTCTCCTGAACCGATGACCCATTATTTACCCACATGCCGTGGCAGCAATGAAGAGACATTGACCCAATACGATATGAAACATACTGAGATGACCGGACTTATCAAGTTCGATTTTCTCGGTCTTAAAACATTGACGGTGATCGACAAAACCCTGAAACATATAAAAAAAGATACGGGTGTCGACCTTAATATCGATACTATCCCCATGGACGATAAAAAGACCTTTGAGCTCCTTTGCAAAGGTGACGCCCAGGGGGTCTTTCAACTGGAAAGTTCCGGCATGCGTGAACTCCTCGTCAAACTGGCACCCGAGCAGTTCAGTGACCTTATAGCCCTGGTCGCCCTTTACCGTCCGGGCCCACTTGATTCTGGGATGGTTGATGACTTTGTCGAAACCAAACATGGCCGCAAAAAAGCTAACTATCCCCTGGCCGAAATACAACCGGTGCTGGAAGAGACATACGGCGTTATTGTCTACCAGGAGCAGGTTATGAAAATTGCTAATATTCTTGCAAGTTACTCCCTGGGAGACGCTGATATTCTCCGCCGGGCAATGGGAAAAAAGATTAAAGAGGTGATGGATGAAGAGAAGACAAAATTCATGGCAGGTGCCATAAAAAACAATCATCCCCGGGAAAAGGCGGAATATATATTTGATCTCATGGCCAAATTTGCGGGTTACGGCTTTAATAAATCTCACTCGGCGGCCTACGCCCTTATCTGTTACCAGACCGCCTATCTAAAAGCCCATTATATGCCCCAATTTATTGCCGGTCTTTTATCATGCGATATGACAAATACCGACAAGGTCGTTCTCTATATTAACGAGTGCAGAGAACATGGTATTGAAGTACTCCCTCCCGATATTAACGAAAGTGTAAAAGATTTTAATGTTGTCAACAATTGCATCCGTTTTGGCCTTGCGGCCATTAAAAACGTCGGCGAATCAGCTCTTGACTCGATTATTGAAGAGAGGGAAAAAAACGGTAACTACACATCTCTTCCCGATTTTTGTAATAGAGTTGACTCCAGAAGAGTAAATAGCAGAGTTATTGAAAGTTTAATTAAATCCGGTTCTTTTGATTCACTCGGCCATAAACGTTCCCAACATTTTGCCATCCTTGATATTGCCATGGAACAGGCAAAAGCCGTGCAAAGAGACCTGCAAAGTGGCCAGATGTCACTTTTTTCCATTGCCCCTCAACTCCAGGAACAAAAAGAAATATCGGCCATCCCCCTACCTGATATTCCTGAATGGAATGAACGCAAAAAACTAACCTTTGAAAAAGAAACAGTGGGATTTTATATAACCGGCCATCCACTTGACGATGCATTACAGGAGATAAACACCATCACCGATTGCGCCATAAACAACCTTAACGAAAAAGGCGACGAACAACCGGTTCGAGTGGGGGGACTTATCCGCACCTGTAAAAAACATAAGAGTAAGCGGGGTGACCCAATGGCATTTCTAACCGTTGAAGATATATTGGAATCTGTCGAAGTGGTTGTTTTTCCGGACACCTACAGCAGATGTGAAGAAATACTTGCATCCACCAGCCCGGTAATAATCCAGGGTACCGTCCAAAAAGACGAACGGGGACCAAAGATAATAGCAGACGCTATCCATTCTCTTCAGGAAGCAAGAGAAAAGTACACACAATCGGCACGGATCAGAATCGAAGCCGATAAGATATCCAGAGCGCAGATGGAAATGATTAAAAAGAGCCTCTATCAATTTCACGGCTCCTGCCCGCTACTGCTTACCCTCTCTTTCCCCGAGCGGGGGGAAGTGGATATTGAGATCCTCAAAGACATCACCATCAGGCCCTGTCGACAGTTCAGCGAGACCATTGAAAAAATTCTCCACTACAAAGCCGTAACATTTGCCCAAAAACCAATCTCCCTAACACCCAGAAAAAAACAATGGGCTGGCAACAAAACAAAAAAATACAGCTAATTGACAAACGGGCTTACAGAACAACTACGCGAAACAGAGGCCGCAGTCCGGGCAGGCGCCAATGGTAGGTGAAAATTTACATCCGCAGGCCGGGCAGACCGTCTCCTTGGCCCGCTGATCAAATACGGCTTCTGCATGGCTCAAGTCGTGGTTATCAAGACCGGTACTACGGACAAAGTCTTCAGCGAGAACGCGCATGGCCTCGTCCTGATCAATCACCCGTATCTGTAAATTCATGAAGGGACTGCAACATCCCCCACCGCAATCACCATCCTCCGTAACTATATTTGCGGGAATCTTTTCCGCCGCCAACAATTTTTGTATATTTTTAATATCCATTAAATTACCCCTGCGGATCGTTACCATCTCATCTTCTGGTAAAATATCCATGGAGCGGGCCGATAAACGCGCTAATTTATCTTTCAGTCGCGCCAGTTTTTCAGCCCCGCTAATCAAAGATATGCCACATGCAACGCAGTCTTTAATCTCCGGCAAATACTCGTCTCCGCAGGAAGGGCAGTAATTCATAGAGGTATCAACATCCTCCCCGATTTGTCCGGGGTAACCTCCATCCCCCGAAGAGGATGATTTCTTGCCAAAAAATTTTAAAAACATCTTTCCCCCACTATAGGATATAACGACTCAAATCTTGATCCTGGACAATATCCTCCAGTTGTTCCCTAACATATTTAGCAGTGATAACAACCTTGCCGTTATCTCTTTCCGAAGCATCAAAGGAAAGGTCATCAAGCACCCTTTCCATAACAGTATGAAGGCGTCTGGCACCAATTTCCTCAGTTTTCTCATTTACCTCTACGGCAATAGCGGCAATTTCCATAATTGCATCATTTTCAAATACAAGATCGATTCCTTCGGTCTTCATCAGGGCAACATATTGTTTTATCAATGCATTTTCAGGTTCCGTCAATATCCTCACAAATTCCTCCCTACCAAGAGAATGCAACTCGACCCGAATGGGAAAACGTCCCTGCAATTCAGGTACAAGATCAGAAGGCTTGCTTAAATGAAAGGCACCGCTGGCGATAAACAACACATGGTCGGTTTTAACCATTCCATGTTTGGTACTAACCGTAGCGCCTTCAACAATTGGCAATAGATCCCTTTGTACACCTTCCCTCGACACCTCGGGACCATGTCCGCCGCCTCCGTTTTTTGAGGCAATTTTGTCAATTTCATCAAGAAAGATGATCCCCGACTCCTCGGTACGTTTCAGCGCCTCCTTGATAACCTGATCCATATCCACCAGGTTTTCCATCTCATCTTTTTTCAGTGCTTCAAAAGCCTCCGGAACTTTCATTTTTAAATCTTTCTTTTTGCGGGGGAAAAATTTACTAAAAGCATCTTGAAGGGATGACTGCATGTCCTCCATACCGGAAGTGGTCATGATTTCCACCATAGGCATTGACTTGGATTCGCTCAATGAAACTTCGACCTCACGTTCATCAAGCTTTCCTTCCCGGAGCATCTTTCTGAATTTTTCCCTGGTGGATTCGTTTGATGATCCATTTTGAACAACCAAATCCGGTTTATCGATGGTAAATGATTGCGTGGAACTGGGGCCCATGGTCTGCACTACCCCGGGATTCGGGGGCAGGAGCAGATCAAGCACCCTATCTTCCGCATTGGCCGAAGCAATCCCTTCTAATCGTGATTTTTCCTCTTCTTTTACCATATTAACAGCGAGATCCACCAGATCCCGAACCATCGATTCCACATCCCTGCCAACGTAACCGACCTCGGTAAACTTTGACGCTTCAACTTTTATAAAAGGTGACTGGGCCAGAGCTGCCAGACGTCTAGCAATTTCAGTCTTACCAACGCCGGTTGGTCCTATCATAATAATATTTTTGGGGGCAATTTCTTCCCGCAAACCCGCCGGTACCTGCCGCCTACGCCAACGATTTCGCAAAGCAATGGCTACGGATCTTTTTGCTTCAGCCTGACCAACTATGTATTTATCGAGGGCTGCCAGGGTTTCTTTGGGTGTATATGATTGTAATTCTGTCATATTTTTTCAACTATTATGGTTTGATTAGTAAAAACGCAAATATTTGCCGCGATCTCCATTGCAGCGCGACAAATTGATTCGGCATCAAGATCACTATGGTCAATAAGGGCCAGTGCTGCGGCCTGGGCATAGGGTCCACCGGAACCGATCGCCAATATTCCCTTATCCGCTTCAATAACATCACCGGTTCCCGAAAGAAGCAGCGAGTGTTCATCATTTACGGCAATCAACATCGCCTCCAGTTTACGTAAATATTTATCGGTCCTCCATTCCTTGGCAAGCTCAACGGAGGCACGCATCAGATTTCCATTATACTGATCCAGTTTCTGTTCCAGCTTATCATAGAGGGTGAAGGCATCTGCCGTGGCCCCGGCAAATCCGGTTATCACCTTATTACCATACAACCTTCTTACCTTTCTAGCCTGGTGCTTCATAATCGTATTACCCAGGGAAACCTGGCCATCGCCAGCAAGGGCGACATCGCCCTTATGGCGAACCGCTAAAATTGTCGTGGATCGTATCTTCATTTTATCACTCAAATATTGATTAATCATCTACCCCGGTAAACGGGTTTTTTTCAACTGTTGTTTGATTATTTTTTTCTCTTTGATAAAGGATGAGCTTTATCATATACATCCGCCAGGTGATCCAATGTTAAGTGGGTATAACGCTGGGTAGTCGATAAACTCGCATGCCCGAGCAACTCCTGGACCGAACGCAAATCAGCCCCCATTTCAAGGAGATGAGTGGCAAAGGAATGACGCAGGGCGTGGGGTGTAACAATCTGTGTTATTCCGGCTCGTTCCCCATACGTTTTTACCATGCGCTCAACACTTCTCACCGTCAGGCGACTTCCCCTGCCGTTGAGAAAAATCGCGTTCTTTTCAACATCTCTCCCTCTGCTGCTCCTCGCTTCAATTAATTGCAGACGCTGGGGCAGCCAATTTCTCAGAGCTTCAATGGCCGGCAATCCCACCGGAACAATCCGCTCCTTGTCACCTTTGCCCCTCACCGTAAGCATTTCCTCATTGAAATCAAGGTTGGACATATCCCTGGAAACAAGCTCTGAAACCCGTATCCCCGTGGAGTAGAGCAACTCGAGAATGGCAATATCCCGCAACATATATTTATCTTCTTTGCACGGGGCTTCCAGCAAAGCAAAAGTTTCATCCACGGTTAAAAAAACCGGAATATAATTACCAGCCTTGGGCCCGGAAATGCCCAGGAGCGGATTGTGTTTAGTAATTTTTTGACGTATTAAATAACGAAAATATGTTCTTAAGGCCGATAATTTTCTAGCAACAGTTGCGGCACTGTTTTTATCATGAAGACCGGCAATAAATGACTGCACCTGCGAAGCGGTAATTTCATCCCCGCGGATTCGCACACCGACATGGGCCATAAATTCCATTAAATCACGACGATATCCAGCAATAGTATTATCGGAATAACCTTTTACTATTTCCAGCCATCTGAGAAAAGATATAATTGTTTTTTCCACGATTATTGAACCGTCAATATTAAAAAGTGTGGATGTATTTTCAAGAATCCGTCTTGCCAACAGAGTACAGCAAGGTTACACTGGGTGCAAACAACTTCCGATAGACCTTGGATGTTGTCGAGGAATATCGGTCGCCGGAACTGACAAATTCCAGATACTGGTTTAACAGAGTGAAGTTATTTTCAAGATATTTGACGCGCTAAATTCGGGCTATACACTTGAGGAAAAAGACACCATGGCAAAAAAAACATTTGAGTCGGCCCTGGCACGGCTGGAAAAAATCACAGAAGAGCTGGAAGACGGTGAATTAAGCCTGGAAAGCAGTCTTAAAAAATTCGATGAGGGTATAAAACTCGCCGGATTCTGCGGTGAACAACTCAGTAAAGCCCGGGCGAAAGTAGAACTTTTGCTGGACAAGGACGGTACCCTCGAAACAATACCTTTTGAAGGTCAAAACAGTGGACATTAAAAGATATTTGCGTGAAAAATGTACCACGGTTGAAGAGGCCCTCCGCCGCCATATGCTCCAAGCAAAAGAACCATTTGTTAACCATATAGAGGCCATGAGATACAGCCTGTTTGCAGGCGGAAAACGAATACGCCCCATCCTCTGCCTCGCTGCTGGGGAAGCCGTCGACGATTCCCCCGCCATCGAGCAAAACCTGCTGCCCATAGCCTGCGCCCTCGAATGCATCCACACCTACTCACTGATCCACGATGACCTGCCCGCCATGGATAATGACGATCTGCGCCGTGGCAAACCAACCAATCATAAACTTTTCGGCGAAGCCGGGGCGATACTTGCTGGAGACGGTCTACTGACCTGGGCCTTTCACCTGTTAAGTTGCGAAAATAGCACCACCCTCCCCCCTGGTCTAAGGCTGAAAATTATCCAGGTCATCGCCAAAGGCGCAGGGCCCCTGGGTATGGTTGGTGGTCAGGCCCTAGATATCGAAAATGAAAACAATGAGTTTCCGTTTCGCACCCTCCAGACGATCCACAAAAACAAAACGGGAGCCCTTATTGTTTCTGCAGTACAAGCAGGGGCTATCGGCGCCGGTGGTTCAACACCGCAAATAGATAAACTAATCGCTTACGCCCGTTATACAGGTCTTGCCTTCCAAATCGTAGACGACCTGCTCAATGTAACCGCCACCACAGAACAACTCGGTAAAACCGCAGGTAGCGATCCCGACCACGGCAAGGCCACCTACCCTTCTTTTTTTGGTGTAGAGGGAACAAGGGAAAAGGCCCTGGAAGCGGTAACAAAAGCTAAAAAGATGCTCAACGATTTCGACCATAAAGCTGATCCGTTAAGGAATCTGGCTGATTTTGTATACTCAAGGAGTCATTGACTGACAGCGGCTCTTTTTCTGTTATCCTTCTCTTTCCATCCGGATAATCTACTCTTCACTATGAAAACCACAATGCATAGGGTATGTTATGCCACATATAATTATTTACAAACCGTGCCGACATCTTCGCCGTCCCACTCCCTTTGCCGACTACGATAATTTGAGTTTATACTATTATAAATGCTTGTTGGTGTAGGATAACATGTAGTTTAAATAAATTTTTCTTTATTATGTCAAAACCACAACCGATAACCAGGATCTCCATGCTCCAACAAATTTCCTGCCCGAAGGATATACGCTCTTTACCCGTTGCAGACCTTAAAGAACTGGCCGGAGAGATCCGCGATATCATAGTTCAAACCGTTTCGCGAACAGGGGGCCACCTGGCACCAAGTCTCGGTGTCGTTGAACTGGCCATTGCCCTCCACTATATTTTCGATACGCCAAACGATAAATTAATCTGGGATGTGGGTCATCAATCCTATGCACATAAAATACTGACAGGGCGACTGCAGCAATTTGCCACCCTCAGACAATATAAGGGAATGAGCGGTTTTCCAAAGACTAAGGAAAGTGTTTATGACGCTTTCCAGACCGGCCATAGTTCCACATCCATCTCCGCCGCGTTGGGAATGACGATTGCCCAGGCCCTGAAAGAAGAAAACAACCGCGCAATTGCGGTAATCGGTGATGGTTCAATGACCGCCGGCATGGCCTTTGAGGCCCTTAACCACGCAGGACACCTCGACAAAGATCTGATTGTTATCCTCAACGACAATGAGATGTCAATTTCACCAAACGTTGGCGCCCTCTCCAGTTTTCTCAGTCGAAAGCTCACCGGCAAAACAATGAGTCGAGTAAAAGCCCATCTCGTTGAAAAACTGCAAATTTCTGATGTTGGTGAAAATATTCTCAATATTCTCAGAAAGAGTGAGGGTAGTTTTAAAAGTTTTTTTACCCCCGGTATGTTATTTGAGGCATTTAAATTCGACTATATCGGACCAATTGACGGCCATAACCTTGAAGATTTAATCGACACACTTGCCACCGTACGTGATAATCCCCAGGGCCCCATGCTGATTCACGTCCTGACCAAAAAAGGCAAAGGTTACGAACCCGCCGAAAAAGATCCGGATATTTTCCACGGTATTGGTCCCTTTGATATTGTCAGCGGTAAACCTAAAAACAATAACGGCGCCGTTTCATACACACAGGTATTTGGTGATACCATTGTCGATTTAGCCGCTGAAAACGATAAAATCATAGCAATCTCGGCGGCCATGGTTTCGGGAACGGGGCTTAAAAAATTCTCTGAAAAATTTCCAGACCGCTTTTTTGATGTCGGTATTGCCGAACAACACGCGGTCACCTTTGCGGCCGGACTGGCTGCGGAGGGTATGCGCCCGGTTGTTGCAATCTACTCCACCTTTTTTCAACGTGCGCTCGACCAGATTATCCACGATATCTGTATACCAAACCTGCCTGTCATCCTAGCCATTGACCGGGGTGGAGTAGTCGGTGATGACGGCCCTACCCACCACGGCGTCTTTGACCTCTCCTTTCTCCGCTTTGTCCCTAATATTGTTATAATGGCACCAAAAGATGAGGATGAACTGCAACATATGCTCCATACGGCTATGCTCCATAACGGCCCCACTGCTATCCGCTACCCCAGGGGAGTGGGCCACGATGTTCCCCTTGCCCAAACCTTTGAACAACTCCCCATCGGCAGAGGTGAACTCTTATGCCAAGGTGACGATATACTCCTTATTCCCGTCGGTAACAGGGTTTTTCCCGCCATCCAGGCGGCCAAAGAGTTAAAAGAAATTGATATAAGGGTAACGGTTATTAATCCCCGCTTCATCAAGCCCTTGGATGATCAATTAATCTGCCATTTGGCACAAAAGACAAAAAAGGTCATAACCATAGAAGATAACAGCTACATGGCCGGTTTCGGCAGTTCTGTGCTCGAACTCCTGAGCAGGCAGCAAATCCATGAGGTACATACAAAAATACTTGGCCACCCTGATATTTTTATCGAGCATGGCCCTCAAAAAACATTATGGGAAACAAGCGGGATAGATTCTCCAGCTATTGTGCGTGCCGCCAAGGCAATGATGCACGTACAATAACCGAATATAGACCACGACAACATAGAATTAAAGTAACCAGCATGCTGGACCAGATTATCAAGCCACAGCCACAGCGAGCAATTAAAACAACTTAAAAATCAAAGCCTTGGAAGGCACTTTCGTATAAAGTATATGGAAAGCGAATGCATAGAAATTCTCGGCCGGCATCTCCGGCGAAACGAGACGGTGGCCCTTGTTACCGTAATAGAAAACAGAGGTTCCGGCCCGGCAAAAAGCGGGGCGATGATGACCGTTACCAATAACGGTAATACAAGCGGCACCATAGGTGGAGGAGCCTTGGAACTTAAGGCCGTCAAGGAAGCCTGCAACTGTCTTTTAAGCGGTGTTAGTAAGGAAATAGTGTATGAAAGTGATGTTCCAAACGGACCCGACTCTCGCTGCAGTGAAAATGTGCGGATTTTTATCAGAACATTTCAACCCGGACCACAGCTGATCATTATCGGTGCGGGTCATATTGGTTTAGAACTTTATCACCTCGGCATAATGCAAGGATTTAACATTGTGGTTATTGACGACAGGGACGAATTGGTAAATCAAGAAAGATTTTCCAAGGCCAGATTGATTGTCTGCGACGATATCCCGCAATCATTACACGAACTTGATATAAATGAACATTGTTTTATCACCATTGCGACCCGTAGCCATGAATCGGATCGTTTGGCCCTTGCCGCCGCAGTCAACCGCAACTGCGGTTACCTCGGCATGATCGGCAGCAGGGCCAAAATCAAAACCACCTTCTCGTACCTGCTCAAACAAGGGGTGAGCAAAGAAAATATTGCAAAAATCTACGCCCCCATGGGGCTCAACATCGCCGCTGTACGACCGGTGGAAATCGCTATGAGCATAATGAGTGAAATCCTGTTGATAAAAAATAAAGGCAGCCTTGAACATATGCGCACGGTGAAAAAAATCAGGATTGAATAGTTAGTGGTTTTATTCAACACTTAACCGGCATCTCGCACACAACCATGTAAAAACAAAGATAAAAAAAAGGTCGGAAAGACGACCTTTAACAACAGCGGCCGCCCCGGTAAACAAAATATTCCATCAGATTCGATAATATTTTTTATACCATTTCACAAACTCGCCAATACCGTACTCCAGAGAAGTTTTCGGCTTGTAGCCAAAATCATCCACCAGACCATCCACATTGGCATAGGTCGCAGGGACATCGCCGGGCTGCATCGCCATAAAATTTTTCTCGGCCTTCTTACCCAAACAATCTTCCAGTACCTCAATATAGTGCAACAAACGTTTTTTATTGTTATTGCCGATATTGTACAATTTATACGGACAGTAAGAAAAGGACGGGTCAGGATTATCACCGTCCCATTCACCACTGCCCTCGGGAATCTTTTCCACAACCCTGACAACACCTTCTACTATATCATCTATATAGGTGAAATCTCGTTCCATATTACCGTTATTAAACACATTTATCGGCTTATTTTCAAGGATCGCCCTGGTGAAAAGAAAAAGAGCCATATCGGGCCTGCCCCAGGGTCCATACACGGTAAAAAATCTTAACCCCGTCGTAGGCAGACCAAAGAGGTGGCTGTAGGTATGGGCCATCAATTCATTGGCTTTTTTTGATGCCGCATATAGAGAAACAGGATGATCGACATTATCGTGCACCGAAAACGGCATACGGGTATTGGCACCATAGACTGAACTTGAAGAAGCATAGACAAAATGTTTAACGCCGGAATGCCTGCAACCCTCTAAAATATTAACAAAACCAACCAAATTAGTATCAACGTAGGAATGAGGATTTATAAGCGAATAGCGAACGCCGGCCTGGGCCGCAAGATTAACCACGGCGTCAAATTTATATTGCATAAAGAGTTTTTCAATACCTTCCCTATCTGCGATATCAATATTCACATGGGTAAAAGAAGGACCTTCGGCCTGGGCCGCCATGCGGTCTTTTTTTAATTGCCGATCGTAATAATCATTGAGATTATCAACACCCACCACCTCAGCGCCACCGGCAATCAACCTGTTTGCCAACATTGCGCCGATAAACCCCGCCGCACCGGTTATCATAATTTTTTTCATTATTTTCCCATTCTGAAAAAACCTTTGCAATTAATCATCAAAATCCCCGTCCGGCCCCTTGTCGACATCCAGTGTTTCAGCACGTTCGATAATTTTTTCCCTATTCCATTGATCCGGATCCTCAATCCGTTTACCCTTTGCTCCCAAATCATGGGAACCAGCCGCAACCAGAGCCTCTTTTGCCAGCGTCGCCGTTCCTTCGGCGTTAAAAACATTGGTCAACATGTTATAGACAAAATCCTCCACTCTTGCAGTCATGCGCTGTCTAACCGATAATTCCTGGGCCTGTAAAAAAATCTCAAAGGGAAGATTTAATTTTTTATAATTACCACCCCGCCAATCTTTTTGTTGAGCATAATCGACCATCCTCTCCCAAACCGCAGCAGTCACACCCTGACCCTTTACCTTGATAAAATTTCCTTCAGCGTCCTGGATGGCGTTACCGTAATCATTAACCTCCACACCCCAGGAAACCATCTGAAGAGCTGTTGCCACATTTGCTTTTGTGGTACGGGTTTTAGCGCAAATTTCCCTTAATTTATCAGAATTATTTCCAGAAGTACCATGTTGGGCACCGGAAACTCCGTAGGGTTGAAGGGCCCTGTGGATTTCACTTGTTAGTTCCACCTGTATACCCTGGCCACTTGCTTCAATACCATGGGATGAACCGTTGTTCAAAGCGATCCAATCGGGGAAAATATCGTTGGCATTGAGACCTTTTATTAAAAAGGACGCGTCATCCACCGTGGACAACCCCTGGTTTCCTTTAATCTCACCGACCTCTGTTTCAAGTCCCGCCCAGGAAGGAATGTATTTATTCAATTCAATATTTGCCAGAAGATTTTTATCATCGGTCATATGTGACGCATCTACAGCAATTGAAGTGATTCCCGCCTCAAACATGGAAGGTATTTCCATTTTAGCGTAGGGGATATCTTCTTCACTTTTAATACCATAATGATCGGCATGAACTGCCACCGGCACGGTTATGCAATACCTATTGCATAATGAATCGACATAAAGCGCTATATTATAAAAATTCACAGGGCAATAGGTACTCTCCGACCTGGCAATTTCAATAAGAAGAGCGGCATCGGCACGTTGCGCCGCTTTTAGGGCGCCTTCAATAATAAAAGGGTTTCTCGCATTGGCCGCAATCGTCATGGCTCCACCTTTTTTTACCATGGCCTGATCGATAACCTTACCACTGACGATAAGCGCCTGCGAATTAGGAAAACGTCCAACGATATTAGGTGGCCGACCTATTTCTATTAACTCCTTAAAACCACTTTTCGTACCCATAATAATCCTCCATATTAGTCTGGTCAGTATATCCGCATATACGTGTAGCCACATCAATCGCAGAATTCGCGACCCCCGTTATCTGTTCACAATAGTCGAAAAGATTGCAAAAGGCTGTTGTTTTCACCTGAATTGATGATGAACCAGCAAGCAAATGGCGGCCCATAAAAACACCCGACAGCCCCTAGTTGCCTTTATCCCAGCATCTTAACGTTTACCAGCTATCCATCTGTAAAACCCTTAAATCCTTTTCGACCAAAGGCCCACACTGCAATAACACTTATCTCGTACAAAATCATCAGAGGTATCCCCATCATCATCTGATTAACCACATCCGGTGTCGGAGTAAGAATGGCGGCAATAATAAAATTTATAAGGATTGCATATTTCCTGTTACGATTCAAGAATTTCGTATCAACAATCCCGACTTTGGCGAGAAAAACCATGAAAATCGGCATCTCGAAAATAACTCCAAAGGCCAAAAGCAAACGAATTGCCAAGGTAAAATACTCACTGACCGCCGGCAGGGATGTTAAAAATTCGTTGTTATAACCCACTAGAAACTTAAAGGCAGGTGGAAAGACAACGAGGTAACCAAAGGCCGCGCCACCGATAAAACAAAAAGAGGAGAGAAGCGAAAACGGGATCACCACCCTTTTCTCATGTTTAAAAAGGCCGGGGGCGACAAAACGCCATATTTGATGAAAAATTACGGGGCAAGCCAGTAAAATACCGCAGACGAGGGCGAGCTTCAGATAAAAAAAAACCCCTCTTGGTAGGAGGTGAAGATAAGAGATGTACCTTCAGGTAATACATCCGTAAGTGGTTTGAAAAACCAAGCGCCAATCGGACGAATAACGGTATAAGATATGGCAAATCCGATAATTACGGCAATAAAAGAGACTATAAGACATGAACGTAACTCTTGAAGATGTTCCGTTAAAGCCTGCTTTTCCAAATTTCCACTACCTTCTTGCGAGTTCATATGTCATATAATGTGAGAATGGATAACGATAAAAAAACAAAACCCCAGGTAACCAGCGGGTGGTACGTTTACATCGTACTTTGTCGTGACAACTCGTACTACACAGGCATCACAACGGATATCAAGCGCCGCATAACTGAACACAATTCGTCAAAAAAAGGCGCAAAATACACCAGAAACAAACGACCTGTCAAACTGGTCTACCAAGAACCGGCACCATCACGATCCAGTGCTGCAAAACGCGAATATGAAATCAAAAGTCTCACAGCCAGGGGTAAAAATCACCTGATCTTCACAAATCAATCAGATCAATAAACGTATTTTTTCCGAAACGTCCCGTGTCAGTTCAAGTACTTTCAATGCATAATCATCTGCAATAGTACCGGTACCACAGCTGGGCGTAATCAGGGTCTGCTCGTAAATTCTCTTTTCATCAATACCGATTTTCTCCAGTTGCGCCTTTTGTCCCAGCCATTTTTCCGTCAGGGAATCGGTGGTTTCAATATCAATAAATTCAGATGACGTCGGAATAATACCGGTTGCCAGAACACCACCTTCCCCGAAAAATTTTCTCAAATGATTCGGATAGAGGATCAGTTTATCAAAAAAAGAATAGGCATCGTAACTAACTATATCCGGATCAGACTCAAAGATAACAGACCATTCAGTATTTGCACACACATGGACGCCGCAAAGACCGTCTTCCGCACGAACCGCGGCAAACACCTCTTTAAAACAATCAACAATTTCATCCTGGCTTATTGTAATAAAGGCTGACGACCCAAGACCTGCGAGCGCAGGCTCATCGAAAAACATTATAGCTCGATCAACAACATCCATCATCTTTTTAACCTGCCACCCGGCCTTTAGAGCTAAATGTTTAACGGCCACATCACGCAACTGATCATCATAAAAAATTGCCCGTCCGGCCTGGTCAACCAGGCCGGTGCAAAAGGTGATGGGGCCCGTTGTCTGCCCCTTCAGCGCTGTAATATCATTTTTCTTACCACCAGCCATCTCTAAAAACTTATAAAATCCTTGTGCTACCTGGGGTGACAAGATAAAACGTGACCCATCAAGATCTGCACCTCCTTCCGTGACAAGTAAATATTCTTCATAAAAAGCAAGGACTTCAGTTTCAAAAGATGGGGATGCGGCATCAATAAAAACCTTGCCGTCAAGTTCGGTCACACCGGGCATTCCAGGTATATACTGCAAAACCATCCCCTCCTCTTTATAAAAAGGCAACTGGGGCCACAGGGGAATGTGGGGAGTAAAATCAAATATCAACTCGGCGGCTTGTAAGTGATCTTTATGGGGAAGACTCCCAATTAAGAGCGGTAAACAATTTGCGGCGAAACTGGTCATTTACTATTCCTTTAATTATTATTTTCTTAGATTTTGCACAAAACTTCATCCCCGGAGCAACTCCTGGGAAGTAAAGCTTTACTGTAAGAGCCACCTACTTGTTTTAACAATTACTCATTTTTCAAACGGATTATAACCCGGTTTTTTATAAAGAGAATCCTGTCTTTCAATAATATCAGGCCGGTAAACCGATTCCGCCCACTCTTCGGGGGCTATCTCTTCAAAACAAACCGACACCACCCTCCTCTCACAGTCAACAATGGATACCACATCTTCCGTAATTTTTTCGGCAAGTTTTTTCTTCTGCGCTTCAGATCTGCCTGGATATAATTTTACAATAATATGGGGCATTTGGGGGTTAATGTCCTTTTTAAGGATAAGATATTTCGAAATTTACACTATCTGATTTAAACCAAGGCGCTCGAATAATTTTTACCGTCAAACACACCACCCTTGTGCCGATTCTATAATAAAACATCGACTATAGCCCGTAAAAAACAACTTAAATCCTGCATAATTCAGATGTGAATCTAAATTTAAAGGAGGCGGTTAACCCCCTTTTCCAAGCCGTCAAGGGATAATTCGAACATTGGGAATATCGATTCTATAATGGTAATGGTCTGGGTATAGGGCCACTGTCTGGCCGGAATGGGATTCAGCCAGATCGAATGTCGAAAGGTTTCGGCCAAAAATCTCAACCTGTCCAGGGAAGGTTTTCCACTTCTTTCAAAAGCGTAAATGGAACCATCCGTCGCCATGAGCTCATAGGGTGCCATGCTGGCATCACCGACAATAATCAACCTGGTATCCGGATCAAATTTTTCGAAATCGGCTATATTAACAGGTCGACTGTGTCTGGCACTATCCTCCCACATAAGATCATAAACGGTGTTATGAAAAAAATAGGTCTTTAAATCCTTAAATTGAGCCTTTGCGTAACCAAAAAGACTCTGAACGATATCCACATAAGGTTCCATGGACCATCCGCCGTTATCAATGGCGAGAATAATCTGTAAACGATCAACAACGGCGTGATCAAAAACTAATTCAATTTCGCCACCGTTCCTGATAGTCCGGGTAATTGTACCATCGATATTCAAACAATCTTTCGGCCCCTCGGGAACAAGGTTACGAAGACGCTTTAAAGCCTCCCCTATGGAGCCTGCGGTCAAAACCCCATCCGTTGCATAGTTCACGTAGCGCCTTTCAGCAGCAACTTGCACAGCCGATTTATTTCCTGGGATACCACCAACCCTCATCCCCCCTGGATGATAACCCGAATGACCAACGGGAGATGTGCCACCGGTACCAATCCATTTGGATCCTCCGTCATGTCTGCCCTCTTGATCTTTTAACCTTTTCTTAAAATAATCAAGTAATTCATCCGGGCTCATCGCCTGCAGATTTTTTTTGTCAATACCAAGTTCTCCAGCAAACTTTTTTGGATCTTCAAGCCACTCCTGCAACATGGCATGGGCCAGGAAATCAGTATAATAATCATTGCTATCCGTTAATTCGATCCCGTGAAAAACATGGGCAAAAACCTGGTCGTAGAGATCAAAGTATCTCTCACTTTTTATTAGAATAGTTCTGGCCGCCACGTAAAAATCATCAATACTATTTACTAGACCTTTTGCCATGGCCTGGTGCAGTTTTAGAAAGGATGTCGGACTGACAGGTACACCAACCTCCTTTAATTTATAGAAGAATGGAATAAACATAAGAAAAACCCGGATCAAAAAAAACGCTTCTTCAATAGCCTGTTTGCGACCCTTTCATAATCACTGCTTTTTTTAAACAATATACCCAAATAGGGGATCTGTTTTTTAAGTCTATGCCCATCTTTAAAATCCGGATCCGACAACAGGGCACGTATCCAGTTGATCAATTCCCGCGTTGCCGGTTTTTTTTCAATGCCATCTATATTTCTAAGTTCATAAAACATTGTAATAACACTGTCTTCAAGTTTTGCGTCCAGCTGCGGAAAATGTACATCAATAATTTTGCGCATCATTTTCGGATCAGGAAAGGCTATATGGTGAAAATTGCACCGCCCCAAAAATGGATCGGACAAATCTTTTTTGGCATTTGAAGTAATTATAATTACCGGTCTGTGCCGGGCCCTTATGGTCTCATCTGTCTCAGCGATATCAAATTGCATCTGATCGAGAACGTCCAACATATCATCCTGAAACTCGGTTTCGGCCTTATCAATCTCGTCTATGAGAAGAACGCATTTTTTTTCAACAGAAAATGCCTGGCCGATTTTACTCATCTTTATATATTGTTTAATATCACTGACATCTCTTTGTGAATCTCCAAAGCGGCTGTCGTTGAGACGAGTCAAAGTATCATACTGGTAGAGGGCATCCACCAACTTCATACTCGATTTTACATTAAGAATTATAAGTTCCATACCAAGGGTATCGGCTATGGCATGACCCAACATGGTCTTACCTGTCCCCGGCTCTCCTTTGAGGAGAAGTGGCATTTCCAAGACCATAGAAATATTAACTATTTTTGCAAGCTCCGAATCCAGAACATACTTTGACGCACCTGAAAATGAGAGGGGTTTCATAACAGTCCTTTCTTACACGTTTAATACTTTAAACCCTACAGCCAGAATATGAAAAAACAAATTCCATACCGTTAAATTAATATATCAGTGTCTGTCAGACACTGATAAACAAAACAGATTTAATAAAAATTTACGATCCAAAAAAAGGCAAGATACATGGAAATTTTATCAAACAACGCGTTTAGCCAATAATATTACAGTAACTTGATGATACTAGAGTTAAAAAAATTTCATATGCATTACAAGCAGGATTTAAGTATAAGTATGCTTCCTTATGTATTGTATTGAAAACATAAGGAAATAAGCAAATAAAAGATAGCCAAAAAGAAGTTATATTTTTCCACTTCAGTTAGGAAGTACAAACGCAACTTAACTTAAATTACTAAATTTCTACCGAAACAGTACTGATTCTAGATTGGAATTTGATGTACACCATGAATGTGGTGATTCAGATGGTGATTTTGCTTTTATAGCCGACTATACTACCGGTAGTTTTCCATATGGAACACCCTGGGGTGAAATGGGTTAAAACTACGAACAAACAAATTAAGCTGACGGCGTAAACGGTGACGACGCTAGTCCCAAACAACACCTTGGCACCGCAGCTCATTTGGGCGTTATGAAAAAAATTGTACAATCGTTTCTGATGGCCTGGGTTGTTTCAATATATTAGGAGAAGCCGGATTTGAACATACATCAATTGTGACCGGCGGTGGCTCTAAAAGCGTTGAAACCCCTGAATTCAAATGGGTTAACACTATTATTGGCAATGTCAAAAAGGCTCTCCATGGAACTTTCCACGCCATTAGCAAGAAACATTTTTCACGATACTTGGCTGAATTTTGCTATCGTTTTAACCGGCGATTTGATCTGAAAGCAATGATACCGCGCTTGGGTTACGTTGCTGTCAGAACTCCCCCAATGCCTCAACGCCTCCTTAAAGTGGCTGAGTTTCATGGGTAATCAGATTTTCATTTGTATTCTCCTCTATTCACATGGATCACAGGGTGTTGAGCCTGAAGGCAATGCACAGGCTAGAATGCAGCCATCAAGTACAGCAAGACACCCCTCACCACCTAATCCACCACCACCAAGAGTGCAGATAATTGTTACTGCTGTCTCGCATCCACCACTTTTGTCACCCTGACATAGCATTTTTCTCCAGTAGCTATTACAATCATTAACTACACGTTGAAGTCCAGACATGCATTTATTAAAAATGCCCATACATTTTTGAAGGCAATCACCAATTGGAGGAG
>CAZQOD010000019.1:0-35236 GCA_964594945.1 uncultured Desulfopila sp.
TTTTGGCTCGAAAAGACCTGTCCATTCCGACCTGATTGAAGTTTCGATTATTTCACGTTGCTTTGATTTAAATTTTTTTAATAGGTTTAATTGAGCCGTTACTGCCTTTTTTGTTTTTATAGGTTTCCCAAATTCTTTTCTGTACTCAATCCACATATCCCAACATTCAACATCAATCCATTCTCGCCCATTGTTTTTAAGATAAATTCCTGTTGGCGGTTTGTATTTTTCTTTTTTCTTTTTTTTGGATTCCACTGTCTTTTGTTTATCTACTTTTGTATCAATAGGTAGAAGAATACCATTATTGGTTACAACCGCACCATTATTGGTTACAGATTGTCCGTTTTCAGCGTAACCATTATTGGTTACATATTCACCATTGTTGCTATTTTTATTGTTTAAATTCAATGCCTTGCCAGATTTTATTTTTTTTATAACCTTTTTTGGTGACAATTTCCATGACGTATAAACCTTGTTAAATCTATATGTTGCGTTGTTTCCGTAACCTTTTTTGGTTACGATTTTTTTACTTACAAGATTTTTTATTGCCCTATAAATATGTTGCTTTTTTAGGCCAGTTCCCTCAGCAAATTGAGCGCCGGATATCCTGTCTGATAATTTATTAAACCCATAAGTTTTTCTTAAAATGAAGTCCAAAACCTGCCTTTCTACTCCAGGGATTCTCGTCTTTGATAACTGATCCATAATCTCATTTGCAATGGCCGTATATCCGTTTTCTTTTTGTGGGCTGACCATTTCTAAACTTGCTCTCGATTATTTATTTTATTCCAACAAACTCCACAAAAATATTTAAAACACCTGTCGTAATCATCAGTTCTTGACAATGCTATATCCATACTTTCTTCAACAGATTCTTTTTTTAGCCTATCTAAAAACCTTATAACACTTCTGTTTGATTTTTTTGTAAAAACCCTATCAGGATATACTTCTTGGAATATTTTTTCTATTGATTTTGCGTCTCTCTTTTTTCTTACATTTATTTTTTTAACAAATTTTCTATATTCTAAAAGCTGAGATTCTTTTTCCTTAAGTATTGACAACGTTTCGCTTAATTGTGATGGTATTTTGTCAAGAGGTATATCCCTCTTTCCACGGTTGCAATCAAAACATGCTGTTATTAAATTTTCAATATTATCTCCGCCACCCTTTGATTTTGGTTCTATATGGTCTACTTCAAGAACCGCCTCTGGGGGACATTTTCCGCAATATGCGCATGAAAATCCATCACGTTTAAACACTTCAAATCTAATTTTTTTGGTTAACGCCATATTTAAATTCCTTTGGGGCGATGCCACCCAAAATAAAAAACCCACCTGGCTTGCGATGTCACACCTAAAAAGGAATAACGGCCAAATGGGTAATTTATAAAATTTTGGTTTAAATGTGACATCGCCCCTTAAACATACACTATTTAAAATCCATGTCAAGCGTTTTTTTAAAGCGGGCTTGCACCTATTTCTTTCTAACCCAGGCAAAAGGTAAGAACCTGGATGCTCACTTGCGATAGATGCTTGGTCTACTCGGATAAAGGGGATTGCCGCCTCATGGCTCCCCACGGCCAGCGCGTCCGTTGGAGTGTGAGCTATGCAGATGTTTATTTAAATGTCGGCTTCATCGCCGGGCCCTTGTTGCCGTCCACCAGGTAAACTGAGTCGAACTTAGGCAGCGGCATAACCGGCTTTTTGCTGGTGATTTTAAGGCGACAAAGGTCAAACCATAATGAATCACCCTGTTTCCCATCATTACCTATAGCCGGTGTTACAAGCCCCTGGATGCAACCATAAAGGTCAAAACTTATTGACCCTATAACGCCCTTTTGTCCTGTAATCTTGTCAACAGCCCTCATTCCCAAAAGTCCCAAATGTTTTTCGATTTTCATGTCATTTCCCTTTCTGTTAAATGTTATTTGTCTATCGCCTCTTTAATAGCCGCGATCATGTCAACGCATTCTGAAACGGACTTCGGATCTTTACCGTTCGTTACCATTGCGTATTCCCTGAAATTGGACTTTTTCAATTCCATTAACTCTGCGTATTCCGGTGCATCAGTAGCGTTATCCGGCGTTGCAATATCATCATGCCCATTGGTGAACCCGCCTGTTTCGGCCTTAACGGTTTCAGCGCCGTCTTCGGTATCCTCGATGTTAACCTGCTTTTCCGGCCACGGCTTTCTGACCTGCTTGGCCCATTTCTGCCGGGCCTTTGTAAGCAACATTTTCGATGTTTTCTCGAACCTGTCAAGGTTTTCAATGACGTACTGCTCAAAGCCTGATCGCAACCTGAACCACTCGTTAAGGAACTTGATTTCGTCCTCGGTCATGCCGGGTTGTTCGTCCTGTTCAGGTTCGTCTTCTGTATCCGGGCCCTGATTTAACGCATCTATAAATTTATCGTATCCGATTAAAAACCCTTTCGGGTTCCTCAATGCGAATTTGATAATTTCACCATCAGAACACCCGCCACGCTTCATGTGATCCTTTACCCATTCATTCATCGGATATTTTCCCGGGTGAATCATTAACTCTTTTTCAAACATGGATTCATAATCGGCGTTGCTCTTTTCCGGTTCGACTTCAGGTTCAGCCGCCGAGTCGCCATCCTCAATAAAAATTCCGTAATCCGTGACTTCCTCGATCTTCTCTGCAAGATCATCAACGGCCTTATCATCACCGATAACCCCGCCTTTAATCTCAACATCAACCGTCCCCGCAGCCGGTTCCGCAGGCCCGAGAATATCTGCCATTTTTTTAGCATCAGGTTCAGGCTTATCCGGCATTGTCGGCGTTACGTCAATAACATCGTCCGTGTCCGCGGGTGTCCGTAATCCTTTCAGCACATCGGAAAAGCCGTCCCGTAAGCACCACGACCTGGCCCGCATCTGGCACATACGCTCGGCGTATTTCTTCCACGGCCCCTTATCTGTAAGCCCTGCATTGGCAGCCATCTTGATTGAAAACGACCTTTCAATAGGCGTTTTCCGGCCCTTACGCTTGGCAATAGCCGTACACATAAAGTCCTTACCTGCCCCGGACATCTTTTCCTCGAAATCCTCAAGTAGTCCGGACGCCTCGACAAGCCCCAACATGGCATCTCCCCATATAACCGGCCGGCCGTTAATGGCTGAAATGTTCTGAACGGATTGCATCGGCGTTAATCCGACCTCGGAACCCATCGCCAAAACAACAAAAATATCCTCTTTCCGCTCCAACCCTCTCGGCATCATGCTCGATACGCTGAAAACATGAGCCAAATAATCAAGCCCGGCCAAATCCTGTGGCACAAGGCCACGCCCCTGTTCAAGTGATACTGCCGGTAATGCTGGTATTAACTCTTTCCCGTTATTCATATCCACTGTTCATCCTCCTTTTTTGATACGTTGCCCGTAAAAGGCGTTGAGTTTAAACGATCATAATCGAAGCCAAGCTCTATCACCTGGTCCGGATACCCTAACCATTCATCTTTTTCAAGACACTCGGCGTATTTACGGCGCAATGGATAGATATATTCCTCTGCCCGGTCTATCTCGGCAGGGTCTGCTTTAAAAACGTTCCCCTCATGCGGTGGCTGATCCTCCCATGCAATCCAATAAAAGTCTTTATGTTGCAGCCCTGTGGCCTCTGTAGCCCCTGTGAGATACCAATATGCCTGCCAGTTATAACGATAATTTCGGATAGATTTCTGGAAGCCCCATTGCGAAGCGTCCGCAGTTTTCTTTAAATCAACTATCGCCCCGGGCTCTATCTCGGGAAAAAAGTCTATCCTCGCCTTGCACCAGAAGCCGAACTCCGGATCTTTCCACAACACCGTCTTTTCGGCCCAACCGTTAGCGATTAACCTTGACGCCGCCTGGCTTGCACCGATCTTTTTGACCATTGCCTTAATATTCTGGATATCCTTTTGTTTAAGGATGGTCTTGTTTCTATTGGCCGCCGCCCACGCTTTATGTTCTTTAGAGTTTTTGTTCCACTTCTTGCCCGGCCGTTCAACGCTCATTTCCGGTAATGCAACAACCTCTTGATCGTATCTATCCGGCTCTAAAACAGCGTAATGAAACCCTGAGCCGACATTCATAGCAGGGGTTGCCTTTGTCGGTGATTCAACCTCTGTTTTGAAATGAAGCGGGCTGCGTGATAAAAACTTAATGTATGTGCTGTTCAAGGCTTTGATCTTGACGTATTCCGAAAAATCTATCGTGAAAAGCCCGGTTTCCGTTGGGGTATAGTCTGAATTGTAAGGCATGTCTTGATCTTCCATTTACGCAATAGCCTTTCTCTCGTATATATGCCAGATCAGTCGCCCACCACAAGATTTTATAGTTCCAAGGTGTTTTCGTTCAGCCCCGATATCATATTCTAATTCATCCCCGGTGCCGAAAACTTCAAATTGTCGCATTTTCTTTTCCGCAAGCGGATCAACCTCAAACCATAAACAAATATCACCAAACTGATCGCCAACGTGTAGGAAAGTCGCCCCAAATGGAATCTCATGATTTAAACTCCCACGCTTTAAAACATATTTCCAGATTTGTTTTTTCATTCCTTAACCTCCCGCACCCAATCGACGCGGCCCTCCCGCTTGTGCCGCAGATTATAACGCGATTGTTTTGCAAAAATATATGCCTGCGATGCCTTATAGCATTCGACCTTTATCCTATCCCCGTTCTCATACGAAACTTCAAAGGTTTTCATTCTTTGCTCCATTTCGGCCCATGCTCAATTTCCATGTGGCAGGTCCAGCATTTCCAGGCTACGTTTTCGGGAGTGTCCGGACCGCCGGCGCCCCTTGATTTCTTGTGAGCAACGTGGCCACAAGTGTATTTGTTAAAATTACCGTCCTGATCGTATGGCGGCAGCCACCTATGGCATTCATCACACCGCCAATGGTGGGCATCGCAGACCTCAAGGCGGAACTTGGTATAGTCCTTTCCTTTAAGCCTTTTTGTTTTTGGTTTCGGGTCTGTGGTCATTTTTATACCTTATAACAAGTGGACGCCCGCAAAACGGGCAGAACTTACATCTGTTTTCTTTAGGTCCGTCAACATCAAAGCAAAATGCATTCTCGCATTCTGTGTTCCATATGCCGTCTTCGTCAACTTCCCATTTGCATATGTATTCATTTTTAATGCCGTCGCTGTAAACTGTCCACAGCTTTTCAAGATATTCATTCTTGTAAATTTTATTCCGAGATATCTCTTTATCCATTTTCGCCCCCTGCATTCCAGGCCAGTAAAGGTTTTTCATTTTCAGGAACGATATGAAAATCACACCCAAGGCCACAAGAGTCGCTACAGCCATCAACTTTGTACCCGGGATAGCAACATTCAACCGGCCCGCGACACGGCATTAAATCAGATAATTGGCACCCGCAATCGTCTGACCACAAACCGTCATATCCGTTGTCCTCAAGATATTTTATGGTTATTTGTTTTACTGTTAGCATTTTCAACATTCCTTCCGCTGATTTTCAGCTTGGTTCATCAGGCCACTCCATCCAATGTGTGATGTTAGACCAGTCCGACGCAATACTTGTTTCCATTTGTTCGCCGTCAAACCACCCCTCTGTCGGATGTTTAGTTGAAGAACAATATGGACTGTCCCATACGATATAGCTTCCTGTTTTATCAGGGAGCCTGTCTTTAACGCTTATCCATTTTGGCATTCTTCTATCTCGTATTTGTTTTGGGTTATTGTCTCGGTTCATTTGCTTCCTCAATCGGTTTGTAGCATTCGCAATAGATACCATCTATCTGTTTCATTTTTCTTCGTGATCCATACGCAACTGAAAAAGCTGAGTCTGGGAATTTAACAATATGTTCACAATATCCGTATTCCGTCATACCATCCGGCCGAAAGAATCGGCACGTTTCACATTTTTGTAACATATTTTTCGCCCCCTGCATTCCAGGCCAGTAAAGGTTTTTCATTATCCACCTCACGCAAACTGTAAGTATTTATCAACAAGCCGGTTGACCTCATCCTCTCCTATCCCGGCCATAAGCGGTATCCGTTTTATAAGGACGGTTAAAACTGCCTGGTAAAGTTTCTCAAACGTGTCTTGATCCATGTTTGCAAATGATATTGAGTCATGTTCCGGCTTTGCAGTACCGTCCAGCCTGATTACGATATGGAAATACCCGGCTAAAATAATGCAGTCTTTCCGGAAACGTTCAAAGTTTTTCTCTGGCACTCCGTATTTTGAGTTTATCTCTCCGGGTTCCCAATACTCAAACCCGAGATTAAGCAGGGCAAACAGTTTTCTGTGTAAAAGAGGATTCCGCATTTTGGTAAACTTGCCGTGGATGGTGTCGCCTATCTTCATCTTTTGGCAATAATCATCCGTTGGCTTATCGCTTGGGCCGATTGTTCCGGGGCCATATTTTGTGAATGTTAGGTCTGGCATTATTTTTTAACCGGCCTCCCATGTTCATAACAAATGTATGACCTGTAGGAGTGTTCTTCTCTTAAATTAACAGAATATCGCCTGTCATAATAAAGCCATGTGTCATATTCAAGGCAGTACGGATGATACCTTTTTTCGAGTTTATCATACTCCATTCTGCATTTGTCGCAGTTGCATTTTTCAGGCTTCATTTTACCGCCTCAACAGCACCGGCCACGGCACCATCATTAAGTTTCTGTATCCACGGGAACCCCGCCGGCCGCTCTTTCACCACGCCGTCAAACGTCTGCATCTTAACAGGTTCGATCTTTACCGGCGGTCTGTATGACAGTGCAAGCAGGGCCGCTATGATAACAATCCCGGCCATTACAGCTATGTCCAATATTATCTCTGATATTCTCATCGCCCGATAACCTTGCCGGTGAAATACCCGTAAAAGAACCCGATGGCCAGATAAACAAAAAACACCGATACAAAAAATATCGCCGTCCCGGTTGACGTTAATACCGCTGAAAACAGCCAATAAAGAAAACCGCAGATGATACCGTAAATTAATGTAAACATTTTTAACCTCCGTGTTAAGTTTTGTTGGGGCCGGCAGGATTCGAACCTGCACGCACGTTTCGCTTATTCTATTCTGGCATTTTACCGAAAGACTATCACGCCGCTACCCGTGACACTTTTTAGCGTCTACCGTTTCGCCACAGCCCCATAATTAAGCAATCCTCCGCTTCCACAAAATAAAAAAGTCCCGATGCGAATCATGCTCCCGCGTTATCGCAAACGGAACGTTTAAAGTTTTGAAATGTTCGATCCAGGATTCAAGGTGGACGTAGTCACCCTTGTAAAAGTCCAGCAGGTTTTTTCGTTTTATATTGTTAAACTTGGTTTTCCGGAAATAGGAAATGGAATTGCGTGGCTTGAATTTGAAATTGTTGTATTTCATCTTGTCTCCCTGTAAGATTACCCCGGCCGCCCTGTGCGACCGGGGCTGGATTTATTCGCCGGGTAAGGTTTCCCGACTTTCTGGGTATATATTACAGGAAGAAAAAGGCAGTGTCAAGCGGAAAGTTATCTATAGATAACGGCAGGTTACACGTTTTAGCGTTTTTTACGGGGTAAAAATTAACTCATATTTGAACGTTGCGCTGTTAACGGAATTACCGCTTGTTGATATCGTTATCGCGTTAATAACCGGAATGCAGGCCGCCGTTCCGCCAATAGCCGGATGGATTGATCTGTTGGCCGAATTGTCAAGTGCGTCAACGCCGTTACCGTCAAGCATATCGATCGCTTTCGTTATCCCGCCGGCCTTTTGGTAGATATAAAAGTCACTGTCTTCTGTAACCTCAGTACCGGCGTTATCGCCTATCGTGTTTATCTGGCAAAGCTGCCACCCCGCGAAGACTTCGGGGCATCGGTCTAAAGTAACATCCGGAACGGATCCGTCCGAAGCATCAGCCGTGCATGATATGGTGACGATTCTAACGATAGAGCCTCGATATTCCTGCTCTGACCTCGTTTGAGTACAGGTTCCGGCAGCGTATGCTGTACCCGTTAAAACCAGCGTTAAAATAATGAGCGTGATAAGTATCTTTTTCATGGTTATCCCCTTAAAAGCACCTTATTATCAATATTGACGTAGCTATGAGCGTGGTAGCAAAATATAACCACGCCTCCCATTGCGGTATCATTCATCCTCTTTAATCGTTGCCCCATGATAAAATTGCATTGCGCCGATCCAGGCGGTCATCACCGACCCAAAAACGATATTAATAATATCCTTATTGGCTGAGGGTATCGTTAACATGACAAGCGCATAGATCATGCCGGCGACCATCGCCGTTAGCAGGTATGCGAGTATTGCCGGGGTTTTCGATTTTGTTGCCATCTGCATTTTTCTGCTTGAGTTTTTATCGGATACGAGCGCCGACAATTTTTTAAGCCCCAATTCCCGGCAGCTTACTTTAAAATCGTTTTCAGCCTGTTTTAATGCAAGCAGTTGTTCATGGGTTGCGCCACACATGGCCGCGCTTATTTCGTCCTCAGAGGCATCTTCTTTTCCAAGCAATACAGAGGATAGGGCTTTGGCCGCCATGCCACCTACCGGCCCACCAATCGCCGTTCCTATCCACGGTGCGACCGTTTTAACGGCTGTTTTCCAATCAAAGTCCATGATTAACCTCCCGCCCTGATGTTAAACCCAACCGGGATAGCTCTCAGGTCGATAACCTCGGCCCCGGATACTGATGTTGTCTTGTACTCCAATGTATCAATGTGAAACCCCTTACGGGTCACTGAGCCGTCACTTGTAAAGTGTACTTTCAGTGTCGTGCCGCTTACCTCTCCGGAAGTGAACGCCCCTATATTGCCATGATAGGTATATTTGATATTGTCAGATGCATCCAGTATCCGAACAAAGTCGTAATTCGCTTCAGTCTTGAAATAATCGAAGTGGACCCTTACCGCGTTGGCCCCGGCCTGCGTCAATGTCGTTGTTTCATCCTCGTTATTCCCGTAATTACTTGGATAATTCGGGCTTGATACGTCAGCACTGGTAGCCGTCCAGGTGCTTGTCGTTTTCGTGAGAAGATTTGTCCACGTCCCGCTGTCTGCCGTTTCGTATTTCAATACAAGTTTAGCGATTAAAAAGCCAACCGTTCTTAACTGAGCCGGGATTGTCGTTACCGCTGTACTGTTGATATCGTTTACAGCATTGGCATCCGTGGTATATTTACCGTTCGGCAGGCTTACGAATAATTTGCAATCGGTTCCGGAATAATTTATCGCGCCCCAAATTACCAAATTGATCGAATCACCATCCACAAGCGCCGTTCCGTCTGCAATCTCATGGATTGAGTTTAAATTCGTTATTTTCTGATAATTCGTTAACGTCCCATCCCCTGAAACGTTTACGACATATATCCCATCCGTTGAGATATCCATGTCAGGCCAGGTCTGCCGGTGGAGTTGAAAAACTATCCCGTTGGTAGTGGTAAAGTCTATATCATCCTCGGCGCCGGCATTGGTCGTAATGGTTAAATCCTGATCCACCCCTGACCAATAAGTAGCCCCTATCGCCCTGAGTTTTTCTCTCATCCATGAGATAGCGCCCTTGCCGTTATGCGATACGACTTCTGTCGTTCTCTGGTATGCCATAGGGCCGTTTGTTGACACGGACGAATAGTCCTGAATAGATACGACCGCCACAATAGCAAAGTCTCCCGTCGGCGGTGCTATGGTGTCCTGCAAGGTCAATGTGCTGGTCTGCGTATCATAAACAACAGATATATAATTTAAGACCGGGCTTATCGCTGTTCCCTGCGTTAGTTCTGTCCGGGCCTTGCCGCCTACACCGTCTCCGGTGGTGCAATCAAGGGTATATTTTGATCCGTTAATCCAATATTCGATATTCCCGCCACCAATGGCCTCAACGTCCATGTAAACAGACGTTCCGGAAACAACCACGGTTAAATCCTGGCGCTGTTCACTCATGCCGTCAAGATATCCGGTTTCAGTTTTTAATGAGTCGATCTGAGTCGTTTTAAACCCACCACCGAACTTAAAAATGCCACCATAAGAAATACCAGGAAGCAACACCACCATTAAAATTATAAGTAGATATTTTTTCATGTGTATTCCCTCACCAATTCCCTGAATTGCTTCATGTCAAAGGCCTTGCCGGGGCAGGTCTTATGCGGTTCATAATCCCGGTGGGCCTTAATGTTTGCGGTGCTTATGTCAAGCGCCGAGCATAACCCGGCGATATATTTTGCAGCCTTGTCAAGCTGATCCGGTGGCGGTGGGTGATCCTCGAATTTCCCGACAAAACAGAATCCCAATGATTGATTGTTCATTCCACCCGCCCGGCAATGCGCCCCTTTATGGTTCAACGGCCGGCCGGTCATTATCTCAAACTCGTTGCCTACCTGTTCGCAGCATAGATGGTATCCGACATCTGACCATCCCAATGTACCAACGTGATATCTCCGAATTGCGGCCCATGAAACAGTCCCGCTGTCCTCTGTATCTGAACAATGAATAATTATGAAAGTCGGTTTCATCAATCGCCCCTATCCATTATGGTTCGTGAACGGTAAAGCAGCTTGTCAAGTTTGTTGTCTATCTTTGACATCTGGGCTTCAAGCCTGACATTTGACTGTTTGAGATACCCGATATCCTTTTTAATGAGTCCAATTCCGGAAGTCTGGGCGTTATCAACGACCGCTGTTTCCTTACAATACGCCCTGAACTCACTCTCAAGAGTTGCGATCCTGCGTTTTGTTTCCCCGGCCTGACTCTTGTAAACGCCTACCGTAACTGCAAGCCCGAGTATAAAAATAACAGCTGTCACGACTACACCCACGTTATCATTCACCCATGACCTTGCCCGTATCATCATTTCGCCCCTTTCAGTTTGATACCAAGTGGAGTAATAAAATCAGGCTTTTTGATCGGAACCCGTATCGGCTCGATGTTCTGCCCGACCATGAACCTGTAATCGTTAACGATCTCGCCTTTCCAGATTTTAGGCAGCCCGACCGTAATAGGAATATCCGGCCAATCTGCGTCTTTATTCTCGATTAACTCAAAATCTTCATCGAAAACCTCAAGCAAGGATCTCTCTGGCCGCATTTCGTCAACCGTGTAATCATTGTCTTTAAATTGTTTGCCGCTTATAAACCCGCCTCTTTTGTCAGGTATCATGCGCGGGGTTGCCTCTGCGACCTGTTCAAGGGTAGGATTAACAACAATTATATCATGTTTTTTAGGATCATAATTTAAAAATGGATGTTGGATAATATCTGGCCTATGACCATTTCCAAAACAAGGATGGTCTGGACAAGTAGCCGCGTCAGTTGTTTTCCCGGTAGCTTTTTCTTTTAACAACCAGAGCCAATGAACATCACCTGAAGATGTAACATAAGTTTGTAAAACGTATACAGTAGCAGACGTTCCAGTCCTTGCTATAGCACAACAAGTTATATATGATTGCGAATCAGCCCCACCGGATGCCGTTATATTCGCTATAACGTTATCTCCTGCTAAATTGCTTTTGACCATCGGGTAGAACCCATACTCGCCACCAGCAAGCAACTTATTTACAAGCGACGTCGATGTCGTTGATTGTATGTCACTTGACTGTTTCAGCTTAGATGATGTTACTTGAGAGTCTGCAAGCACCACTTTCGGGCTGTTGATATCGTCGTGGTCGTGTCCATCAACATTCGTGATAATATCGTAAAGGATTTTATAATTATCGCCTGACCTCGCACCAGCGGAATAAAGGTTATCTCCGGTACACTCAACCCTGTTTGACGCCGCTACTGTATCGTCAATGGTGTACTTTTCTCCGATTGCAAGGCCGTCTGTGAATATCAGCGTCCGGCCATTATGTTCATCATCGACAAACCCGGCTGCGGTATCAGTCGCGTACCCGGTGGTATCATTCGGCGGGTCACTCGTTAACGTCCCTGACGCCCCGGTATCAACCATCAGCATCATTAAAACTTCAATAGCTTTCCGGATTGCAGCGTAGGTCGTTTCATTGTCCGGGCTGTCGGCGTCCGTTTCTGTATCGAGTACCAGCCTTAAATCTGATATGCCTTTGAAAATATCGCCTGACATAAAATTACCTCATGGTATTATTAAGTGAGCGTCATCGTCTGCCGCCCCGAGTTTATTTGATGAATCCGCTATATATCCCCATCGCTTCTGTTCAGTGGTCGCCTGGTCGTAATCTGAAAACGAGATGATATCGCCCACAACCGGCGTTTCGCCCAAATCGTCACAAGTACAAACCCCGGTTGATGTATTAACAGTCAAAAGCGTTTTCCCGTTAACCTTTTGCCTCATGTTCTTGTTTAAAAGCTGTATTTCCGGTAATGTGAACTTTGAAAATTTGGTTGCATCAACGGTCGATACTGTAAATTGTGTTCCGCTTGCCGCCGCCGTAACTGTCATGGTCGGCGTTATGACACCATAAGTACCCTTGTCAAAACCTGTCTGCAAAAAGTCGACCTTGCAAACCCCGTTTTTCCAATCGACACCTATTTTTATTATTTCCATTCTCTCAAGAGACAAACCCCTTGTTCCATCGCTCAAATCAGGCAACAGTTTATGGGTGAACGGTACGATATCGCCCGGTTCAGATAGAAGTTGAGTAAACCAACACTTAGCCGTTATCTTAATCGGCGGGGTTGAATAACGATTGAATACCGCCCCTTTGCGCCGTGAAATGATATCAACTGCACCGTCCGCTGTCTTCAAACCCTTTGACTCGATCTTTAAGCCCTTGCCCGGCCCCCTTGCATTTAGACTCGTTGAATCAATGTAAAAAACCTCACTGTCAAACTCATCGTTAACAGAATCCCAATCGTAATGGAACTCTACCTCGTTAATGGTCTGTGCAAGGTTCATATCCCATGTCGGCAGGCCTATGGTATTGTCCTCGTTAAACGACTGCACCGTGTCAAGCGCCTCGATCGGCGGTTTACTCGGTTTGATCGAATACCGGCCCTGGCCATCGACTACCGGATAAAGGTTCAACGGTTTTAAAATCTCTTTCTCGATAAAGTCTTTTGCCTTGAGCCTCTTTTTTATGGAAAATTCCATTTTATGCGAAGTGCCAGGGAAATATTTATCCCTGACAGACTCAATTCCCGATACGGCAATATGATCGGTGTCTATACCTAACCCGTTTTCCTCAGAAAGATAGTCATGCGTTCCGTTCGTACCGGCCCCTGTGCTTAACAAAATAGCCAATAAAATATTGATAGGGTTGCCTGATAATGTCACTGTTGACGTTTCGGAACCCCTGAACACCTTACGCTGCATCCACTTTTGCGGGTCTGTTACGTCAATATCGTAATAAAGACCGTCAGATGATAACTTTAGCCCGGTTATCCACCCGGTAAAGATGGTCAGCATATCGGCCTCTGTCATTCCGAGATACCCGGCCTTGATCGTGGTCTTTTTACGGTGGAAATAAACAGAATCCGTTGACAGTAAAGTTGTGATTGCATCGCTGTAATCAAGCAGTCTTATCTTAACGCCGCCTATCGAACCGGAACCCTGATCCGGTGTTACCATTCTATCAAGGCCCGTTATGCTCTCAAGATAACTATTTGACGGTCGCACAAAAATCGATAACGCCCTTACTTCGGCCGGGGACAATTTCCGGTTATATATTCTTATTTCGTCAAAGGTTAGATTGCTCTGGTTCGTTGACGCATGGCCCGAGTTAAACCAAAGATCCATTGTTGAATCAACGCTACCAAGCCCCGTTATACTAAACGAAGTATCAATAACCCCATCTTTATACCCGTAAACCATATCGTCCTCTCGATCAACGACAAAACATAAATGATACCACTGGCTGCGGTCAAGGTTTGTGAAAACGTCATCATATGGCCATATGGTGCCATCAGAAATATAAAGTTTAATTGCAGGTATTGGGTCAGCACTCGACCACGGCGACAAACCCCATCCGGGGCCGGTTGCCGAATACGGGTTCCCTTTCCCCATCGGCCACTTTACAAGGCCCGTTCCTGCTTTAAACCAGAATGAAACTGAAAAACTCCCCGACCCTGGCTTTAGGCTTGAATCATCTGGAACCGTTACAAGGTCTGTAACTGAGTCCATTTCAAGCGCATTGCCTGAAATCCCGCTAACGAATTGCGGATCACCCGTTATTGCGCCATCATTGCCATTCCCGGACAAGTCTTCAACCGTTGTCCCGCTCGTTTCGTCAAGCGGCCAATATCCTGCAAGATTATTATTACTCGGTACGGCCGGGAGTTGCATATTCGTAAAATCGTCTATTTCGCCGTCAAAATGCACAAGGTAAACCGGCGTCTTGTAATCAAGGTCATGCTGCGCTGTAAAATTTGTGGATGCCGTTAACATTATTTCTTTTCCGCAAATTTAAAAACGTTTGAATACCACTTCCCGGCCTGATCCGGGTTGAAAACTTCATCGAGTGAAACAACTTCCGGGAAATATTCTAAATGGGTGAAATAATCACCCGAAACGTAATCATGCTTCAAATTATCAACCGCCGTTACCGATACCCCCGCGCTGATAGAATCAATCTCTATCACCTCAAACGAGTCGTCTTTTGAATTTCGGATATAACAATTATCACCTACCGAAAAACTCGCCGTGGCCGTTAACGGTATCACCTTTTGGCCAGCCGCCGCCGCCGCATCAAGTGTTGTGTCCCCGGTTTCGGTCGAATCCATTGCAAGCGACCAAGCCTTGCCCTGTCTCGCCCATGACCACCAGGCAATAAGTTTAAAATATTCGGCCTCTTTAAAAAACGAATGAAAGGACATTTCCCGTAAACCGTAAAGGCTTATCGTTTCAATCAGCCCTGATCCAGACCTGTTCTGGTTGCGCTTGTGAGTGTAATTAACACTCAAGCCTTTTTCTCCTACCGGAAGATCGATATCCTTTCCATCGTATGTGATTCTGATCGTCATGCCAAAGCCCCGGCGTAATTCGTTTGATTAATGTAAACTGATCTATCCTCGGCCGCGTTTATTTTCTCGACAAGGGTATCAATATACTGCTCATCGCCTATAAAGTCGCCCTCGATGTTTATCGTTAATGTTGGCTTTGCATTCTCTCCGGTTGTAGCCGGCAATGCATCAACAACCGGCGCTGTGGTTGCAGAAATCGCCGGAACACCAACACCGCCGCCTGACGGTGGCGAAGTACTGTTCATGCTCTGGCTCATTATCTGCGATACTTGCGCTATACCGAACGCAATAACAGATCCGGCCGCAATGAAATTGTATGGATATGGGACGTCCCGCATTGCATTTGCAGCCCCGGTATAAGTACTCATTATGGCCTGTCCGATAGATAAAGCCTTTGTCGCCTCGAATAACGCCTTGTTCCCTTTCATTGCCCCACCGAGAAGCATTTTACCGGTCTTTATCATGTTGTCAGTGGTGAACTTTGCGGATTGCAATTTCATCTGGTTAAGCTGTTTTTCTCTCTCAGCTGCTTGAGCTTTACCTGCGGTTATAGCTTGCTCGGCAGCTAATTCTGCCTGTTTCCGTTCCTCGATGATGCCGAGTTGCGCCATGTGTTCATCAATGATTGCCTGGATGCGCTGATCTCTGGCCGTCTGCTCGTATGCCCGGCGATTCTCAATAGATGCAAGCTCGGATTCGTCAATCTGTGAAAAATAGTTAAGATATAATGCGTGCTGGTCTTCGAGAGTCTGCCTGATAGCTTCGCCCTGGCCACCGTCCGGAGATACGCCGCCGCCTGCTGCACCCCCATCACTCGATACGCCTGAAAACTCTCCATGATATGACGTTGCAAGGTCAAGAGCCTCTTTTGCTTTACGCTTGTTTTCCTCAAACTTCGATTCTCCCCAGAAAAACTCCCAGAATGATTTACCGCCCTCAAAAACCTGAATCATATTTGAAAATGAAGACTCAAGGTCTTTAATAATGCCGATGAACTCTTTATTTTTGGTTATCGTAAAACCTACCGTTTCAAGCAAATCACCGAACGTATTGCTTAACGATTTAATCGCCCCGCCGAATGTGTCTTTTGCAGCCGCAGCGGTACCGCCCATCTGCCCCTCAAGCTCTTTTAAAATGATGTTCTGCGCCCCGGCCGCATCACCGGCGTTCCATAATTCCTTAATCATGTCCTTTTGAGCGCCTGTAAACTGAACCCCTGCCCTGGTCATCGCTGATAAATTTGCAATCGGATCATTCATCGCTTTCCCGATCATCACCATTGACGATTTAAGGTCTGTCTGCATTACCTCGGCCATATCAAGAGCCGCCATTGTAGCCCGTTCAAAACCCTCCCCCCTGATCTGCTTAAACGTGGCTAAAACGGCCATGCCCTTGATAATTGTTTCATCGCCCACGGTCGTAACCTGTTGCATGGCCCCGGCCATATCAAACATTTGTTGCGCTGAAAACCCGGCCGCCCCTCCGGTGGCACTCACAACAGCCGCAAGCCTACGTTCAACGGCCTCTTGTTCTATTGCAGCTTCAACGGCCTTTTTCATGCCATAAACCAATGTCACGCCGAATGCCACCGCCATAAGCCCGACATTTTTCGTCACGGCATCAGCCATTCTGACTGTTGCTTTACGCACTCGCGCAGATGCTCTCTCGTACTTCGAGCTGTCTGCGGTTATTTTATATTTAACGGTATCTGTTGGCACCTGATAGCCTCGGTTGTTCTGTTTTCGGCTTGGAAAGTTTTGACTGTGCCATGTCGATGTAAAACGATTCTGCGGCCCGATGGTAATGCAAAACTTTCTTGTCAAGCCGGGTGAGTTTCGACCATTGCGCCGGCGTTAAGCCAAACTCTTTCATGGTCGAAATTTGCTGATAAAGCGTTGTCGTTTCCGCCCCTGACTCTATCCGGCGCTTTTTGAGCCTCATCATTGCGTTACCGTCAAGGCCCATCAGTCTCCGGATAAAAAATCCTCCCGATCCTCCGACCACCGGGTAAGGTTTTCGATATCAAGATAAATCTGGTCAAGGTGGTGGCCGGTCAACCCGTTTGTTTTGAGAATTGCAAGTTTTTCCTCGTAACTCTCTGCCATTGTCCCATCGGCCTTTTTCCAGGATATATCCAGAGCAAACACCGCTATGCGCCAGGTGAAGTCCCTTGTATGGGCTTCGAGCGCGTCAAGGTAACTTTCATCGGCGGTGTCAATCACCCTGACAATGGTATCATGGGACAACCCGAGCGCCTTACCCTCTTCACTGTTACGCTTCGTAAACCGATTTGTAACCGGCGGTCGTGGCGCTTTCTGGCTGAGTTTATCCTGGTACTCTGCCACCCCTGTTGACTTTATGGGGAGTCTGAGCGGCCCCTCAACGCCGTTACGGGTTACCTTGACAATCGAAAACCCCTTACTTTCAAAGAGCATTTGGTTTTCAACCAATTCGCTGATCGTTTCTATCTTGTCCATTTCCGTTCCCTTTCGTGGTTTAGGTTTCTACATCTGTCCCTGCCGTAAATGACACGATACGCTCAACCGTTCCGTGGTGATACCCGGTCAAGGTTACACTCGCCCCATCGTCTGCAAGCGCTATACTCTGCTCTGCAAGCGGGAGCCATACTTCATTCCACTGCCAGCCCTGATCTGTACCGGGGCCGTCAAGGAATAACTCAACGTTGCAGGCATACTTCGTACTGTCCGCAAACGCCGGACTTGCATTGGTTCCGTCCCGGTTCGTTGTCCCTTTTGTCGTAACAAGGGTATGGCTGTTGACCGTGGCCGTTGAACCGATGTAATTCATCGCATCGAGCCAATCAAGCAAAAAGTCAGATTGTGCCTTACTGGTAATCATAAAGGACAAACTGACCTGACCCGGCTCGAATATTTTATCGTCCGGCCCCTCGATGTAATGCCCGTCAGCATCCGAATTGCCAACATTGAGTTTTAATATTTCCTCGGTCTTCGGAACACCGAGCGGCCCGGATATATCGCCTGCACCGAAATCAATTTCGATATAATAAGGCGTCGCTGTCCCATCGTAAAACCGAACCTTACCGTTTTTGTTTGTAAATGATATGTTGTTATCGTTCGCCATAATTTATACCTCGCGTTGCAATGCGATAGTGTAGGTTAATTCATCGGTATGGATAATCCCATCCGAGCCAATCCGCCATGTTTCCGAATCAAATAGATACGTGTCACCCTGCGCCGGTGCTGATACGTCAGCCCTATTGACGATAATCTCAGCAAGCGCAAGGTCGTTCCCGTCCCTGAAATCAGCCTCAAGGTTCAGCGCATCACGGTTTAAAATAGCCGTTATGGTTGCGCTAATACCCGTTGCCGCCGGAGTGAAAACAACAGAATCCGCAATCTCCGTCGTATCAAAAAAATCGCTTGCCTTTTCAGTCAGCATCTATCTTTTTCCTGCGGCCACGTTTGCGGGTTTTCGGTTCCCGGGTCATCACTTCAGGTTCCCTGATCTCGACTTTCTCGGCAGGTTCCTCAACCGGTATAGCCTTGCCTGTGCTGATTAAAAACCGGGCATCTTTCGCCGGGGCCGTCACAATTTCATTGACCTTTACACGGCCCATGCCACCGATGACAGTACCAGCAATGATCTTTATCTTTACAAGCCCGCCAGGTGCCTTGCCCTCGAATTTCTTAACTGTCAGTGTCATTTTATTACCTCGATATCGGCCCCCGGTGTTACCCGGGAGCCGGTTATCAGTTTATATCGAGCCTACGCATCGTTGTTGACTGCGAAACTTTCAGGATGTCTTACCGCTACATCCGCGCTCTGATGTACGACAAGCCGTAACGTACCGGAAAGACTGTTGGTATAAGGATCCGCGAGTAAATCTAATCCCCCCCAAAGTCCGACAAGCATATCGGCCCAATTCCCGAAGAAAACGTCACCGCTTGTAACCTGGTTCGTAACGCCGGTTTTGTATCCGTTCAACTCGCTGCCATTCTCAGGCATGATAAACTGAGCGGTATTCGATGCTTTCTCGGTCGTTTTCAGGCTTCCGCGCATGGCCGCCTCGATGATATATCCGAGTGAACCAAGCAGAGCATTATCGGTCGCCACAGCGCTTTCCATCGCTACAACCTCGGCCCATGTCGGAACCGCAGCCGCGAATGCGGTCGGCTTGTTGATGCCGGTCGTTTCGCTGATGCCGGTCGGCTCACCGCTTGCACCTGACCCGTAAAGGCTTGCAAGGTCAAGAGAAATGGCTATCGCCATTGCCAGATCATTTCTGATAAGGCCCTCGGCCGCCGGAGTACTCTGCATCAAAAGCTGCCGGCTGATATCGGTATACGCACCAACCGTCTTCGGCGTAAGGCTTACCTGGTCGAACTGAGCCTCACTGTTTGCAGCGTCGCCTGTCTCGGTCGAGATCCACCCGCCGGAAGCGCCACTGGTCTTACGCGGGATAAGGACATCACCGACAAGCCCCGGAAGCATGGTTGCGCCCATCTGAGCAACAACGGTCATGTTTCTGAGGACATCAATAAATGACCCGGCAAGCAGGTTATCAGCGACAAGCTCCGCGCCATCGGTGGCAGTGCCGGCTGTCAAGGTTCTTGTGCTTACCATGACATCGTGCGGTATTGCATAGCCCTTGGTAACAAGACCATCCTCTTTGCGCTTCTGGGCCGCAGCAACCGAGCATTCGATTTCAAAACCGGCCTGTTTAATAAATTCCGGGTTTTTCGGCCCGAGCAATGCCGCCCTGGCAATCCGGAAAAATGAAAACCGCTGCGTTTCCTTTTCGGTCAACCCGATTTCGGGCGTCTTGGCAGGCGTCTGGCCCTCGGCCAACTTGTCAAGAACCCACGCCCTGAACGAGTCAACGCTGGTTCCCTCTTTCAAGGCTTCGGTCGCTTCGGTTTCAAACCCATGCTGCGCGCCAAGCGCGATAATCTCACGGGCTTCATTCGCAGCCTTTTCGCTGATATCGCGAAGTCTGGCCGCTTCTCTTTCCTCTTTTGCAGCTTTTTCGGCTGCGATTTCTTCCGGTGTCTTATCCATTTTCTTTACCTCAATTTTTGCGGGCTCCGGTTCAACCGCCGCCCTGGTTTCAATAATTGTGTCAAACTGCCTGTCTTGAATATCCCCATCCCTACCAATTCCGACCGTCTGATCGGCCGGAATGCCGACAGTGGAAATTTCCAGCGGTGTCCACGAAACAACCCTATATATATCAGGGCCGTCTTCGTTTTCCTCCTCAAGCACCATCTTGTGTACTTGATAACCCACCGAAATATTCTGCCGTATCCCGTCTTTGACATCCACGTACTCTTGTTCGGCAAGATCGTTTTTCCCAAAACGAACTGTAGCCCGGCCTTTCCGGTCGGTGCCGATCTCAGCACTTTCAACCACACCTATCTGATTGTCGCCCCAATGGTCTTTAAGCAGTGGCGCACGACCACTAGCTATAAAATCCATGTTGACGGCATCAGCGGAATGGTCAAGGATCTCAATTCCGAAATATCGCTCATACGGGTCTTCACTCGAAAACGACAAACTCACCGTTCGCGTTTCATCGTCAAGTTTCCTAGTATCAATCCCATTTGTCCGGTAAAATACCGGGGTCTTAATTGTTTTCTGGACTGTTTTTGTCTTCTTCTGTTTCTTTCCCATTGTCACCACCTGTAAATATGGGTAAAATTAGCCCGGCATCTTCCGCGACCTGTTTAATGTCGGCATTGGACGCGATAACGTCCCGAGCATCAGCGCCCGAGTCGCCAACGACCTGCTCAACACTCACAAGGCTGTTTGTTATGGCCTCAACATTGGCTTTGACCTCTTTTGATGGGTCAACCCATTGCCAACCCCTCGGTCGCCATACCGGGGCATTGAATTTAAAAAACTTTGACAGTGGAAGCCCTAAAATCCCACTGGTTAACGACATCCTGAGCCATGCTTCCCGGATTATTTCCGAAAAATGCTCAATGGTGAACGTCTGGATCATGCGCCAATTATCTCTGTCTTCTAATTCGCCTTTCCGAATACTCGAATAACTCACGCCCTCTAAATCGTTAGCCAACGACACATAACTAACGTTAAATCCTGATGCGATACCCCGCAGGATAGCTTTTGAAAATGGACCATATTCGTTATTCGGATATGCCGGATCCCATGCCTGAAAGTCTACATTTGCCGGTAACTGCTCAAATATCCCGGCCTCTGCCTCTGTAATCTCTATCTCAGCACCGCCGTCTGTTTCTTCCTGGTCATCCCCGGTGTAACCCTGCCCATCGGGAGATTTAAAAAAGCCCATCTTTGACGCGCCTACCCGGGCCGCAGTGACCGCCGCTTCCTCAAGGGCGTCAAGAATCTTGTTCCGGTACATACTCGGAGCCATCCACGGAACGCCCCGGGGTTGTTTCGCCCGTTCCATTACAAAAGCGTGTATCAACTGTTCAGCCGGTATCCTTTCGTGCTTTTTCCCGAACTGCCCCGGGAATGCTTCCCCGGGGTGTTTAACAAGCAGATGATACGCCACCGGCCGATCCCACTTGTCAACCTCAACGCCCATCGTAATTTTATTGCCATTTGAATACGTCCCGTTGTACTCAATGTCTAAATGGTCGCATTCGATAAACTGAATTGCGAATTTGTACGGGTTGTATTTCCACCCCGGCCACAACCTGATTAAAACCTCACCGTCTTTTGCCAATGTCGTTACAAATAATTTCTGTGCGTCAATCCAAGACAACCGGCCGTCAACTGTCGGACTTCCAACCTTGCCCCATTGCTGCCAATGGGCCTCAATACGATTATTCGCCGGTTCGTCAAGTTTTCCGTCCTGGTTTTTCGCCCGTATCTGTAATTGAATGCCTTTATGCCCGATAACATTCGTCTTGATCATAGATACAAACCTGGACCCAAAGGCGTTATTGGCTGCCAAATCCCTCGACCGCGCCCTGAGTACTGCAAGCCCGGCCTGAATCTCTGCCGCCGGCGTCCCGCTTGTCTGCGTCCAGTCGTTTGTTAACCGGCCGATCATTGCGCCCTGATAGCTTCGCTTAAAAGACCTCATTTGAGCCGGTAATGTTGATTTTTTGATTTTAACGGGCTGTTCTTTAGCTTTAAAGGGCCACATTAAACAAACCTCGTTTTAATTTTCCCTGATTTACGCCCGGCCTTGATTTCCTCGGCGTTATATTCGGCCCGGTATCTGTCTCTCGCATCCAATAATTCAGCGTGGCTGAACTTTGACAGGCTGCGGCCACCGATTGAATACGAATAGACATCCTCTGACGCCTTTCCCTCAAGTATCGCCTCTATCGCGTCAAGACAGGTCTTCGCAAAACTCCGGTCATCGTATCCGGATGTTTGAGTCTCAAAATCTGGCAGGATCTCAAGCGACCCTGTTTTGATTGTATATATCTCGGTATTTTTTGTTACCCTGGCGATATAATGATATTCACCGGCAGACCAATCTTTAGTGTCAGTAGCCGCCTCGGAAACAAGATGATCTGTGCCTGATGCCGTTGCACTTATCCCTATCTGGTTATCTGATTTTACAAGGAAATATTCGAGTAGCCAGCTTGTTGCAGGATAATCGGTAAGTGATTTTTTCCAAGTTACGAAATCACCGGCCCTGATCTCGGTCGGCTCTGTGGTCGGAACGGTTATCGTCATATCGCCTCTTTTGTAGTGGATGCCCGAGCCGCGAAGCCCGGACATCCGGAACGGGAAACAGACACCTTGATATTTTATTATACCGCCGGTTAAGTCAATTAATTCGATGTTGTATTTAGCAAAAGTGTCTCATGTATCAAAAAACTGTATCATTTTTAAAATTGTTTCATTGATACAGATGTGTATCGCACATTTGTGTCTCTTTGATACACTCGAAATGCGCTAAAAAATAATCTGTATTTTTTTATTGTGTCGTTTCAGTATGTTAAAAAGTGTCTCATTGTTTTTGGCATGGGGATTGCTCTTAAAATTTGTTATGAAAACACTTTTAATAATAGCCATACTGATAACAGGATGTGCCACGACGAATAAACCAGGTGTTGTTGCGCTATATGATGAAATCCAGCGGTTGCAGGTGAACGAATGCTCGAAATACCCGTTACCGCTCCCCCTCGTTTCAGATGACGGCTACGCAGAGAATTACAGAAAAACAAAACAGGAAAAGTTTGCACTGATGATTAATAACGTTAAATCTGAGATATCCATTAACGGATGGTCTGATAAAGCTGTTGAAACGGTTGCAAGCTGGTTCCGGACGAATCAGGTATATGATATGGGGGCATCGCAGACAAAAACAATGTGGACGTTAAATCATGTTTATCATAACGGGTTCCGTGGGGATTGTAAAACCCTGCACCATGCTTTTTTATCGACACTCAAGTACTATCTCAACTGCCCATATCCAATGCAGATACGCATATACAACATGGTTTTAGACCCGGCGTATCACGCTGTAGCCGTGGTAAACGGGGTTGAGTACAATCTGCAACGTGGCGCTCAGATAGCCATATTCGGCATTGCCTATGCCCGAAAAGAGTTTTTAACCATTAACTATTGGAGAAAATAAATGAAAAAGATAATAATGATTTTGCTTATTTCAATTATGTGTTTTGGATGCGCCGCTAATCACGTTTCGGTTAAACCGGATACGGCTATTGAACAACCGGCAAAAACTGACTGGCTGCCAGTTCTGCTTTTTATCTTAATTTAGGGAGATTTTAAAATGGAAAAACGAGTTAAAAAACTGTCATGGATTTGTTACAGGCCGATGTATTACCCATGCTCACTGTGCGGCTACAATGAGGCCGAAACGGTTACAACCATAACTGACGGCCCGGTAAAATTCAACTTTCCGCTCTGTAAGGAATGCTCTGAATTGCCGCCTGAACTCATTTTGAAGCCCGTTTAGGGTCGTAACTGTCAAGCAACTCCGTGGTCGTAAATACCCTTGAACATTTCTTTCTCAAACATTTACGCTCACGGAGTATTTCATCATCAAGCCGGGTTGTTCGTATCACCCGGCTTTTTTCATTACCGCAATATGGACACTTCATCTATTTCCACCCTTTCACAAATCCTTTGCGCTTCCGTTTTAACGGCCGCTTTTTTGGAGCCTCTTTTTTCTTAACAGCCTTTTTAACCCGGCGGTCAATGCTCTCTTTCAGCTTTTTCCAAATCGGGTTGAGTATCCTGCAAGCCACGTATCCATAATAACGACAATCTAAAGCCTCATTACGTTTCTTTTTCGGCTTTAACTGGTATGCCCGATACGCAACCCCTTTGACATATCTCGTTTTCGCTTCCTCGGCGGTTAACATATCGAAATATTTTGCATCCCTGTCATCAGGAAAGTGGCAATACCCCGGGCCCGGTTCTTTAATCTGCAACCTCGAATAAACTGAATCCTTTGCCGTGTCTGTTCCTACCGGATACAGATCAAGCCCGAGCCTGCCCTTTTTTACGGTTTTCGTTGTCGGCCTGCCTACCAACGGAGCGCCCCGGGTTGATGAACCCTTTAGAGCGTAAACCCGGCCGATCTGTCGCGGTCTTATAAAAGCATAAGCGGCATCAGTGGCATATCCGGTATCGATACCGGCCGCCGCAATATGAAGCCTGACACCATCAGGCCGCAAAAACTCACGTTCAAGCAATTCAGATAATTTCGACCACGCCGGATCATCCGGGAGCCTGCAATCTTTACCGGATAAAACGTCATAGGATAACGACCAACTTTCATAGCCAACACCCCACCCGATGATCTCGGCCTCGATACGGTTTTTCTGGATATCAGCACCTACCGTTATAACAAGTACACCCTCCGGCGCTTCGTCTGCGAAATGCTCTTTACGCGCCATCAGGATAACATCATCTATCCGTTCTCCCTTATCCTCCCATGTTTCGGCAAGCCGGGTATTGACAAACGTTTTCAGCTTTTCCTTTTCCGGGTCTTCGCCGTTCTTATACGCCCTGGTCGCCTCTAAAAACTCTGTTGCAAGATGTGCCCATGTCGCATTCGGGCTGAAACTATACCCCGCCCAAATCCAGAAACCGGCATGGCCGGGTGACTTCGCGGTCGGCCGCCATACCCCGTTATCAACCATCCAACGTTTTTTGCTATGCGGTATTTCTTTCCCGCAATGTTCACATTCAAGGTAAGCCCGGTGCGGATTATCTTTCGGCCATTTTATGTTTTTCCAACGGATTATCTGCTCTTTTTTGCAAAACGGACATGGCACATAATAATATCTTTTATCGGATTCATTAAAACTCGTTTCGACACGGCTTGCCCCTTTTATTGTAGGCGTTGAACCGATTATTACCTTACGGTTCCAGTACGTGTCCGTCCGCATTTCACCGAGTTTTAACTGGTCGCCCTCACGCCCGGCAGATGGCGGGTATGAATCGCACTCGTCAAATAGGACTATCCGAACGGTTATTCGCCTGAATCCTCGCGCGCTATTGGCACCAATCAAGGTAAGGCTTCCACCAGGGAACGCCTTTTTCAAAATTGTGTTATCTGTATTTCTGCTTTTTGGGTCTGAAACTAATTGATTTAGAACCGGAGTGTCCCTAATCATAGGGGCAATCTCATCTTTTGAAAAACCTTGTGAGTCTTCAACTGTCGGTTGAACCATCAACTGCGGGCATGGTTCGTGGTGAGCGTAATAACCTATCGTGTGATTTAGTATTTTACTATATCCCACACGGGCCGATTTCATTAATGTTATTTTCCAAACAAGCGGATCTGTTACAGCATCCATAATCCCTATCTGGTATGGGTAAGACCTCCACTTCCCAGGTTCCGCTGAACTTTCTTGAGACAAATAAGCGTATTTGTCAGCCCACTGCGATAAAGTCAAATCCTCAGGGGGCATAAAATATGAAAGTATCTCTTTTGCGTCAAAAAAAGCCATTATTTCTTTATTAATCCATTCTCTAATGCATATCTATATGCTGGGCTTGCGCTGTCACAACCAGACCAGCCGAGGCACTGTTCAGCCGCAAGCCTCGCTAAGACAGCATCGTTAAAGTTAGAATATAACCCGAGATAATGTTTCTCATATTTAACCATGATGTAAGATTCCCATCGCTCAATTTTTTTATTAAAATGAACCCCCTTAACTCCGGACGTGTTCGTACATTTATTCCCGGTATTTCTCATGTTACAAATGCGTGAAACGATTCTGAGATTCTCTATCCTGTTGTCTGAATTATTCCTGTTAATATGGTCTATCTCTGTTGAGCTATCAGGCAAATAGCCATAATGCCATAACCATACAAGCCTGTGAGCGAATACGCTTTTACCAAAAAGGCCTATATAAATTCTCCCGCTGCTATGCTTATGACCAGCGACTTTCCCTATCATCGGCCGTGAACACGTTACTTTCTTCCAAGTCAAATTACCAGTTTCAGGATCATAATCGAAAAGTTCTCTGACTCGTTCATAGGTGAGTTTTTTCATGTGAAGCCTCCTATAGCTTCCCTTGTTTGGTTGGAGTGGAAGACCGGCAAGGAAACCGGCTTTTCGGTAGCTAACCTATCCACTCCAATACACATATCACTGTCGCCTCGCAATGTCAATATCGCCCCATTACCAAATACCCGGCGCCGGTGGCCACGGCATGAAAAACGGGTTTGATGATATTGCATCGCCTATTAAAAACTCAGGCGTTGCAGCCTGCAAAAAGTCTATCACGTAAAGCAATTCATCCGCAGCATCCCGCTTTTCTTTACCCGTTGAGATACGATCAAGCAACAGGCTTTTACGAACAGAATGCAGCCGCTTCAACGCCGCCTCTAATTTTTCTGCTTTTGATTCAGGCATCCGTTAACCTCCGCTAAAAGCTGTTTGGCCGCCTGATTTTCAGGATCATACAACAGACCGGCGCATAGATACCGCTTCGCCCTATCCACAAAACCGTATTGTAAGCAGACAATGGCATGAGTGATATATCCGGTTTCCACACCGATCATTCCGTCATATCGCAACAGTGCAAGCAGGCTTATCTCAAACGCATTGCTTGCCTTACCGGTCTTCACCATCAACGCCGTCAATGTAGTTGCTATTTTGGTATGCCACGGCCAAAACCAATTAGCTGATGCAATTCTGCGGATATCGCTATTTTGTAAGTGCATCCACAACAGCGCATCTGCAATTAACAGCCGGCCCCATGTCCCGAGCGCTATCGCCATGAGTATTATTGATATTGCTGGTATCATTAATTCACCTGCCCGATTAAGGCCCACGTTACCAACGAAACAATCGTTATCGACTGAGTATGGAACGCAAGCCCGTTGATTAAGACAGCGAATAACGCCGCCGCCATGTAAACATTGCCCGTTGAGTATGCCCGGAATATTGACAGCGCCATAATCCCAATATACAGCGCCGCGTTGACAACCCCGGCATCCAATATCATCTGAATAATATCGTTGTGCGCTCTGCGGGGCCGGTGCTGGTCTATCCGATCTTGATATATCGTTAAAACAACCCTGCTGTTGTAAACACCTAATCCGGTCAATGCCGTTTTCCAGGTAAGTTGCTCACGGCATCGTTTCAAGATTTCTATTCTGTGGTTGAGTGCCGGCCACGGCATAACAAGCGCCGCGATTATTACCGCAAATGGTATCATTATCCAATGGATTAAAAGCGATATAGAAACAAGCCATGCAGTCTGAGCCGCCCGGCATTGAGTAATACAAAGCCCAAGCGACAATATAATGACTATGCCGGCGAATAGATATTCGTTTCCACTTACAAAATATGGCGATAAAAAAAACACCGGAACCAAAAACGCTCCCATCATATTCGAGTTACCCGCAAGGCCGTGAATATATGGCCCGGTTTTAAACCACCGTTGCAGAATCATAACGATAACGGAAATAACGCCGCATCCGACAATAACGGGCATAGCCTCCGGTGGTGCCGACAAGCCGATAAACATTATTGCCGTAAATCTCAGAGTATGCTTTACCGATATGACCGTGTTCCTGGAAAATACCGTTGAGATTATCCACATTGCCACCATGCCGGCCGCCATTTCTGCTATCAGCGGGTCTATATGTGGCCACCCGTTAAAATAAAGCACCACCGGGAACAATAAAACCGCCAAAGTGTCCCTCGGTATCGTGTATGGCCGGGTTGAATATCTCGGTAATACTAAAAGCAGGATCGCTGCTATTGAAATAGTTGCTGTCATGTCCGTTTCTCCCAAATTATCCCGTTAAATCGTAAAAGATGTTTTCATAGGCTTGACATTATGGCCTGATAAATTTCGCCGCCTATAAACAGCGCCATTGTTATTAGCGATGACTCCACTATATGCAATGAGTTATGAGTAAAGTGTTGTAATAAAACAACACCCGGTGTCATTGTCGCACATACGCTTAAAAAAGCAATACCAAGTTTTTTCATGTCAGTTTTCCCAAGATTATCTCGTTAAATCGTGTCTGGTCTGCATCAAACGCGCCTGCAAGCGCATAGCCAGATATAACCCGTTGGTTTATTAGCCGCATTTTAAGGGATATATCTTTAATCCGTGTTGCCCGTATCATGTCAATCTCCGTCATAAGAGATACAAGTTTGTGTATCCTGCCTAATTTAACCGCGATATCGTTGCTCATGTCCGTTTCCCCCCTGCCAAATCCTGCAATGCTTCCCGGTGTAGGTCGCCTATCACCTTGATTATCTCGGAAGCCGCCGCAGGATCGTCAATGGCATCGTTAATTAATGGCGCGACCTTGCTCTGCACTGATAGGAATTTCGTTTTTGCCGCTGTAACCACCTTGGCGTAAGCCTGGGTGACGTCCTTTGCATCAACAAGCTCCCCGGCGTTCTTATCAAGAGTCTGTTTCTTGAGCGCCGCCTCGTAAATAGTCTTGAGCCGTTGAGCATCAGCCGCCGTGGTGTTCTCATCAAGGTCTGCCGCGGCAATCGCGTCAAGGATTCGGTCGTTGTCAATGTCGTTTCTTTTCCCCGCTCCATTGCCCCCCTTTTTTGAAACTTTTTTCGGTTTCCGTTTTCCGGTTTCATTATAGTTGCTGATAAGCCCATCTTTTAACGCTCTATCAGCCAATCTGGAATTGATAAGTTTCCGCTTACTCCCCGGCTTTGCTGGCTTTGTCGCCCTCGCTGGAATCTTCCCGGTCTTAATATGCCGGTTGATTATCTGAGGCGATACCGCCCTGTATTCTGCGTACTCTTTCGGGGTCATCCATGCCATAAAAAGAAACTCCCTATTATGATAAACCAGCCATTAACCGATAATGGCGCTAAAATATTATGCAGGCAAATGTATCAGCAAGAGCCAAAAATTGTATATGCGGCAACTGACGGCTTTTGAAACCATATAAAACAGTTTGTGCCTGCAAAAAAATCGCACTCGAAAGCGTACCTCCGATCGGTCCCGGCCACAGTACCTTTTTTATATAATAATTTCAACAGCTTGCCCTTTCGTTAGCGCTATGGCTAATTCTTTTAGTATATTTAACCCACGACCACCCTTTATCGTCAACGATATGGGTTGGCTTTGGAATAATAGCATCAAGTATATCAGTTATTCCTGCCTTATCCGCTGCCGCTTCAGCGTGGGCAATTCCTCTTGATGACCAAAGCGCAATATAAAACCCATCTGATTTCTTTTTGCGCAGCCAATCAACAAGGGGTGTATTGACCATACGCCCACAAGTTAACGTTCCGTCAACGTCAACGAATAGCGCCCTGCGCTGCTTAAGCCTGGCTTTCTTCATGATCGTTATTCTCTTTATCAGCTGACGTTACGATCTTATCAACGTTATCCGCTATCCGCTCAAGGCACTCGGTCTGCTTCTCCTGCTGCCGCTTGATGTACTCGATATCCCAAGCATTGGGAGACTTTGACATACTGTTGCCTTTATTGATGACCCGCCAGGAAGCCGTGTAATGGGATGCATGCGCACAGATGCGCGGATAACAATCATCAGTACTCACATCTATCCTGCAAGTATTATCACCACAAACATTACATTCGTAGATCATGTCTGTTCCCCTTATCTAAGTTTGAATATCAGCCTAACGGCAAACCGAATGCGCCACCATAGCCCGGCACTGAACATAGTCTCTACCACGGCCGTTGACTGGTTACGCCTTAATCTGTTCGCCGCCTGCCTCAGTTTCTTTGCGCTCTTACTGTTCATCGTGCCGTCCTCAACGCTCTCGCCATTGCCGCCCGGTGGTTCTTTGCGAATGAGCGGCTTACATAACGATGCGCCCACAACACAAAACCCATGCCGGGATGAATAACGGCAGACTTTTTAAGTGTAAACGCCCGTTCGATCTTGCCTTTTTTGCCTTTTCGGTGGTAGATGCCCTCGCCGATCTTAAACGTTTTCTTATCCTGGATAAACGCCCGGGCCCCCCCTGACTTCTTGTACTTCATGGGTATCTTGCCGGTCGGGATTGCAATGTTTTTGGCATGGTATGGATGCTTAACGCCGCCTTTTTCCCATAATTCTGCGAAATAGGCCGATGTGCCTATCTGACCGGATATAACGCGCTGCCGCTTATGGGCCTTGGTTATCCGGATGCCATATTTCCTGTTATTCCACCACGGCTTTTTTGATTTCTGCCGTAACCTGATTTTCCCGATTAACGGCTTACGGATGTTGAAAAGTGTCGTATTAATTGCCGAAGCGGTTGCAAACGGCAACTGCTGCTGTTCTCGCCAATTTAACGACTTTATAAACTCGTTAACGTTTGATCTTACGGAAATTTCGATGATATCCCCCTTTCAATTCCGCAATAAGGCAATCCTTACCGCTTCATCGTTATTATTTAAAACGTCTGACAGCAAAGCAATCTCGTTGTGTATCTTATCACGTAACCGCAACTGGTCCTCTGTAGCTTCCTGCCAATCTACAACATTACATTTCAGCCGTATCTTGCCGGCAACATTCTTGATGAACTCCGGAAACGACCTTTTGTTCCGGTGCCTTGTGTAAAGATTTCCACACATCTGCTTATAACTGTCGCCGCTTACGTTACGGTTTTTAATAAGCAAGTCAAACAGCCACCCGTAAACCTCAACCTTAAACTTCGGGTCAATAGCAAGTGCAAGGTCTATAAATAAAAGCGGGTGGAACCACGTATTCCGGCCATATTTCGTTTTCACCTTACCGTATTTTTTGTTAAGCTCCTCAATAAATTCCTTTGTGCCTTTCTGGTTTAACCATGAATCAAGCCTGAACGGGGCCTTTCCGTCAACCATGCGCTTTCTGTTCCCGGCCTTAACGAGGCTTGTCGCGCATAAAAACTTATTCATTACAATACTATCTATTTCTATGCCAAAAAGTTTGCGTTTTTTTGTGTTCTGCAAATAATTGTTTTTGAATTTTAACATTTCGTTTTTGTGACATTCAACAAACGTATCTACGCCACTGCTTTTTATAAACCATTCACCGTGATAATGGTCCTCTCTGAATTTATAATGCAAATATCCCTCTATCTCGAATGCTCTTTTTTCATCGACATCGAAAGAATACCATAGCCCTAATGCAAATGGAGTTGTAGATTGTAAGGATTTAAGGCGTTCAGTAACGTTTCCTGAAACCCCTATTTTTACGACCTTTTGTCCCCCTATGCTGTCGGTTGTGCTTATAAAATATATTGTTTTGCTATCATCATTACCAAAACATCTCATTTCATCTATTGAACACATCTTTATTTTATCCATATTTACCGCCTCTCAGATAGTGTATTTAGTTGAATCGTAAGCGCCGTGTTCAATCCCACGTAAAAACGCCCATCTCTGGATTATAATGTGGAATTGAGTTTAATAGTTCTGGGGTGAGTCTGTCTGGATTATTTTTCATGTTGAACCCTCCTATCGGTTCTCCTTGAAGATTGGAGCGGCAGGCCAGCAAGGAAACTGGCTTTTCGGTAATGAGCCTATCCGCTCCATAAACACTATCTGATAAATCAGCGCTTGTCAACTTTAAATCCTTTCAAATGTACCTGCCCGGCTTTCAACACCATGCTTAAACCCATGAACAAACGCCGTCTTGTAAACATATTCGAGCGTTTCCTCATCAAAGCCACAACTGCTGAGTGTCTCCATAAACCCGTTCAGCCATTTCCAATGCGCGTCTGCCATTTCCTCAATCTCGACTTTCTCCATGTTTACCGCCTTTCAATATTCATACCCATTAAACCGTTTGTATTCCGGTACGCACTCAGGATTTAGTTTTGCCCTTCGGCGCTCTCTGCGCACTTTCTGCTTTTTTGACCACCGGCGCCACATTGTTTTTTGGATTTGCCAGGGTTTATCTGGGTTCCACACTTCCCCCTTGCAAAACGGTTCGAGTTGTTCGCATAGTCCTGCCGCCATTTTATACCTCAATAATAACTTATTACCGGAACAACCGCTGAATAATCACGGTACGCACCCGAATGAAAATAGCCACCGTGACAAAAACACTCGCCGGTCTTGTTGTAAGATGATAACCTTTTCCCACAAATTTTGCAATGTGTTGCGTCTGACAGCTCCGGGCTTGGCCCGCTGATGTCTTTCAGCTCACGTATATCCGGGGTCATATCCTCTGATTTAAGTTTTTTTATTTTCTCACGATATCGCTGTTTAGATATGAGACTCTGGTGTTTCCTCCGCTTAATGGCGCATGACCGGCAAAATCGCCTCAAACAATGCCCCGTTATCATGTTGTTGCATTCCGGTGTCTCGCATTTTCTGGATTTGTTTTTCATATCAACCCCCTGATCCACTTTTCAATAGTTGTTGCCACGCCTGATATTATCTCAGATATCCAGTCAAGGATAATACACGCCGGCAGGATTGAAATAAATATTAACAGCTTTATTATGGCAATGGCTGTTTTCATATAAGCCCGGATAGCATCTGTTTTAGAGTTTTTAAAGACGTTTCGATACCGATAACCTCGCCATCAAGCTGTTCAGCTTCCTCAAAAAACCCGCAATCATATGATCTCTTATACATATCTGAAGCCCTTGATAAATCGTTTTCAATCCGTCCAATAGCAAGCCGAATTACCCGTTGCAGTTTTTCCAGGTCTGTTTCCATGTTAAACCTCATTTATCGTTATCTCTGTCCGTGGATGATCCGAGTATTTTTTACTCGCGATAATCATAACAACCTGCGCATCGTCTTTAAATGTTATCCCGTTAAGGCAATCCAGGGTGAATTTTACTAAATTGTCAACGTCCGGACGGGATGTCGGTTTTTGTGAAGCGCTGATTTCAAAATCCTCGCTATATTCTGGCCTTTTCCATAGTGGGCCTTTGGACGAACCATGAAATACTCAATTTTAACCGATAAGGCCGTTTCAAGTGGATTCTGCGTGTATTGCAATGCCGCATATTCTCTAAAAACATCCATTTGCGCTGTCTGATCTGAATAAGCCTTGCCTGATCGCCTGAATCTCGGCCTGTGTTTCGGTATCGGGTTCCCTGGTATGGTGAGTTTAATCATCTTTTGATTCCAGCTTTTCACGCAACTTTTTATTATCATCCTCAAGCGTCTTGATAAGATGCTGTTTCATTTCAGATGCTTTTTCGAGATACTCGAGATGCGTCCCTATTTCTACCAGTAATTCGCCTATTTTATCAATAATTTTCATAATCAACCCCCTGATCTGTGAATGATGTTGTTTCCGCAATCCACCGCAGCAGGATTTCCCCTGTCTGCCCGTTCCGGTGTTTCGAGATTATAAGATATGCTTTTCCTATAACTCTTTTGTATTCATCTGTCGGGTTACCACGCTCATCGAATTTGTTTTTAACATAAACCTCCGGGCGGTAAGGGAATAAGACAATATCTGCGTCCTGCTCTAACGCTCCAGACTCTCTCAGGTCTGACAGCTGCGGTTTTTTATCAGCATTTGGCCTATTCTCAAGGCTCCGGTTAAGTTGAGATAACGCGATAACGGTCGTATCAAGGTCTTTTGCAATCGCCTTTAATCCACTTGAAATATCAGCTATTTCAAGATCTTTTCGTTCGTATTTTCTGCTTGATGACCCCATGAGTTGGAGATAATCAACATATACAGGGCCGCGGCCATATTTTCTAAACCACCTGCGAAGCCGGCGACGGATTTGCTGAACGGTTATTCCAGCCGTATAATCAACGAACAGCGGTATCTCTTTTATGCTTGCGATTGCTTTTTTTACTTCATCGTAACCACCCATGTCTGAATATCTCCCAGCCCTGATGTCATATAGCGGCTGTTCTGATATGTTCGATACGGCCCGCAGCTGTAACTGTGGTGCGCTCATTTCGAGTGAAAAAATGTATGTCGGGATATCGAGTGATGCCGAAATCAAGGCGTGTTTTAACATTAATGCTGATTTCCCCATCGAAGGCCGGCCAGCTATAATATCAAAATCCCCCTGTTGCCACCCGAGAGTTATTTTATTCAGCCTGCCAAACCCTGTATCAATTCCGATAAGCCCTCCGCCGCGTTTCCTCAATTCTGATATTTTATCAAACGTCTCTTGGATTCCATCTGATATTTTCAGGGCCTTAGCGGTTGAATCAAATCCTATCCCAGTAATTGAGTCGTGAGCATACTCGAGTACATCGCCTGCCTGATCTCTTGAGAATGCCCGCTTTGTTATCGCATTGGCCTGTTCTATAATCCTACGCTTTACGGATGTTCCCTTAACCTGCTGGCAATAATATTCGTTATTTGCAGCTATGGGGATGCTTAATAACTCACCCAAAAAGACACCCTCACCCGTTTTCTCATTAAGCGTGGTTGTATCTACCGGACCCCCGGAATTGTGCAAATCTGATATTGCTTTAAATATTCTCATGTTCCGGGACCTGTAAAAATCATCAGGGGAGATCATATCTAAAATTTCAGGTATATCCTGTGGGCATATAATGCAAGACGCAAGTATGCTCTCCTCAAATTCAACTGCGTTCGGCATTACGTCACCGATTCTCGCTACAACATTTTCCATTGACGGTATCCCTTATCAGCACCAGCTCTCGGCTGCTTGTATCCTGATTTGCCTTTAGGTTCATATAATCCTGTCCATTCAGAGTTTATTGAGTTTTCTATTATTTCACGTTGCTTTGATTTATATTTTTTAAGAATATTTAATTGTCTTTTTGTTCCAGCTTTCGTTTTTAATGGCTTCCCTAATTCTTTACGAAATTCAATCCACATATCCCATGCTTCATTATCAATCCAATCTCGCCCATTGTTTTTAAGCTCAATTCCTGTTGGTGGTTTATATTTTTCTTTTTTCTTTTTTCTGCGCCCCCCTGTCTTTTGTTTATCTACTTTTGTATCAATAGGTAGAAGAATACCATTATTGGT
>CAZQOD010000020.1:0-29815 GCA_964594945.1 uncultured Desulfopila sp.
ATATCTCCCCTTGTTTTCATACAAGACAACTAAAAAAGGTATAATGGTATTCACAGGAATTTTACCGGTGCGGCTTTCCAAGTTACCATTATATGTTATTCTAAGTTCAGTTTTAAAATTTCACTCACAGCTTTTACTGGTAAAATCCTGTGATACCGGGTTAAATAAAAAAAATCTCGAATGATAAAAAGATCCTATTCTCATATTTTATTAAGCGGATTGTATTTAATTTTTATAGTTCATTATGCTTCAATTCAGAGTTCTTTGTTTTTTCAAGGTTGGCTAATAGCAATTCTCTTTTTCTTTGTTTTTAAATGGCTACGAGAGATAATTCAACCAATTGCAAAAATTGAAAATAGAAAACTATTGGTTTTTTTCTCAGTATTTAAAAAACCAATAGTTTTACCAATTGAAAAAATTAATAAAATAAAAGTACATAAAAGAGGTTACTTCCCTGTTTGTTTCGAGTTCATTTTAGATATGCCTTCAAATAATATTATTTCTCTGGATCGTCATATGTTATCCTCTGAAAATGAGGCATTTCATGAGTTAATTAAGCAAAGTGTAAAACAATGTGAGTTTGAAGAATTGGAATATATTGAACCTGAAAATAATAGCCTCTTTTCGAGGATATTTAACAAGCAATTCTCTTACCGTTCTATAATCACATTTAGTTCCATAATGCTTTTGATTGTCATTATAATTCTGCAAATAACTATCTCAAGCATGGGGCTTGAATAATGAGCAATTTATTAGAATCATAAAACCACCAGCTCGGCTGGTGTGACTCTAATGGCTTTGCCGGTAGATATTTACTGATACTTCGGCTAACCGCATTATTTTTATTGGAAAACCACAAAATATTTTTATATAAAATCATTAGAGATTTTCATCAAATATTTACTGTTGTGCCTGTTGTTGTCGTTAATGAATCGCCCTCATAGTGTAATTTGTGAAAAAAAATCGGAGTGTCGGCATAAATTCGTAGCTTAAAGAATTATGTAATATTAACACATATATAATACATTGAAAACTCTATTTATATAGATAATGCCAAAATAAATACCGACAACATGTTGAATATAAAAGAAAAAATAGCATAGCAATGCATTTCAAGGGAAGTTGCCACTCCGGTTTTCCGTAGTTTAGTTTTGCGAATATACTTTTTTGGTTTATCCAAGTTGATTACAGTAAATCCGCTTGCTCCTGAATGCGCCCGGCTGGTTTATCCGCGCGATTTTCGGAGTTTATTCAAGTATCTTCTATACTTAACCTTGGTATATTATCCAAGGCCAGCCGGTGAGTGGTTGCTTAAATTGCTTTTGCTGTAATTTCTTTTACTATAAATTGTTCCAGATTTCGATCTAGTGTATAGATTATTATGTTTTGAATACCATTGCCGGTTTAATAACAGCGATGGATAAACACAGGGTTGTGGAAAGGGTTAATGGTGGAAAAAGGAGTGAATATCTTGGGCCAGTGTGGTTCCTATACCCTTAACTTCCATTAATTCTTCTATTGATGCTTCTTTAATGCGTTTAAGGCTGCCCAGTTGTTTTAAAAGGAGTTTTTTCTTTTCAAGGCCGATTCCCGGGATGGAATCTAATTGGGAAGAGAGTGTTGCCTTGTTTCGCAGTTTTCGATGAAATGTGATGCCGAAACGATGGGCTTCGTCTCTAATTCTCATCAGGTAGAGGAGGATGGGGTCGTGGGATTGGAGGAGAATGGGATTTTTCCTCCCTGGTTTATAGAGTTTTTCACCCTCGTTATCCTTCTCTTTGGCGATACCTATCCAGTCAAGGTCGTTTTCAATATTGAGGTTTTTGGCAACGGCTAGGGCAATCCCCAGTTGACCCTTTCCCCCATCGACGATAAAAAGATCGGGGAGCGTATTTTCCTGCAGTCCTCTGCTTAGTCTCCGAGTTAATACTTCCCTCATCATACCGTAATCGTCGGGCCCAGTGATGGTTTTTATCTTATAATGCCTGAAAAATGGTTTTGCAGGTTCGCCCCGGTGGAAGGCAACCAGTGATCCCACCGCCTGCTTGCCGCCTATATTTGATATATCGAGACATTCAACCTTTGCAGGAGATCGTGCAAGGCGCAGTTTCTTTTCCATGGTTGTGGATAGTGTTTGCCATGATCGTCTCTTTTTTTCTTTTTCGGCAAAGAGTTGTAGCGCATTGGTATTTGCCATTGCGATGAGTCGGTGTTTATCCCCGCGTTTAGGGATTTTCAGTCGGATTTTATATATACAGCTATCATTTAGACTTTCTCCCAACAGGTCAAAATCAGTAGGTTTGAATGGTAGTAGTATTTCCTGTGGAGGGACACTGTTATTGGTGTAAAACTGGTTAATTGCCTGGGATAAAATTGATTGATCTTCACCGTATGGGTCGGGGAGGAAGAAGGTTCGGCTGCCGTTGATAAGGCCATTTCTGATAAAGAGGATTGCCACCGTTACCGCTGCGTTTTCCCGAGCAAAACCGAATATGTCCTGATCCTTGGTGTGATTGGCGGATATTACCTGTTTCTCGAGGGTTTTGGTAAGTGCCGTCACCTGATCTCTCAGGGTTGCAGCCTTTTCAAAGTTAAGATCCTTAGATGCCCTATGCATTTTGGCTTGCAGTTTTCTGATGAGATCGTGGTTTCTACCCTCAAGCAGCATGAGAATGTGTTTTACATTTGTCAGGTAGGCCTGTTTGTCAGCGTTACCGGCACAGGGGGCGAGACATTTACCAATCTGTCTGTTGAGGCATGGGCGCGACCGTTTCCTGAGTTTTCCTCCCTTGCAGTTACGAAGCGGGAAAAGGTTTGAAATGAGTTTTAGAGTGGTCCACATGGCCGATACTGAAGAGTATGGGCCAAAATATCTGGCCCCGTCTTTTAACTTTTTCCTGGTCATAAATACACGTGGCCACTCTTCCTGGATGGTTACCTTGATATGGGGGTAGTTTTTATCGTCCCGAAGGATGATATTGTATTTGGGCTTATATTTTTTGATAAGTGATGCTTCAAGGATGAGGGCTTCTTTCTCGGTGGCGGTGATGATAGTATTTACTTTTACAACCTGGTTGAGCATTACTGCGGTTTTATTGTGTCTGCTCCCGGTGAAATGTGCATAGGATGACAGTCTGTTGAAAATATTTTTGGCCTTACCGACGTAGATAACGGCTGATTTATTGTTGAGCATTAAATATACGCCGGGGCCGTGCGGGGCGGATGAGAGTATGGTTTTGGAAAACATGGGACGGTTTATATGTTTTTTAAAATTACTGACTGACAATCTCGACAGGTATCAGCGTGTATTTTTAACAAAAATCATGGTGGGTGATCGATCTATTTGTATTATTAAACTGTAGTTCGGGACAAACTTTTAAATGATATCAAGGTGCGGTTATTAAAATATTCAGTAACGATCATTTATTGAGAGCCGCTGTAAATAAATCTCTGGTATAGGCTTGGGTTGGTGATGCAAAAATTTTCTCGGCAGGGCCATTTTCGATAATACGGCCCCTGTGCATTACGGCAATATAATCGGCAAGGGCTCGTACTACTCGTAAATCGTGGGATATAAAGAGGTAGGTCATATTGTATCTTTTTTGTAAGCGAAGGAGTAATTTAATTATCTGTCCCTGGATGGTTACGTCCAGGGCCGAGGTTGGTTCGTCTAATATCAGGAATTTAGGTTTAAGGACGATTGCCCTGGCAAGGGCGATTCTTTGTCGCTGTCCTCCTGAGAACTCATGGGGGTAGCGTAGGGCCATTTCTTTATCCAGGCCAACTTCTGCAAGTGCGGAAATAACGGCTTCGCGCCGCAGTCGCTTATCTCCGCTGGAATCATGTACTTTGAGTCCTTCTTCGATTATTTTTTGCACCGTTAATCTGGGGGAGAGCGAAGAAAACGGATCCTGAAAGACCACCTGGATATCTTTTCTTAAGGGGCGCATATGACTGCTGTTATAGGTATGGAGCGGTCGATTATCAAAAAATATCTCCCCCCGGCTGCGGATAAGCTTTAAGATGGCCATGCCCAGGGTGGTTTTTCCCGACCCTGATTCGCCTACAACGGCGCAGGTGGTACCGGCGGCAATTTGCAGACTGACGTGGTCAACTGCATTGATGATTTTTTTCCGTCGTTTGAAAATATGTTCCCGCCCGTCATGGATGGTGAATCTGCATTGGAGATCTTTGGTCTCAAGCAGTAATGGTCCCGGGTGAGCAGGTGGTTTTGCGGTGTCAGGTATGGCCGATATCAGTTGTCGGGTATATGGGTGGGATGGGGCATTAAAAATGGAAGCGGTATTACCACTTTCAACGATGCGTCCCTCCTGCATTATAAAGACTTTTGCGCCAATGTCTTTTACCATTTCCAGATCGTGGGTGATAAGCAGAACACCCATTCCGTACTCTTCCTGCACATCCCGGATAAGATTGAGTATCTGGGCTTGAATTGTGACGTCGAGGGCTGTTGTCGGTTCATCGGCAATAAGGAGCGACGGTTTGCAGGACAGGGCCATGGCGATCATGACCCGCTGTCGCTGGCCGCCGGAAAGTTGATGGGGGTAGGAGCGCATGCGCAGGGCAGGTTCGTCAATCCCTGTCCGTTGCAGCAGGCGTAGTGCCTCTTTGTCCGCCTCATTTTTACTCATATTGTTGTGCAATATCAGGGGTTCGATCATTTGGGTGCCGATGGTGTACACCGGGTTGAGGGAGGTCATCGGTTCCTGGAAAATCATACCTATTCTGTTGCCGCGAATCTTCAGGAGTGCATCGGGGGAGAGGGCATAAATATCCTCGTTCTCGAACAGCACTTTACCGTCAACACCTATATTACTTCCCGCTTCGAGGAGGCGGAGGATCGAATATGCGGTGATTGATTTTCCCGAACCGGATTCACCGACAAGGGCGGTTGTTTCACCCTGTTGTAGAGCGAGGGAAACATCAAAAAGGACCTGGTTGCGGATTGGTTCGTTATTGCTGTTATAATCGTTGAACCAGAGGTTGAGGCGATCTATTTCCAGGAGCATGGATAATCAGTTTCGAATTGTAAAGTCTGAAAAGTTTTCCGCACTGTCCAGTTGTTCTACTTGAACGGCAGCAACTTTTGATCCAGGTGAGCCCTGTTTAAGCCGGGAGAGCATCGAATCAATATCATGTTCCCGGCCCTGGAATACGGCTTCGACCGTGGTATCGGGTAGATTTCTCACCCAGCCGGTGAGGTTGAGCCGGACGGCCTGCTGTTTTGTATAATCTCTGAAGTAGACGCCCTGCACACGCCCGCTTATAATTACATGGGTCAGTTTCATGGGTGCGGTCCTTGTTTGCCGGTGTTGAGAATAGTCCTGATCCTTTTTTCCGGTGTTGCCAAGTTTCTATTACGGCTTACTATGCCACGTTTTGTTTACGAAGCATACTGCCAATTTCCGTGCTGACGATTTTTTCCATCTCTTTAAATGAAGTTGTCATTCCGATATCATATTTATTGTTACCGTAATTTTCAACTCTTACCACAGTGCCGATGAGGATAACGGGCGATACTTTGTTGACGGGTACCTGAACCTTGATAAGGGCACCTAGGGGTAGGGGTGAATCGTTTTCAAAGAGAATCCCACCAACGCAGATATCTTTGCTTATGCCGGAAAATGTTTTGGAATCGTTAAAGTCAAGTTCCTTGATGAGTATTGGTTGATGGATTTTTACACGCAGGTAACGTCTTTTTTCCTCTTTAAAATGGGATATCCTGTTTTTACCTGCCCCTTTGGCGAGATAGACGGCGTTGTCGGCCATTTCCAGTAAGAGCCGGGGGTCTTGCGAGTTGAAAGGGTAGGAGGCTATACCGCCACTTACCGTTACCGAAAATGATTGGTTTTGATGGTTTATTTTATGGGCACTGATATATTTTCTTAGTCTTTCAGCGCAGATAAAGGCATTGATATTGTCTGTGCGGGGCATGAGCAGAACAAATTCTTCGCCGCCGAAACGTGCGGCTATGTCGCTGTCGCGTTTCTGCTGGATGATAATTGCGGCAATTTGTTTAAGGGCTTCGTCTCCGCCAAGATGACCGTAGGTATCATTTACATCCTTGAAATTATCTATATCCAGAAAAAGAATGGCAAATTCGTCCTGGTACCTCCGGGACATGGAAATTTGAGATGCGTAGGCATCGTCAAAATAGGGGCGATTAAATAGACCTGTGAGTTTATCGTGGCTTTTTTCATTGATAACATTTTCGTAAAGAGACGATTCGATCAGGCGGGGATGGAGGAGGAGTTTGGTGGAAGATTGCAGATAGTCACTAAATGATGTGGTTAAATCAATATCACGTTGTAGATTTTCACTCAACTCCATACGGTGTTTCAGGGCGTTATGCCAGTGGGTTTCGGATGATTCCAGCCCGATGTCAATGCTGGTTAGGAGTTTGAGAGCGCATTGATATACCACCGCTCCTTTTTTATCGGCAAGTTTGTTTAGACTCTCAAGAAAAATATCATCGTTCGTCGATTCGAGTTTGTATTGTAATACTGTTTTCTTTATGGAGCAGGACATGGCTATCACTTTTAGAAGGAGGCTGTAATGACAGTTATGGTAACATTTTAGTGCAGTATTGTGCAATGCAAATTTATGGCTGATTATGGTAATTTTTGAATTTAAATATCTGTTGGGCATTATGATGTTTATGGTGGTAAAGCGGGCAATTGCAAAATAAAGGTTCTAATTTAATTTTTTTTGCGCCGGAAAATAGTATAACCCGCACCAGTCCCGGTTTGGTCGGAATCGTAGTGGTTGGAGAGATTTTACACTTACTAAGGTGGAGATATGGTTGTTGCGAATATATTGCTGGCCCTTTTTTTTCTTGTTCTGGCAGCCGGGTGGTTCAGACCGAAAAGATGGCGTGAAATTACCCCCAGGCATGAGAGTTTTCTCAGGACGGGTTGTTTCTTTGGTTTTCTGGTAATCAGTCTAAATATTGTTTTGAAATATTTGTGGTTTTGAGTGGGATTTAAGATTTGAGTTATTGGTATCTGTTCGTTGGTTGCGGAACATCACTTGCAATATCGACTCGGTGACAGACCTGGCAAAGGTCGGCGGTGAATGTAACCGTCGACCTTTGCCATATGCTATCCAGGGTCGGAACAGGATTTTACATATTATTGTGTTATTAAGTTGATAATATTAATATGTTATCCTCCTCCGATAACCGGAAAGATGGCCAGGATATCACCATCCGCGAGCTGATTGTCAAAGTCGGTATGTCGGGAATTGAGCATTAAGACGCCGACCTCTTCCCTGTCTATGTGGAGATTATCAACAATGTCGCCCACGTTTGTGCCTTTTTCTATGTTGTCCTCTCTGACCCTAAAACGTTTATCACGAAAATAGGCAAAAAGTTTCACTGTTATTTTCATTGGCCGTCTTAAAAATTCCAGAATGTGTTAATCTCTTCATCGGTAAAATCAAAAACGACATTATGCGGGGGCAGGGGCTCACTGTAAAAGAACTCGGGCAGTCTATCGTCGATTGCTGTAAAGCCTGCGGCTTCGTTAAAAGCTCTTTCAGTCTTGAGAATATGCTGGCCAAGGCTGACGACATCATCACCGGTGAGGGAGAGATCGAAACGGGCGTTTAACATACTGACCAGGGCGGGCAGACATTTTTCATCATCAAGAGCTGCAAAGGCGATAAACAGACACATGCCGGTGGAATCGATGGCAGCTGTGGCGATTTGCAGGTTTCTGGATAGCTCAACCTGTCCTTCCTTGCTTAATGGATCGACTTTGCCGCCCACGTTTAAAATATTGGTGGCAATGGTGTAACCCATGGTATGGTCGGCGCCCTGGGTTGAAGTTGCATAGGTGATACCGATACCTTTAATGGCACGGGGATCATAGGCGGGAATGGCCTGGTTCTTTACCACGGGTACGCGGGTGATACCAAAGGCTCTTCCAACCGATGCGGCGCCGTTGCCGATGATACGTCCGATTCCGGTACCCTGGGCAACATCGTTGCGCAGCAGGTTACATATTCCCGCACCGTCGCCGAATTCCAGGACACCGGCTTCCATGGCGACGCCCATGGCAACAGAAGTCTCGATGGTATCTATGCCGATATCGTCCATGATCCGGTCTGCTTCGGCTATATGGTCCAGATTGTCCACACAACAGTCTGCGCCCATGGCCCAGATGGATTCATATTCAAATCCGGCGGTTAATTTTTTACCGTCGGCGTCGTTGTATATCTGTGAACATTGGATAACACATCCCTGGTGACAACCATGCTTGACCTTACCACCACGCTCTTTGATGGTGTCGTGCATGGTTTCTCCCGAAATGGCCTCATGGCCTTCAAACTGCCCTTTAGAAAAGTTTCTGGTGGGCAGTCCTCCGGATTCATTAATAATATTCACCAAGACGTTTGTTCCGTACTGGCCGAGGGCCTGGCTCACCGGATGGTCGACCAGGGCCTTGGCAAAAGTCCTGTTTGCCTCCTTAAAGGCATTCGGTTTGGCAATTTCCACCCTGCCGTCTTTAGGGTCAATGGTGATGAATTTAATCTTTTTCGAGCCCATAACCGCGCCGAGTCCTCCACGGCCGCAGGATCTCAGGTTACTGTCCGGATCCTTGATGGAGATATTGGCACTGGCAAGTCTCATTTCACCTGCCGGGCCGATGGTAAGCAGGCCATGCTTATTTTCCAGGCGATTTTCCAGGGTTTCAACGACCGCGAAATTGCCTTTGCCAACCAGCTCGCTTTCCTTGTTGATTGTTACGCCGTCGGGGGTGAGAGCAAGGCTGTACCAGCTGTTATCTTTTGGTATTCCCTCAATGATAAGCGCTTTACAACCGGCTTTGGCAAAAAGTTGAGCCGCCGTTCCACCTGAATTGGCTTCTTTGATTGTACCGGTCAGCGGGCTTTTAGCGCCGATGGAGAGGCGACCGGAGTTTGCTGCCGCCGTTCCGGAAAGTAGGCCGGGGGCAAAAACAAGTTTGTTGTTGGGCCCCAGGGGATGGCAGGTCGGTTTGACCTCCGCTGCGACGATGGTTGAAGTAAGACCGCGTCCTCCGTGGCCGGCCCAGTCTGCCGGGACATCTTCTTTGGATGAGGTAAGTTCCGTCATGTTTACCCTAAAAATTTTATCTGCCATGGTTATGCTCCTTTTTTAATATGATTTTTTTCTCTGCCGGTTGCTGTTGTTCATACATCACTTTGCCACAATCGCGGAGGTTGTAGCCGCCAAGAGCGAGAATTGCTTCGTGGAATTCTTTATTATTCTTTATCAGATCGATGCTTGCGGTAATTTTTGGGTCGTTTAAGAATATTGCCGGAATAATCAGGTCATACCTTTCTTCAGCAACGGGTACGAAATCGAGATTTAGGGCATTGGCCGCGGCTCGAATACCAAGGCCCGTATCCACACTGTTACCGGCAATGGAAGCCGCCACGTTCATATGGGTATATTCTTCGTGGTCGTAGCCTGTAATTTCAGCCGGATCAATACCTTCGTCGGCCAGTATTTTATCGGTGAGCAGCCGCGTTCCTGCGCCATTCTGCCTGTTGATAAAGGTATGGCCTCCCTTGGCAATATCATTGAATCCCCGGATATTTTTGGGATTACCCCGGGCGACAATTAATCCCTGTTCTCGATAGCAGAGGTTGATTAACTGCAGGGGGATATCCTTCAAAAATCTTTTTATAAAACTAACGTTGTATTCACCCGTTTCTTCGTCAAGCAGGTGGCTGCCGGCGATATGGGCCTCGCCACGGCGGATGGCCATTATTCCGCCAAGGGAACCAACATGGGCGGAGGAAATTCTGACAATTGGTCTTTGCTTGTGGAGATAATTGGCCAACAAGTCAAGAATGTTGTCATGACTGCCGATACAGACCACGGTTGCGTCAATCTTTTGTTCGGAACGTAATAATTCAATCGAGACTTTTTCTCCGGCGCCAATGCCTTCATTACCGGCAGCAATGGTGAGAAGACCGTCGGCACGTACGAGGGACATAACAGCGCCGGCACCTTTACCCGAGGGAGTGGCCATAAGGTTTTTCCCGACCTTGCCCAGGGTAATGCGAACAAATTGATCGACGCCCATCGGTGAAGAGAGCGGTCGCGACAGAACCGCCTCAACTGTGCGGGGGCTGGGAGGTCCCTTGCCGAGGAAGCGGGATATCATTTCCTGGACAAACACTTTCATGGTTAATAGGGCCGAGACCGGATAGCCGGGGAGTCCGATTGCGGGTGTATCGCCAATCATGGCCAAAATAACGGGTTTGCCGGGCTTTATGGCAACGCCATGGACGATAACCTGGCCAACCTCGCTGAGGACCTTGGCGCTGTAATCCCTGGTACCGGCGGATGCACCGGCGTTGAGGATAACAATATCGTTTTCGGCGGCGGCTGCCAGCAGGGACTGTTTTAGTTTTTCCCGATCATCCCTGACCGGTAACCCCCTGGTCGCGATGGCCCCCCACTCATTGAGATAACCTGCCAGTATACGGGAGTTAAATTCGATAATCTGACCGGCATCGGGTTGCTGATCGGGCTGGATTAACTCACTGCCGGTGGGGATGACATGGGCCCTGGGCAACCGTTGTACCTTTATGGTAACAACCCCGGTGGCAAGCATTGCCCCCTGGTCGATGGCACGTACTTTATGGCCTTCGGGCAAAATTAGTTCGGTGGCGACGATATCTTCGCCGATGGTTCTCACGTGTTGCCAGGGTGTAACCGGCATATGGAGCTCCACCTCATTGTCGCCGAGGAAATGAACATCTTCGATCATTACCACGCTGTCGTATTTTTCGGGGATGCTGTTGCCGGTGTTAACCGCTACGAATTTATCGGCCGCTAGGCGCACCGGTTTTGCTTCACTTGCTCCGCTGAGATCGGAAAATCGTACTGCTATCCCGTCCATGGCCGCGCCGTTATACGAGGGTGAAGACCTTTTGGCAAAGACCGGTTCTGCGGTAATTCTGTTGAGACTGTCATCTACAGCGATGATTTCAACCCGGTTCTTTTCGTAAAACCCGTGTTTGTTTAAGGCTTCATGCCATAATTTTTTTGCCCCATGGAGCGGGGTGTTATTTACGTAGATGTTGCGTTTACTCATTGGTATAAAAAGACCTCAACCACTGTATTTTCCGTTACTCCCTGGCTCTCTTCCCCGATAAGAAAGTAGCCGTGGGCCCTTGAAAGAGTTGATATGGAACCGGATTTACCCATTATCGGCTCCGCCTGCCATTCTCCCTCTGTTTTGAAAATTTTCACCCGCACGACATCACGTCTGCCGGGGGCGGAGTTGATATTGCGGGTAAGTCGTGCACCGAGGGAGAGTTTTGTTATGTCCCGTGCAGCAGCCTTGCCGGATAATTTGTCCACCGCATCCTTAACAAAGAAATCAAAACATACCATGGCGGAAACAGGGTGTCCGGGCAGGCCGAATATCGGTGTGTTGTCGCACATGCCTATTAGAATCGGTTTGCCCGGCTTAAGGGTGACGCCGTGTACCAGGATTCCCGGCGGGCCCAAGGCCTCTATTACCTGTTCACCCAGATCGCGAATACCGACCGAACTTCCTCCGGAGAAAAGGACCATGTCATTTTCAGCCACGGCTTGTTTCAGGATTGGTAAAAAAAATTCTTGTTTGTCGGATACTATACCGTAATCCGTGTATTCTCCACCCGCCTGGAGTACGAGTCCAGCCAGGGCCAAGGAGTTTATATTACGTATCTGCCCCGGTTTTGGACTCTTTGCATGGTGGATGATTTCATCACCGGTGGCAAGAATAGCTACGGTAACCTTTTTGAATGCGCTCAGTTGATTAATGCCGAGTCCGGCCAGAAGGCCGATGTCCTGGGGACGAAGGGTTTGTCCTGCTTGCAATGCCGGTTGGTTGTGTGCGATATCCTCACCTTTTTGGATGAGGTTGGTGCCGGAACCGACGCTTTTGACTATCTCAATCATGGTGTCGTCAACCGGTACACTGTGTTCCAGCATGACAACGGCGTCGGCACCAGGGGGCAGAAGACCTCCGGTCGGTATCTTGTGGCAGCAACCCTTTTTCACCTCCCCGGAAGGTGCGATACCCATTGCCACCTCCCCGGTTATGTTGAGATAGCAGGGCATGGACTGGCTGGCCCCAAAAGTGTCCGCCGCCCGCACCGCAAAACCGTCCATGGTCGATCTCGCCTGGGCGGGCAGGTCTTCGGGGGAATATATTGTTTTTGCAAGGACTCTGTTAAAGGCCTGTTCAAGGGGGATTGTCTCCGTTTGCAGGGTGATTTCCCGGAGATTATCCATGAGAATCGCGCGGGCTTTGTCCACCGCGAGTAATTCGCTGCGTCCGAGCATATCTTTTGTAGTTGTTCTTTCAACCATGGGATTTGACGATTCGAATATTGACTTTTTTCGATTGCGTTAGTCGATCAAGAAACGTTGTGGTATTTATTGTATTCTCCTGCGTGCGCACCTCGCTGATTTTTTTTATAATTCCTGATCTGTTCTTAAAAAAATCCAGAAGATGACCGCTTTTTATTGAGACACCCCGTTTAAGCAGCTCAATACCCCGTTCGCGGGCTATGGTGTTGAAGAGTTTTAGAGTGACGGTGGTGGTTATTTGCCGATTAATCGTTTTATTACCTGATGTTACAGTCGTACGCAGGGCGGAATGAAAACTGTTTTTTCTGAAAATTGCCCCGGCAAGTCCGGGCATGGCCGCAGAAAGTGCAAGGATTGGGGTTTCTCCTTCAAGTAGGGTGGTTAAATCATCAACGGCCGTACCGTTGAGAAAAATGGTCTGGACAACGTCTCCCACATAGTCGGCGGTAAAGCCAGGTAAGTCGTTAAGAAAAAGTGCGATTGAGATTCCTGCCCGGTACTTTATCTCTATACCTGATTGTAAAACAGTGGTAAAAAGAGGTAGTGTTTCAGCGGAGACCGCCAATTGAAAATGTGGTAAAGAGTGTTGAGTTTCCATGGTGCGGATTTCCAATGAAATACTACAAGATTATATTACAAAACCCCAGATGCAGGGTTTACGGGTATCGTTGCTACGGTTATTTTTTCTTCCGGAAAAACCGGTAAACCAACATTTGCACTATACAGGTTTTCTCACAATTGAGATAATAAAAAATGCAGTTTTGGGGTTCAAACAATCTAAAAAGGACTCAAAATGACAGCAATACCCCTTTCTCTCCTGGTCGGTGGGAAAGTTCCGCACGGGCCGGTGGTGGCAGTTATAATGGATGGTGTCGGGCTTGGTGAAAATGACGATAGTAACGGAATTTTCGCCGCATATACCCCGGTGCTTGATAGTTTACTGCGGGAGCCGTTAGCGGTACGGCTACGGGCCCACGGTTCGGCGGTTGGTCTGCCTACGGAGAAAGATATGGGCAACTCCGAAGTAGGTCATAACGCCCTGGGGGCGGGCAGGATATTTGCGCAAGGGGCTAAACTTGTCAATGAGGCCATTGATACGGGACATGTTTTTGCCGGTAAGTCCTGGGAAAAAATGATGGAAAAAGGTCTTGCCGGTTCCACCGTCCATTTTATCGGGTTGCTCTCGGACGGCAATGTTCATAGCCATATTGATCAACTTTATGCTCTGATAAATCAGTGTGTAACGACGGGGGTAAAGCGAGTGAGGGTCCATGTCCTTCTCGGTGGTCGGGGTGTGGCGCAGAAAAGTGCTTTGAACTATGTGGAACCGCTCGAGGAAAAACTCCTCTCTTTATCGGCTAAAGGATATGACTACCGGGTTGCATCCGGCGGTGGACGCATGGTGACTACCATGGATCGTTATAACGCGGACTGGCGGGTTGTTGAAAACGGCTGGAAGGCCCATGTTCTTGGTATTGGCAGATTTTTTTCATCCGCGGCGGAGGCGGTACGCACTTATTATGAAGAGGATCCGGATATAACGGATCAATATATGGAAAGTTTTGTTATTGTTGATTCATCCGGGCCCGTGGGTACTATTGAAGATGGTGATGGTGTAATCTTTTTTAATTTCCGCGGAGACAGGGCAATAGAGATCTCAAAGGCATTTGAAGATAACGATTTTAACGAATTTGAGCGTCGTCGCCGCCCCGATGTCTTTTTTGCCGGGATGATGCAATATGATGGCGATGCATTGATTCCCAGGAATTACCTGGTGGAGCCACCGGTGATTGACAATACTCTGGGGGACTATCTTTGTAAGACAAATATTTCTTCCTACGCAATAGCTGAGACCCAGAAGTTTGGTCATGTTACCTATTTCTGGAACGGTAATAAATCGGGATATATTGACGAACAAATTGAAAAATATATTGAAATTCCTTCGGATAAGGTGACGTTTGATCTAAAACCATGGATGAAGGCCGCTGAAATCACCGATAAGGTAATTGAGGCCATAGAGGCGGGTTGCCATAAATTCATCCGTCTGAACTATGCCAATTGCGATATGGTGGGGCATACCGGTGTGGAAGCGTCCATCAGAATTGCGGTTGCAACGGTCGATTTCTGCCTGGGTAGACTTCTTGCGGCGGTGGAGAAGGCGGGAGGTATCGCCCTTATTACCGCCGATCATGGTAATGCGGACTGTATGTGGACTGAGAAAGATGGCCGTAAATATCCCATGGTGGCCCATACCCTGAACCCTGTACCGTGTATTATCAAGGATTTCAGTGGTGGGGAAATGTTTAAGTTAACTGATGTGGAATCACCGGGTTTGGCCAATATTGCCGCAACGCTCTGTACTCTTTTGGGGTATGAATCGCCCAAAGAGTATGAACCGTCGTTGGTGGCACCGTATAAGAGCGATAAATAATAAAGGTTATCAATTTATGACAGTTCGAATAAGCAAATCGGCCCTGAAAAGGAGATATAAGCAGGAGGAAGAGGGCGCCGGGGAATTGGCTCTGTTATCGGATAGGGATTTGCGTAATTTACCGGTGGATGAAGCTGTAAAGGAGGAAGTAAGGAGATGTCGGGGGCTGAAAGGAGGGGCAAGAAAGAGACAGATTAAGTATCTGGCCAGATTAATGCGCGAAGGCTCAGTTGATGAAGTGTTTGATTTTCTTGCCCGGAAAAAGGGTTCGCGTCTAAAAGACAATGTTTTGCATAAAGAAGTTGAAAGGCTGAGGGATATTATCGTTAACGAGGCCCTTGCTGAGCAGCAGCGCTGTCTCCAGGCCGGAGAGACATGGGGTCTTGATTGGCGGGGTGGGGATATTGATGATGTTTTGCAACGTATCAATCCCGATGAAGGTGAGTTGCGCAGGGCCGTTTACAACTATGTGCAGAATCGAGGTCATAACCATTTCCGGGAGATATTTCGCATTATTAAATCTGCCTGTGAGCGTATGGAAATTAATGAAAAAATGATCCATCCGGCGAATCGTTAAAAATTTATAACGGCTTAAATGTAAATTTTCGACCCCGATTTCCGCTTAAAACGTGAAAATATTACCTCAGGCCTGCAATATTGTAATAACTTTGTGATTTAACGACTTAAAAAGCATCAACATATTTTGTGTGTTGGATTTTTGTATTATTGTTCCTGGCATATCTGTGCCAATATGGTAAAATGCTATTTATGGTCAGGTGTATAAGGTTGGTTCTGAAAACCCATATTTTATGATTGGAGCGGTTTATGTCTATACGTGCTTTGGCTTTGGAATTATATGGAGCACAGCAGAGAGTCGACGGTTTGGAGAGGGCTCTTTTATCCGGTGGGGATGTCGATTGTTGCGAATTACGCCATGACTTAGATATTGCTCGCCGGGAATTACAGACACTCCGCAGAATACTCGATGGTGAAAAGGAATCCGGCGAATTTCGCAGACGGTTCTAACTTATCAAAACCCCAGGGGACGGATGTACGGAGTTCTTCGGGCATATCGAAATGGGTTTTAAGACTTAAATTAATTGTGTTATTTTGCAATTGACGAGTGCCTCGATTTTAATCAAAATATCTCGTTTATGGACAGATACTCGCTATCAACCGGCGCTGTGATATGATAATAACACCGACAAGTTGATATATTTCAATCTGTAGATCATGCAGAGGATCAGGTGGATTTAAAATGTCTATTCTCGATCAGACTCCCGCAGGAAAATTGAATGGAATGATGCAGTCATATTTTGCTCCCCCCGCAAGGGCCGCCGAGGACGCATTACGGCATCAAATCGATATGATTAATGATAGTCCACTGTTGGGCACTATTCTCAGTGTTATGGGCGGGGTTATGGTAATCCTTAACGAGAATCGCCAAATAATTGGTCTAAATGATGCTTTTCTCGTTTCGCTAGGTATTAATAATTCAGAGGAGGTGCTGGGTTTTCGCCTGGGAGAAACATTGGGTTGTGTGCACGCCCATGAGATGGAAGCGGGTTGTGGTACGGCCAGGACTTGTGCTTCCTGCGGGGCGGCAATTGCCATGCTCACTTCGCTTAACAAGGGTCAGAGCAATAAACAGTTATGTGCTGTTGAAACCATCGTTGACGGTGTTCGTAAGAGCATGTTGTTGCAGATTCATTCCTGTCCGATAATTGTTGAAAAACAGTGCCTGCTTGTTGTTGCCATAAAAGATGTGACGGAGGAGCAGATTCGTGCAAACCTTGAGCGGGTTTTTTATCATGATATTAATAATATTCTCGCTTCATTGCTTGGAGCCGGTGAACTATTGCTCAGGGAAATGCCGCATCGCTGGGAGGTGAAACAGGTCAACGATTCGGCGTTGAGATTAAGGCAGGAAATAGCCTTGCAGCGCAATCTGAGACTAGTTGACCGGAGCGATTTCGTGGCCGAGAAAAAGAGTATTATGCTCGGGGATATTAACGGTGATGTCGAATTGTTGATGCGTGGTCTTCCCAGTGCCAGGGGACGGAGTATTGAGTGGATCCTTGAATGTAACGACTGTCGTATTATTTCGGATAAATTACTTATCAGCCGTATTCTGGCCAATATGCTTATTAATGCCCTGGAGGCCACTTTTGTCGATGGTTCCGTAAAATTTATTAACCGACGATCCGGGGATAATGTTATCTGGCAGGTATGGAACCGAGCCCATATTCCCAGGAAAATCCAAAAAAGAATTTTTCAACGATATTTCAGTACCAAAGAAGGTATGGGCAGGGGCCTTGGTACATTTTCCATGAAAGAATTTGGTGAAAAATATCTCCACGGTCGCGTGCAATTCACCACGAGTAAGGAAAAGGGCACCACATTCACTTTTATATTACCTGTTAATCCTTAAGGTGCCTCTTGGCGCAAACTCCAGGTAAGGCCGGATAAATTATACCTCACTGCTGTCAACATAGGCATAGGCACTGTGCTTGTGAATTGATTCAAAGCTTTCCACCCCCGCGGAAAACCAGGTGATATTTGAGTCGGCAAGGGCCGAGACCGCGACTTTACGAACTACATCTTCAACAAACATCGGGTTGTTAAAGGCCTTTTCCGTTACATATTTTTCGTCGGGGCGTTTCAGGAGGGCATAGAGTTCACAGGAGGCGGATTGTTCTACCATTGTGATTAAATCTTCAACCCATATAAAATTGGAGAATTTTACGTTGAGGGTTATTTCTGCACGTTGATTGTGGGCACCACCGTCGCTGATCTCCTTTGAACAGGGACAAAGGGTTGTTACGGGTACCGAGACGGAGAGTATAAAACCCTCGTCTTCCCCAATTCCTCCGGAGAATACGCAGGTATATTCCATAAGACTGTGGGTGTCGCTGACGGGGGCCTTTTTATCAATAAAATAGGGAAAGGACATCTCAAGACGTACGCTTTTAGCGTGGAGGCCCTGTTGCAGACGCGTTAGGATGGCCGAAAAATTCGTAACGGACAGTTCATCTAAGGAGTCATTGATAATTGTTGTGCACGTATCGACGCAGTTGTCCATATGACCGTCGGCGAGACGGGCCTGTACTGCGATGGTGGCAATGGTGTTCTGTAAATTGCCGCTCTTTTCTTTTACTCGAACCGGTGCTTTGAATCCCTTTAGGCCCACTGTCTGAATATGCATTGCTTCTCACGGGTTTATATGAAAGTGGTTTCACTCTTGAGTCGCTTTCATTGTTCGTTGTGGCTGTGGCCTGAGAATTTGGTCCAGCCATGCTGGTTACTATGGAACCGCCAAATAGGTATAACTTTAATTCTGTACTTTCCGGGGTTGGCAATCCCACATAATCTGCTTTGTTATCAGTCTGTTGAAGTATTTTTGTAATTTTTTCTTTATATTTCCGGGAATGGCAATTTCGAAGTCTGCGTTAGTGTTAGCCCTCGTGGGTATTTTCGAAAATAATGTCTGTAGACAGCAAGATTCCGATATTAATCACAAGGCTGAACTAATTTTTTTCGAAAAATTTAAATTTGAATAAAAAATTATTTCGGGACATGTTGCCGGCCGGTGGTGAACATTCCGAACTTGCCAATTGTAAAATTTAGGTATAAAACTTCCCGGAATGGTCTTTAATTACCCTTTTTGGATTTAATCGACAATACTCTTTTCACTTTTTGTGGCAAACATATGGTGAAAATTCATGCGCATTAATAAAAACCCATGTATCCTTTTATCCATATTGAAAACCTGTTCAGTTGAAAAAACTAAGGTAAGATCTCATAGAAAGTGATAACCATGGTAAAAAACAGTGAAGCCATCAGGTTGGACAAGTGGCTATGGGCTGCTCGGTTTTTTAAGACCCGCTCCCAGGCGGCACAGGCTGTGAACGGCGGCAAGGTTCATCTTAATGGTAAACGGGTAAAAGCCGCCCGCAGTGTCTTGATTGGAGACCAACTCTTAATATCCAAGGGTGTACTCGAATTTAATATTAAAGTGCTTGGTATTTGTAAATATCGGCGACCGGCGGTTGAGGCTCGATGTCTCTATGAAGAGTCCGAGCAGAGTGTAATGAAACGCCGGGAGATTACGGCGTTGCGAAAGATGAATCATGCCGGATATTCGGCCCCGGCAAAAAGGCCGAGCAAACGTGATAGAAGGAAGATTATTACATTTACGAGAAAGGACTGATTGGGGAAAATTATGAGTAAAATAGAAAGGGCATTGATAAGTTTAACCGATAAGTCAGGTATTGAGGATTTTGCCCGGGATTTGGCGGGGTTTGGAATCCAATTACTGTCAACGGGCGGTACTGCTAAAGTATTAAGGGATGGTGGATTAACTGTGATGGATGTATCAGAGTTTACAGGGTTTCCCGAGATGCTGGATGGACGGGTCAAGACTCTGCACCCAAAGGTACATGGGGGGATTCTGAACCAGCGCGACAATAAGATTCATCGACAGCAGTGCCTTGAGCATGAGTTGGCGAATATTGATCTTGTAGTTGTTAATTTATACGCATTTGAAAAGACGGTGGCGGATCCGAACTGCAGCCTGGCCGAGGCCGTCGAGAATATCGATATTGGCGGACCGACACTGTTGCGGGCTGCCGCTAAAAATTTTCATGACGTAACGGTGATAGTTGATCCTGTCGATTATGGTATGGTCCTCGCGGAGATACGGGAAAGGGGAAATACGACCCTGCGGACCCGTTTTAAATTGGCGGCAAAGGTGTTTGCCCTTACATCAACCTACGATACCGCCATTTCACAATGGTTGAACGGGGTAGATGTGGATACTAACAGTTATTTTTCCGGAGAATAAAAAATGTTGAGAATGGCTGTACTGCTGTCCGGCAGTGGTCGAACATTGGATAATTTTCATGAACGTATTCAGGCAGGTACCCTGGATGCCGAGATAAAAGTGGTTGTTTCGAATGTAAAGGATGCATTGGGTTTGACAAAAGCTCAAAGGTACGGTTATCCTGCCTTTCATGCCGCCGGTAATGATGAAATAGCCGGGTTGCTGCAGGGTTATGAAATAGATATCATCTGTTTGGCCGGTTATCTGAAACTGTATAGCCCCCCGCCCGAATTGACTCGTTGTGTGATTAATATCCATCCCTCGCTGATCCCCAGTTTCTGTGGTGACGGATTTTATGGTCATCATGTACACAGCGCTGTTAAGGCACGGGGTTGTACCCTGAGTGGTTGTACCGTTCATTTTGTGGACGAACATTTTGATGAAGGACCGATTGTCCTGCAAAAGAGTGTGGAGTTGGCCTACGACGATGATATCGACACCATCGCCGACAAGGTTTTTGCCGTTGAGTGTGAGGCGTTTCCGGAGGCTATAAACAGGGTCAATGAAAAGGGTGTTGATTTCTTCTGGCAGCGGGTGTTGAGGTGAGTATACAAAAGCGGGTGATAATGTCGTCCAAGGATATTGACTTGGCCATCCAGCGTATTTCTCTGCAGATTCTTGAGAAAAATCACGGGATAGAAAATCTGGCCATTGTCGGTATCCATACCTGTGGGGTGTATGTGGCGGAGAAAATTCACGCCTTTATCAGAGAACGGGATACCAGGGAGGTGCCTTTCGGGACACTTGATATTAATTTATATCGTGATGACTGGAGCTTAATCGGTCAAAATCCCATTGTGAAAACATCGAATATTTCTTTTAACGTTGAAGGTACGAACCTTGTCCTTGTTGATGATGTAATTTTTACCGGTCGCACCATTCGCTCGGCGATGGATGCCATTCTTGACTATGGGCGGCCCCGTACGATTGAACTGGCGGTGTTAATTGATCGGGGCAGCCGGGAATTGCCGATCCAACCGGATTTTACGGGGATGGAAACAGTGGTACTGCAGAATGAAAGAATTAATGTTTTGTTGAATCGCCGGGGGAATGACAATGAAGTGGTGATAGAGAGCTGATGGGTAAAATTGAACTGTTGGCGCCGGTGGGCAATGTGGAGACTTTTCAGGCGGCTTTGGCTGGTGGAGCTGATGCCGTTTATGTCGGAGCGCCGGGCTTCAATGCCAGGAATCCGGCCCGGGAGCTTCAACTTCATGAAATAGGAGCCATGATCCGTCACTGCCATGATCGACGGAAGAAGTTCTACATTGCCGCAAACAGCCTGGTTCTGGAGAGTGAACTGGGGAGCGTGGTGGAGACCCTTGCGCTTTTTCAAGAGCTTGATCCTGATGGTCTTATTGTTCAGGATCTAGGTGTGGCCAGGTTGGTTATTAATCATTTTCCGACCCTGAAGCTCCATGGTTCAACCCTTATGACCGTCCATAACTTGGATGGTGTACTCTTCCTTAGTGAACATGGTTTTGAGAGGGTTGTTTTGGCCAGGGAGTTAACCCTTGGGGAAATCACCGCTATTGCCAAAAGTTGCGGCGGAACCGAGTTGGAGATTTTTATCCACGGCGCAATGTGTTTTTCTTATTCTGGTCTTTGTCTTTTTTCTTCTTATCTTGGCGGTAAAAGCGGTTTGCGGGGCAGATGCGTTCAGCCATGTCGTCGGGGATATCGTGGAGAAGATCGGCGACGTCCCAGGTATCTTTTTTCCATGAATGATTTAAATGGTCTGGATGCGGTTCCTGCTCTTAAGGCGGCGGGTATATCCTCTTTAAAGGTTGAAGGACGGTTGCGATCGGCCCATTATGTACGCACTGTTATGGAGGCGTATAGATTGGTACTGGACGCTTCGCCGGATGTTGAGAGTGATGTCCTGGCAGAGGCAAAAAGAGTTGTGGGTGGCGCGATGAGTCGTAAAACATCCAGTGGTTATTTTTTTTCAGCCCAACCGGACAAGGCAATTATTCCTTATCATTCCGGCAATATGGGAATTCATCTTGGCCGTTTTTCAGTAGTTAGAACAGTTGCCGGACAGCAGGTCTGTCGCTTTGTTTTGAAAGGCGATTTGGCGGTGGCTGATCGATTACGACTCCACGTTGAACCATGTGGGGAGAGGATCTCCTTTCGTTTAAAAAAACTCTTTGTGTCCGGTGAAGAGAAAAATAATTGCCCAGTCGGCTCCAAGGCCTCCATTACTCTTCCCGAATCTTTTCATATAGATAAAGGTTCCCACGTCGAGGTGTATAAGGTGGATGGTGCCGCCGGGTCAGGCAGTGCAGGGAAACTATCGTTACAGACCGATGCGGCGGGGCGGGAACTGCTCGCCTGTCGGCGCCGTCTGGCCTCATCTGTGGCCGATATTGTCAACTATGTTACGGTTGCCGGAAATGATGGAGTTGCGGGATATAATCGCAGCGTCGGCCCAAGAAAGATCCCCAGAAAAACGATACCGAGAAAGAAAATTCCCATTGAGTGGTGGTTAAAAACGGATTCAGTCAAGTCCGTTATCGGAGAATTACCTTTTTATCCGGATAGATATCTGCTTACTATAAACAGGAGTACCCTGGCTGATGCCGGGAAAATAAAGGCCCGCCTCGCTAAACGTTCGAGGATGGTCACCTGGGTTTTGCCTCCGGTTATTATGCCGAATGTAATTAGCCGTTACTCCAGGCAGGTACACCGGCTGCAGCGCATCGGTTTTCGCAGTTTTCAGATAGGTCATATAAGTCAAGTTAAGCTTTTTACCGATCGGAAAGTGCATCTGATAGGTGGGTACACCGTGAACGTCACTAATAATCAAGCCCTTCGTTTTGTGTATGAACAGGGGTTGGAGGCGTGTCAGGCAAGTATCGAGTTGGATCGCGAGGGGTTGAGAAACCTGATTATCGGATCAAGGGGCAGTGCGGGCAGGACTGGGAAATTTGCCGTGGGGCTGACTGTTTATGGCGCGCCTGCCCTCTATACATCACGTTTAGCCGCTTCCCATTTCCAGTATGATAAGCGAATATACAGCCCCAAAAAAGAGCCGTATCTGGTACGGAAAAATGATGAATTCACCCAGACCTTCCCCGAACAGCCATTTTCACTTTTGCCCTACCTAAATGATATGAAAGAGTTGGGACTAGGGTATGTCGTCGTCGATCTATGCGGGGTGAAGGTGTCGAAGCGTATCCTCCACGAACTGCGGGAACGTCTTTATAACAGCGGGAAATACGGCAAACTTTCAACGTTCAACTATCTGGGCAAATTACAATAATATTTTTGTAATTATCCGGAACATCACCTTCTGTTCTGCCGATTGTTGGATTCAGGTCTAGGAGCTTGTCCGGGAATGTTGTTTTGTCCAAACTATTCGTTATTGTCAAAAAAATATGCTCGTAATATCGTCTACATGACTGCGCGTATTTTTTGAAAAGCCTCGATTTTAATCAGATAGCGCAGATTTCGAAATAGCTATTTTCTGACTACCCCCCCTAGTTTGACTTCTGGCTTTTTCCCTCATCCAGTCGACGCATGCCCTCCATCAGTAATTTCATAAAAAAACCGATTTCGGGGGTGGAGTAATCTTCCGGGGCGATACCCGGTGTAAAGCGAAAATGGCCCGAATTTTCTTTTAGTATTTGATAGAAGGCCAGATCTCCGGAAATATCACCATATTTTGCCTTGATAAGAGCACCCTGTCTAAAGGAGAATCTCGCCGTACCGTTACTTAGGTTGGAAATGGTGAGAATACCGGTCTTGCTGTTCATGTTCAATGTCTGGAACAGGGCTTCAGCCGGTATTTCTGCAAGGTTACCCGTCATGCCGGAGGCCAGATCTTCCGCCCGGACCTTGTTTGATTTAGTTAATCTGTCCGCCATAAGACGGGAAAAGTAGAGTTGTATTCCAGGGTAGAATTCGATAATTTTATGAAAATTATGTTGATCAATATATAGGATTGACGCCGGTTCTTTAACCTGGATTGTGGCGTTTACATTTTTTTTGCAGATAAGACTCATTTCACCAAAGACGTCACCTTTCTCAAGGGAAGAGATAACGATACCGGCATTGTTGAGAACATTGACGCTGCCGGAGACAATAATGTGGAACCTGCCACCGGGATCACCTTTACTTATTACGATATCACCGGCTTCATATTTGTTGTGTCTGAAAAAACTAACCACACTATTCAAATGTTTTTCGTCGATATTTTTAAAGAATGAAAAGCTGCTGAGCAGGTGTATTATGGAGCCTAATTCGTTGGGTAGTGTGTCGTCTTCTTTAAAAACCTGCTGATTGCTGTTGTGTTCGAGTCGGATTGAACCCGTGCAGCCGCTACAGTTGAGTATACACATTGGGATTTTATCGCCGCGCTCATATTGAGTCAGGATTTTACTGAGATCACCGTTTAGAATCTTACAAATTTCCTTTCCGGGGGGAAAGGAAATGATTGAGGTTGTAATAAAACAGTTCTCGGCAATATTTGTTTGGTTTGTCAGAGGAATGGCAATACCGGATAGCTGAAAAACATCATCATATTGATAGAGGGGGCAGTTACGATTTTCCATTACTCGAAAAATTACTTTTGGAAAGCCCATATAATTAATCCATGAAAAGTATTTAATAATATTCGCTTGTCCAAGAGAATAACCCATGATTACCCGAAGTGTCAAATATCGATTGAAAATTTGTTAACCGTGTTTGTTTTTAGGAATTGTATGGTCGGAAAAATGGGTTTTATGTAAAATATAGATAATATTGAATGGTTTCAGGGATCATTGCAGAGGATATTTGTTGACATTTGTTATTCTTTGAATTATAAGTTTGTCCCTTCGACAAAGGATAATACGGATTGTTGTGGAAATATAATATAAAATCTGGTTCTTCGCTTGGAAGAGATGAGATAATTACATAAGGAGTGAGTTCGTGGCCAATCATAAATCTGCTGAAAAGAGAAACCGTCAGGCTCAGGTTCGTCGTTTGCGTAACAAGATGAATAAAAGTAGAATGAAGAATTGTATTAATAAAGTTAATGAGGCCATAGCTTCTGGTTCCAGCGATGATGCGCAGGAGTCTCTTAGGACTGCTGTCTCCGTTATTGCCAAGACCGCCAGTAAGGGTACCATACATCGCAGGAATGCGTCCCGCAATATTTCCCGTTTGACAAAACGGGTTAATGCCATGGGTTCTTCAGCATAATTTTTTATACACCGGCCATAGAGGTCGAACGGATTGTTTTTTTGGCCATGGAATGGGAGCATTCCATGGCCTTTTTTTATGAGCAATAACGCACATGCAAAATTTGTCAGAGAATGTATTTTTGCGCAACCCTTTGCCATTTTCAAAAAAAGACTCGTAGACAGTGTATGCCTCGATATTATGTATATGATTGTTTATTCATCCAAAAGATTAAAATTTGAAAAATGATTATCTTTGTCCTGCCTCTTTAATAAAGTATTTAGCTGTTGGCAGGTCTATTTATACCTCCACATCAGTTACAATGCTTGTTGGAAGGTCATCCATTAATGTGGTTTAATCGAGCCAAATCTGCCGGCTTTGCCGGTGGGTTGAGAAGGGTTTTACCGTTCATTGGTCTTTAAAATATCATTTTAAGGCACCAAGGGCCTGTCCCAAAGCCTGCTTGAACTTAAAGCGGATAAGATTCTATACTTTCATGGGAAAGCTGACTCCTCTTTGGCCAAATTTTAGGTTTATTCACAAGGGTATTTTGTTTCTTAAAGGGTATGTATTTTCAACTTGAGAAAGACCATATCTCGAAACCAATGTACCTGTTTTGTTGTGTCTTGATTTTATTGTTGGTTTTTTGTGTTGAATTGGGCGGTTAAAGGTCAAAAAATCCATTTACACTGGAAAGCACACTATGGTAGATATTGATTTTATTCCGGATAAAACGAAGTTTAAAAAAGATATACCACTATACGGGGTTATTCCCGTTTCCGCTGAAATTATTGCCGATTTAGATACGCCACTGACTCTCTTTGCGAAGATCAGTAATGAGCGTGGTAATGCGTTTCTTTTTGAAAGCATGGAGGGAGGGGAAAAATGGGGGAGGTTTTCCTTTATCGGCTATGATCCCCTGGTCACATTTACATCTTTTGCTGATACCGTGACCGTAACTGATTACAATGGGGACGGAGAGTTAAAGAGAGCTTTTACCTCTGATCCTTTACAGGCTTTGAAAACACTGATTAATGATTTTAAGGCCGCTGAATATAAGCATTTACCCCGTTTCAGTGGCGGAGCAGTCGGCTATCTCGGTTACGATATGGTTCGGTTTATGGAAGATCTTCCTGATGATCGCGCGGCTGTTGACCAGCCTGATTCATCGTTTATGATACCGAAAATTGTTTTAATCCACGATAGTTTTAAACAGACCGTGACCATAGTATGCTGGGTGCGGACCGGGCATGGAATTGACGGTGATCTCTTATATCAAGAGGCGATTGGGGAAATTTCTAAGGTTATAGAAAAACTCAAACAGCCGGTGCCCGAAAGTTTTTTCTTGGAGAGTGGCCGGGGCACGGAGATTGAACATCATTTTTCTGCTAATATGCAGGAATCTCAATTTAAGGAAATGGTGGAGAAGGCAAAGGAATATATCCGGGCCGGGGATATTATTCAGGTTGTTCTATCCCAAAGGTTTCACACCGAGACAGAGCTTTCACCCCTGGTGCTTTATCGTGCCCTGAGACACATTAACCCCAGTCCGTATCTTTTTTATTTGCATGTGGGTGATGTTATTCAGATAGGCTCATCTCCTGAAATTTTGGTCAGAAAAGATGGTAATAATGTGGAACTTCGGCCAATTGCAGGAACCAGAAAACGGGGGCGAACGTTCAAGGAGGATCTGGCCCTGGAAAAAGAGCTGCTTGGTGATCCCAAGGAGACGGCGGAACATCTTATGTTGGTTGACCTGGGCAGAAATGACCTTGGTCGTGTTGCCAAAGGGGGTTGTGTTGTCGTTAAAGATCTATTGGTTATTGAAAAATACAGCCATGTTATGCATATTGTTTCCGGGGTGCATGGCGAAATCGCAGATGGCAAAGACCAGTTTGATGTTATTGCTGCCTGTTTCCCCGCCGGTACAGTAAGTGGTGCCGCTAAAATCAGGGCCATGCAGATTATTGATGAACTTGAACCTGAAAAGCGGGGCGCCTATGCCGGTTCGGTTGGTTATTTTGGCTTTTCCGGCAATATGGACTTTTGTATTACTATTCGAACTTTTGTTATGCAGGGCAAAAAATTATGGATTCAGGCGGGCGCGGGGATTGTCGCCGATTCGGATCCGGATCTGGAATTTGAGGAAACGATTAATAAATCACTTGGGTTACGTCGGGCCGTTGAACTTGCGGAAAAGGGTTTTTAGAGATGCTTGTTATCATAGATAATTACGATTCGTTTACCTACAATATTGTTCAAACTGTTGCCGCAAATGCACTTAAGGATGGAATAGTTGCGGATATACGTGTCTTTAGAAATGATAAAATCGCTCTGCAGGAAATTGAGGAGTTAAGGCCGGAAAGACTTCTTATTTCTCCGGGGCCATGTACTCCCAAGGATGCCGGTATTTCCATTGAGGTCATAAAATATTTTGCAGGGAAGATCCCTATCCTCGGCGTCTGTCTTGGTCATCAGGCCATGGGCGAGGCCTTTGGTGCAAAGGTTGTCAGGGCGGGGAGAATAATGCACGGTAAAACCAGTCCCATGCACCACGATGGCCGGGGTATTTTTTCCAATCTGCCAAATCCATTTGCCGGTATGCGCTACCATTCTCTCATTGTTGATAACGGAAGCGTGCCGGATTGCCTTGAGGTCACTTGCCGAACGGATGAGGGTGAGCTGATGGGGTTGAGACACAAGGAACTGGCAATTGAAGGGATTCAGTTTCATCCGGAATCGATTATGACCCCGGCGGGTATTACTCTTTTAAAAAATTTTATGGACGAACGGTATCCGCATATTTAATTAATATGAAATGTATTATTTAATCTGGAATTAATTATGTTTTTAAAAAAGGCTATTAACAGTGTTGTAGGCGGCGGGGATCTTGGAGAGAATGAAATGATTTCGGCCATGGATGAAATAATGAGTGGTAAAGCCACCCCCGCACAGATAGGGGCATTTATCACCGGCTTGAGGATGAAGGGAGAGACCACCGATGAAATAGTCGGGGCGGTGAAGGTAATGCGGGAAAAAGCCACCTTTGTGGATACCGGGGTGGATACCGACCGGGGTGATATCCTGATGGATATTGTCGGCACCGGTGGGGATGGCGCTAACAGTTTTAATGTATCAACGACCACCGCTTTTGTGGTTGCCGCCGCTGGGATCCCCGTTGCAAAACACGGTAACCGTGCCGTCTCATCCAGGTGTGGAAGCGCCGATGTCCTTGAAGCGCTTGGCGTCGATCTTACTTTAAGCGCGCAGGATGTGGGGCGATGTGTACAGACGGTGGGGATCGGATTTCTTTTCGCTCCCATGCTCCATGGTGCCATGAAACACGCAATCGGGCCGAGAAAGGAGGTTGGTATACGTTCTATTTTTAATATTCTGGGGCCGTTGACAAATCCAGCCGGTACCAATGTACAACTTACCGGTGTCTTTGCAAAAGAATTGACATCGGTTCTGGCTAAGGTCCTGGTACGGCTTGGCATGAAGCGGGCACTGGTTGTGTGGGGTGAAGGTAATCTCGATGAGATGACCATTACCGGCACCTCTTTTATAGCCGATGGTTATGATGGCAGGGTAAACAATTATACACTGGAACCGGAAGATGTCGGTTTGAAGAGGGCAAGTCTTGAAGATATCAGGGGCGGAGAAACTGCCCTTGAATCAGCTCTCCAGGTACGGTCGGTGCTTGCCGGAGATAAGGGGGCCCGCCTGGATATGGTTCTTTTAAATAGTGGGGCCTCACTTCTTGCGGCTGGCAAGGTGGATAATATTAAAGATGGTGTGCTGTTGGCCCGGAAAATTGTTGAATCGGGTACGGCACTTGAAAAACTTGACAGCCTGGTGCGTTTTTCGTAAAAATTTTGGTTGTTGAAGGATGTTCTCGGACTTTTCTTCAGCTCTGGCGACATACGGATGTGTAGTGGTGGGTGGTGGAGAAAATGATTTTAGATAGGATAGTCAGTCAGAAAAAGAGAGAGGTGGCGGAACTTAGAGGTAAGGGTATTAACTTGCCTGTTGCCTGTCAGGATGGAGTTATTTCGCCACCCCGGGGATTTCGCAAAAATCTCCTCTCCTTTTCCGGAGTTTCAGTGATAGCCGAGGTAAAAAAGGCCTCACCTTCAAAAGGTGTTATATGTGACGATTTTCAGCCCGTTGCTATTGCCGAGAATTATCAAAAAAATGGTGCTCAGGCGATCTCGGTTTTAACGGATGTTGAATTTTTTCAAGGAGCGCTTGAATATCTTTTACAGGTGCGCGGGATTGTCGATCTACCGGTTTTACGAAAAGATTTTATTATTGACGAATTGCAGGTGGAAGAATCCCATCTGTATGGCGCTGATTGTATATTGCTTATCGCCGCCATACTTGAGGGCTCACAGTTACAGGAGTTACAGGCATGTGGGCGGGAGTATGGTATGGATGTGCTGGTTGAGGTGCATGACGAGTGGGAGACTGAGATGGCCGTTGAGGCCGGCAGTAATCTCATTGGCATTAATAATCGCAATCTTAAGGATTTTAGTGTGGATATCAGTACGACTTTCAGATTAAAAAAATATATACCGGATGAAATTCCGGTGGTTAGTGAGTCCGGTCTCAAGACACAAAGTGATTTTATTAAATTACGTGCAGGTGGTGTGGTGGCCGCCCTTGTCGGTGAAACTTTGATGCGTGCCGGGGCCGATAGTAAAATATTACGGGTATTACGCGGGGAGGCGTAACTTTTTGTGGTAACAGATACGTATCAACGGACCAGGGTAAAGATTTGTGGTATCTGTCGTGTGGAGGATGCCCTTTGGGCGGCGGGTTGTGGTGCGGATGCGCTTGGCTTTATTTTTTATAAGAAGAGTCCGAGGTATATTACCCTTCGTGATGCACTTGCGATTATAGAGAATCTTCCACCTTTTATTGATAGGGTGGGGGTGTTTGTCGATGCTCCGCT
>CAZQOD010000020.1:29825-33112 GCA_964594945.1 uncultured Desulfopila sp.
TGGGCGAGCTGGTTTTACGGTTATCCAGATGCATGGTGAGGAGTCGCTCGATTACTGCACAGAATTGCGTAACCTGCTGCCCTGTTGTAAACTTGTAAAGGCTTTTAGGGTTGACACGGATTGTGTCGCCCGTTCTTTTAACCCATATAATGAGTATGTGGACGCCTTTCTTCTGGATACTTACGTTAAAGGAGAAAAAGGTGGTACGGGCCGGGTATTTGATTGGTCGATTATCCATCATCTGCATTTACGATTACCCGTTATTCTGGCCGGTGGGTTGTCCGTTGCAAATATAAAGGAGGCCATTGCCGAGGTTCATCCCTTTGCGGTGGATATCAGTTCCGGAGTGGAAGATATGGCTGGGGTGAAAAATCACCGTCAGTTAGCTGATGTTGTCAGGATTGTCGGAGAGATGGGAAGCAATGGCAGGGCCTGGGTATAGTGGTACGGTACCGGGTTTGGGATAGTTTATCTAGCTATGATAAATGATCCCACATAACCGTGATCGTGCAGGGCTTTTTCCGCTCTTTTTGCCTGCTGCAGGGTTGAACCCACGTATACTTGTACCCTGAACAAGGTGCCTTTTGGCCCGTTATACCTCTGTATAACCGTTGTGTGCCCGGCCCTTGTGAACCGCTGCTGCAGGTTAACCGCGTTTTTTTTGTTGGTGAATGCGCCGATCTGGACATAAAATTCGCCAATGGACAGGTCCTTGTAAATAAGTTGCACAGGGTTACCATTTCTGTCCCAGGTGCCTTCTGCTAGTGCCGTAATCTGTACTTTAGCGGTGCCGTGTCTGATAATGCCGAGGCGTTTGGCCGTTTTGTAACTAAGGTCTATAATCCTGCCGCGGACAAAAGGGCCCCTGTCATTTATTCTGACCACCGATTTTTTCCCGTTCTCAAGGTTTTTCACAAGGAGTATTGTATTCATCGGTAGAGTTTTATGGGCTGCCGTCATTTTAAACATATTGTAAATTTCACCGTTTGATGTATATCGGCCATGGAAATCGCGCCCATACCAGGAGGCAAGTCCCACTTCCTGATACCCGTGGGCACTGGGGATTGGGAAATATTTCTTATTATTTATGATATAGGCTGCCTGTGTATTGGGTATTTTTGCAGCTGTAACTGTTTTGCAATCAATATAAAACATAACGACGGCGCAGAAAAAAAACGGTATGCACCAGGCGATGAACGAGGAAGAGCATTGGTACGGTATCATCCTTTTTAAAATATCTCTTCTTGACGCTATAATAGATAAAAATCGCATGGATAATATTTTTATTGCTTGAGCACTTGGTTTTCAGTTTTTAGGTAGCGCCGGATGCGCTGTTGATAAAATATTCCCGCGGCGCCAGTGGTATGGGGTGTATATGGCTGATATCCGTTGTTATCAGCACGGGATTCCTGGGAAGAAAAACGCACGATATCGTCCTCGTCGACCCAGGACAGGTAATAGTCCAACATGGGGCGGAGGGTGGTTATTCGGCCTTTTCGGTCACGACCCAGTTTGATATCTCCCCAACGTCTCTGTGAATAGCTTTTCAACCAGATACCGATGCCTATTTTACCCGATAGTTTGTCATCCATTTCAGGAGGGATTTCATCTTTATCGAAATCCAGATTATTTTCAAGAATGGATTGAACTGTAAAATTTCCTTGAGTGGTGAGGGCGTCCCATGTGTCATAACCATCATTATCGTAACGAATATAGTGTTTGCCAAGATCATTAAATGTCCATTGGGCGTGACATGCCTGGCAGGTAACCTGTCCCTGGTAGGTAAAGTGAGCAGGATGACGCAGGGTGGGAAGAGGGTGATCCCTGCCATCGACAGCGTGGAAAATATAGTGATCAGCAATTTTTTTAACGCCCCTGGGGAGGGTGGAGATGAGTTCCGTCTCTACGTGACAGCTCTCACAAGATATCTTGGCACCATCGGATGACATGAGCTCGGTGCCGGAATGGCAATCGATACACCATAATCCTTTTAAGTGGTGAATATCAGGTCGTAGTTGATGGAATTCAATGCCGTAGGGACGAAAGAACTTATCTTTAGTTGTGTAGGGTGTCCTGTATTCCGTATTGAGATCATGTTCAAATCGGCCATAGTAGTCAAAACCGACGTAATTACCGTAGTGGCAGGAAAAACATTGGTCGTCGTGTGGTTTTTGGAAATTATGGTTTACAAGTGATCCTTCCACAAAATGTAGATGGCAGGATCCGCAGCCGGTACCATGGCCGGTTAAGGGGTAATCATCGCCATGATTGAATGGATGACAGTTAAAACATCTGCGGTGGAGAAGATCATCGGCCAGGTCAAGGATTGAATGCGGTGGGACCACTTGCGGTGTGTTTAGAAATGTTTGCAGCGGCTCGGTGGCGCCGAATGCTTTTCTAAAAAGGTTGGTACTTTTTTTAAGGCTGTAATGTAGGGAGGTGGTAATCTGTTTGCTTATTTTTGTATGGCATGGGCCGCATGTTTTATTAATATGGCGGGGGAGCGCCGGTTCGGCAATGAGGTTAAGATGGGCTTGTTCTTTGTCGGGAACATTGATACCGCCGGCGTGGCATGTGGTGCAGGAGAGAGTGTTGTGATTTTTGTCGAGCCGCATTGTATGGCAGTTGGTACAACTATATGATATCTTTTGTTCTTTGTCCTTTTTGTCTTTGCATCCGCCCAGCGTCAGCATTATTGCAAATGCTGCAAGGGATAAAAAAATAAACAGGCCGCAGAAAAGTAGTTTTGTGCTTTTTAGTTTAAAACACGGTTTTTTTTTATGGCTGTTTTTGTTGTTGTGAACTGGGTCGCAATCTATCATCTGTTATAGCTTTACCTAAATCTCGCAATCGGCATATGGGAAAAATCCCATATTCAATGTAATTAATTTAAACCTTGTTTTCTGATATTCTTCGTCCTTCGGGATTGACAGTTACTCTGAATATGTTTCATTATCAATAGGTTGAGCGTATTCTTATACGTCACATTATTGATGCCCCATATTTCCGGCAGGTGAGCGTATATCCCGAATTTGGCGATTGTAAAATTCAGGTTTTATTAAACTATACTGCAGGGTAGGTGTTAATAGCAAAATCATCCTTGTTTTCCTTTATTCTGGCTGTATATGTAAATATCGGATCCTTATACTCTATAATACCTAAATCCTGCACGCATAACATGTAAAAATTTTCGATGATTGAATCGTTAAATTATTTGAAAATCATGGAGAGAGATAAAGCGAGGAACGAGACATCCGATAAAGCGAGGAACGAGACATCGAGATATA
>CAZQOD010000021.1:0-32486 GCA_964594945.1 uncultured Desulfopila sp.
ACCGTTCCGGCAACGTTTTGTCCTCCTTCGCCCGGATCGGTTCCGAGTTTACAATTGTACTGCCGGGTGCTGGTATGGACAGGAGCGGCCAAACCTTCTGAGCCTGGGGATGTGGTTGCTTCATCAGGCGTGTTTCAAAAATTACACTTTACCTATTAAAAACTCAAACTCTCAGCTGTTTATTTGAATTCCTTATCAATTTGAATTTCCACTGATTTTTGACCGGAGGCCAGCCTGATAAAGCAGGCACATCCTCAATTTGGCTGAGTTTCACGGGGAATCAGGAAAAGTTTTGACAAAGGGTGTGAGCGGGTTTATATTGCCGAAGAATGAGCGGGATTAACTCAGTGGTAGAGTGTTAGCTTCCCAAGCTGAAGGTCGCCAGTTCGAATCTGGTATCCCGCTCCAGTTTTTATGCTCCGCCGGGCCGATCATGCCGACTCCGACAAATATTTTGTATCATCATATCTCCAAACCCTGACGGAAATTGTCTGATATTGTCCAGGTATTATTTAAAGAGTCTACGCCAGAGAAGGGGATCTGTAGCTTTAGTGCCTTGCTCCATAAAACCTGTAAAAAAAACAAGAAAATAAAGGTAATGTTCAACTTAACGGGTTCATAAAAGAAACAAGGAACTTACTTGCAGTTTGTCTGCGTTAGTATCTTTGATTAATCTCATTTCCGGCTAGCCTGCCCGTTATGTCGCAGCAAATAACAGTAGTTGTGCTATTGTTTTCCAACAGGATATGGCGGTGCATTAAGATTGTAGGCACTTTCATATGAAGGCATTAATAAGATTGGTTGTTAATAAAACAATAAAACTCAATTACGGTGTATTTGTTATGAAACATATTTTAATTTTTCCTTTTTTAATACTGTTTTTATCTTCCTGCTCATCAATGAATTCACCCAGGTCAATGTATTCTGTAGAGGCAGAAGATTTGCTATATATCACCAATAAAGCAAAAGAAAATATGATAGATTGCATAGATGATCCGAGGTTGAAACCGTGCAATGAAGCAGGTCGACTTCTTAAGAAGTATCCGTGGCTAATAACGAGAAGAGTCGATGTTACAAATTTTAATGGAATGCGGCAAGACGAATGGGATACACAAATTAGAGTCATAGATGAGAACTTAACTATAATTGATGAAAAATATTCTTTGTATTATCAAGTGAAAGGAAATCTTTAAATCTTTAGTCAGTTTGTTTTTGATAATTTTTCGCCCATTATTGCCAATTATCAACCATGCTGGTTACTCGTAAATCTGTTGCAGGAGACATACTGAAAAACTTCAGTCTAAATAAGATTGCAGGTTATGGTGACAGGAAACTGAGGAGATGGTTAGCCAACTGGGTAAAGCCGTGCCCTCCCTCTCCTGCGGTTATTAGGGCCGGTTTATGGGTTAATATATCTTTGAATTTCAAAATATTAGCTACTGCGACGGAATTAGGGAAATAGGCAAACATCGGTTCATCGTTTGGAGAGTCTCCCGCGTAGAGCGTCTTGTTTAATATGCCATCCAGGTTAAGGTTGTAGATATCATGGAAGAATATTTTGGTCATGTATAGTTTATCGTATGAGCCGAACCAGCCGTTAACATGGATGGAACTTATCTTGGCATTGGCCCCGTGGTCTTTAAAAACACTTACAATTTTTATGATATCCCTTTGGGAAAGTGGGGCAACGTCTTCGCAAAAATCTATTGCAAGGTCGGCCTCCCTGTAATGCTGATCCGCCGAAACCGCACACCCCGGGACTTTTTTTAGAATTTCCTCGCGAATCGTTGCGAGTTTAACCATGTCCTCTCTTCTTTTTTTTTCGTCTTTGCAGTACCTGCGGAGCATTTTTTTGCTGTTCTGGTCATAGGAAAAATAGAGGGCCCCGTTTTCTCCTATAATGCCGTCCACCGGCCACATGCGGGCGATCAGGTCACACCATCCGGCTGGTCGTCCGGTTATGGGGATTATTTTGATACCGGCGTTATGTAGGTTTTCAAGGGCCTGAAAGGCGCAGGCGGGAATTTTACCGGCGTGGGTCAGGGTATCATCAATATCGGTGAGAAGATATTTAACGGCTATACATTGTTTTTTTGAAAGAGTTGTAATGGGGCGCATTATTTTGATAACGGTTTTTGCTGTTTTTGGTGATGATGGGGCAATGTGGTGGCTCTCTATTTCTCTTTTTCTATAAGCCCTTTTACGAACCAGCGTTGCATGGATAGGACGACCAGAACGGGCGGGAGCATAACCATTAAGGCGCCCGCAAGGGCCACATTCCACTCGGGTAAGTCATCGGCCTGGGGAATGAGATCCTGTAAGCCGATTACAGCCGTTGTCATATGTGGATCGGTGGTAATAAGGAGTGGCCAGAGGTACTGATTATATCCGTAAACAAACTCGATTACAATTAGGGCCGCAATATTGGTCTTGGACAGGGGGAAAAGTATTTTCCTGAAAAAAGTCATGGGGCTGGCACCGTCCATTTTTGCAGCTTCGCACAGTTCTTCCGGTACGGTTAGAAAAAATTGGCGAAATAAGAAGGTACATGTAGCCGATGCGATAAGCGGCATAATTAGGCCGGTATAGCTGTCGAGCAGGGACCAGTTCAGGCTCATTTCAAAATCATGACCGGTAAACCAGGAAACCAAGCCGTTTAAATGCAGAGTATCCCAAAGAGATTGCAGGGGGCCAAGGACGTTGGCTGCCACCTCATAGGTGGGCATAATACGCACTTCCACCGGCAACATCAGGGTGCAGAATACAGAGGCAAAGGCGAGTACGCGAAGACGATAATTAAAGTAGACGATGGAAAAAGCCCCGAAGATGGAGACGGTTATTTTACCGATGGTAATACCGGTTGCCATGATAAAAGAGTTAAAAATCTGGTTACCAAGATTTCCCCGTGTCCATGCATCCCGCACATTTACCAGAAGTTGATCTCCGGGGATAAGGGGGATGGGTACTTTTGAAACGTCATCAAGCGGAAGCGTTGCCGCAATAAGGCTGTAAATAATGGGAAATCCGACAATAAGGATTCCGATTATCAAAAAAACGTAGGTAAAAGTATCGAGTATCGGCGTCTTTTCAACCATAATGGTTATCCACTGTATTGGACTTTTTTCTCAACATATTTAAACTGCAGGATGGTGATTATTATAATCAGGCTCATTAAAACGACTGATTGGGCTGAAGAGGAACCCATATTAAGGCCAACAAAACCGTCCTGATAGACTTTATAAACAAGAATATTTGTTGAGCCGCCCGGCCCCCCTTGGGTCACGGTATGAATTACTCCGAACGTTTCAAAAAAGGAGTAGATGATATTCATGACGGAGAGAAAAAAGAAGGTGGGGGACAGCAGCGGGAAGGTAATGGCCCAGAATCTTTTTAAAGGACTTGCCCCGTCGATTGCAGCCGCTTCAATAAGCGATTTGGGGATTGCCTGTAATCCAGCCATAAAAAAGACGAAATTATAGCTTATCTGTTTCCAGGCACTGGCCATGGTTATCATGACCATGGCATCGTTGCCGTTGAGAACCGGATTCCAACTCATTCCCAACCACTTATTAATTGCCAGGGCAACTATACCATAGGAAGGATGGAGGAGAAAGAGCCAGAGTATACCGGAGATTGCGGGGGCGACGGCGTATGGCCAGATCAACAGGGTTCTGACCAGGGCTGTTGCCTTAAGGGCACGATTGGCCATTGTGGCAATAAATAAACCCATGGTGATCGATACGGTGGCCACCGCAATACTGAAGATAAATGTCGTCATAACAGACTTCAGGTAGAGCGGGTCCCTAAAGATTTCCAGGTAGTTATAGAACCAGACAAATTTGCTGCTCTGGCCGAACGGGTCACTGAGTAAAAAGGATTGCGTCAATCCTTGAAATGCCGGCCAGTAAAAAAAGGTTAATGTAATAATAACCTGGGGCAGGATCAGGAGATAGGGCAGGTATGACGATTTAAAAGTTGACCGTTTAATCATGTTAAATCAAAAAAAGCGGAAGCTTCCGCAAAAGAAACGGAAGCTCCTGCCTGAATATACCTACTTTTTGTAGGTCTTCTCAAAAGTTCTCAGTTGAATATTGCTCCTGGTAACGGCGCTGTCAAGAGCCTCCTTTGGGGTTTTCTTGCCGTTCCATACGAGTTCGAGTTCTTCGTTAATGATATTTCTGATCTGTACGAAATATCCCAAACGTAGACCCCTTGAAATCTTGGTAGGTTTGGCACGGTTAAGTTGATCAATACCCACGGTCTGCAGTGGGTTTTTCTTATAATATCCCTTGGATTTTAAATCGTTATATGCATTGAGCGTAATGGGGAAATACCCGGTTTCTTTATGCCAGTAGCTTTGCATTTCGTTGCTGGATAAAAATTTTAAAAATGCGGCAACGCCTTTGTATTCTTTTTTGCTGTGTCCCTTGAGAACCCAGAGAGATGCGCCGCCGATAATGCTGTTTTGAGGGTTTTTCATTGACGCTTCAACGGGTAAGGGGGCTGCATCCCATTTGAAATTTTTAACTGCTTTTTTTAGTTTGGCAATGCCGCTGACGGAATCCATATACACAGCTACATGCTGTGCTATAAATTCGGCTTTGGGTCCTTGATATTTCTGGCCGCCGTACATAAAACGTTTATCTTCAGTCCATTTTTTCAGCCGCTCAATATGACTGACAACGAGAGGATTATTGATCTGCAGCTCGCAGTCAAGGCCTTCATAACCATTCGCTTTGCTGGCAAATGCAACATTATGAATAGCGCTGTAATTTTCGATCTGTACCCATGATTGCCAAGCGGTTACCATTCCGGCTGGGGCTATTTTGTCACTGACGATTTTTTTTGTTATTTCGCCGAGCTGGTCCCAGGTTATCGGTTCCGTCTTTGATAAGGGTTTGATGCCGGCCTTTTCAAACATGCTGACATTGTAATACATGATCGGCGTGGATGAGTTAAAAGGCATGGACATCAGGTTCCCGTCTGCATCCATATAGTAGGAAAGAACCGCTTGGAGGTAATTCGACCAGTCGATCTTATAACCGTTATCGGCCATGAGTTTATATACGGGATAAATCGCACCCGACTGCATCATGGTCTGTGTGCCCACTTCAAAAACCTGAAGGATATGAGGTTGTTTCTTGGCTCTAAATGCTGCGACACCGGCGTTCATAACCTCATCGTAGTTGCCCTTGTTGGTGCCGACAACCACATATTCCGATTGAGACTCATTGAACTTTTTGATCATTGTATCAACCACCTTACCCCTGGCGCTTCTCATGGCATGCCACCAGTTAATGGTAACAGGTTTTGCCAGTACGGCCGCAGGGAACGCAAGACATATTCCCACTGTGATACTCACAAGCAAACGGTTAAATTTCATGGTGTTTCCTCCTGGATTAGGAATCTTAAATAACTCTTCTGCTGTAATAAACGGTACCAAAATTTGACCACTCGTGATCGACAATGTTACTGAACCTGATATGTTATTAACATGTTGAGGCGTTGTTATACCCCAGTGCTACCGGCTGTTAACATATCCGGTGAACTTGGCGATTACGATATTTTGGTTGTACCGTGAACTGGAAAATATAGCATACCTTTATGTGAAATAGTAGCTAATAAACTGTGTGTCAAGTTAGTGTCCACCATAAACGGCTATATTGCAGTCTGCGCGATGCTTCCTAACTATATGCTGTAGTTGTAAATTTATCATCCGATAAGCGAGGAACGAGACATTGAGATATCAACCATATATGGTGGTGGTAAAATTTCATTGAAAAAACTGTTGTACTCTCCGCTGATATATTGTTTTTTGAGAACAGCTGTTTTCCCGTGGAGAAAAAGATAATCCTATCAGAAGGTGACCTCAATAATGACGGTACTAAAATTTGACAATGTTGTGAAAAGATATGGTAAAATCGAGGTAGTACACGGAATAAACCTTGAAATCAGGGATAAGGAATTTCTTGTTCTCGTCGGCCCTTCCGGCTGTGGTAAATCAACTCTTTTACGCATGGTTGCAGGGCTGGAGGCAATATCCGAGGGCACAATCTTAATTGATGATCAGATAATAAACGACCTGGCGCCAAAAGATCGTGGCCTGGCTATGGTCTTTCAAAATTACGCACTCTATCCCCATATGAGTGTTTACGATAATATGGCCTTTGGTCTCAAACAGCTGAAAACATCAAAGGAGGAGATTTTGCAACGGGTTCGGGAAGTTGCCGATATATTAGGCCTGGAGGATTTGTTGCAGAGAAGACCACATGAACTGTCTGGGGGGCAGCGTCAAAGGGTTGCCATGGGCAGGGCCATGGTGAGAAAACCGGCTGTATTTCTCTTTGATGAACCTTTGTCAAACCTAGATGCAAAATTACGTATTCAGATGAGGGCGGAGATTAAGATGCTCCATCAGAGGGTGCAGTCGACAATGGTCTACGTGACCCATGACCAGGTGGAGGCAATGACCCTTGCGGACAGGATAGTAGTTCTAAAAGATGGTTATATTGAACAGGTCGGAACACCCCTGGAGCTCTTTTTAAAACCGGAAAATATCTTTGTTGCCGGTTTTATCGGTACGCCGCCCATGAATCTTGTCCCTTGCATTGTTAAGGGTGACAATAACGGATATTTTCTCTCTTTCAACGGTGGTCTGCAGATACCCATCCCTCCCCTTGCCGGTTCAGAGATCAGGAGTGGACAGGGTGTGGTCATGGGGATACGCACTGAGGAAATTTCCATAGCTCAAGACAGTGATAACCCCAATTGGGTCTTTCCGGCAACAGTAAAAGTGATTGAACCCCTGGGCAATGAAAATCATCTACATGTGGATGTGAACGGGGTAACATTTGTAGCGCGGTGCGAGGGGCGCAGGCTTATAAAAAGTGGAGAAAAAATAAATATTGGTTTTAACCTTGAACAATTACATATTTTTGATGCGGAAACGACGAAAGTTATCTACCAGGGTGGCTAAAATATTTCCTATCGGCGGCGCAGGCTTTCGTCGATAGTAAAATTTAGTGCCTTACTCTATAAAACCTGTAATGAAAAACAAGAAAATAAAGGTAATGTTCAATTTAACGGGTTCATGACAGAAACAAGGCACTTACTTGCAGCTTGTCTGCCTTAGGTTAATGTGATTGATTATTGACTCAACAATGGAGGTTGAAAATGGGAATCCTCTCTTGGATCATAATGGGCTTGATTGCAGGTTTGTTGGCAAAATTCATCATGCCGGGAAAAGACCCCGGGGGAATCGTTATTACTATTTTAATAGGTATTGCGGGTGGTTTTGTCGGTGGTTGTATAGGATCAACACAGGAGTTTGGAGGGGTTACGGGCCTGAATATTGGAAGCCTGGTGCTGGCCATCGGTGGTGCCGTTATACTACTTGCACTTTACCGCATGATAAAAAAATAGTGCTGCCGAATCAGTAAGTTATCATGACGCTGAAGGACGGGTACTAATTACTCGGCAACGGTGTTTTGGACGCGTATGTGCTGTTTTCTAGAATGATCTGGATGGCCCTGTTTGATTTTGGGGCAAAAAGAATAGGGGCGGCAAGGTTTATGGTAATTTTCTGATCCGGCGGTACGGTGACGACGGAGAGGACAAAACAGTTGTCATCCTTATCTATATGTAACATGGTTCGTTCCGAATCGTCCGGCGCCAGCTGGTAGTCCGGAAAAAAATTACTGGGATCGGTGAGTACGAAAGCTATCGCCGGGTCGTCCACACTCTGTATCCAGAATAACGGACCTTCTTTTTTGTTGGGCATAACGACGAAATCATGGAGCAGGGGGAAGCCGATCAGTCCCGCGGGAAAACAGAGGAGATTGGCGGGGTCATATTCAATTTCACCAAATCGTGTATTAATCTTTTTCATTGTTATTTTTCTCGGTAGAAAGGTTAACGCTGAGGGAGTCGAGATCGGTCACGTCCCACTGGGCGGCTTTACGGTTTTCCTCAACTATACGGTCGTATATCTCCTGTCGATATACTTTTTTACTATGGGGGGCATCGATGCCGATACGAACAGCCCCGCCTTTGCTTTCGATGATTTTAATCGTTATATCATCGCCGATGAGTATACCTTCGCCAATTTTCCTGGTTAACACCAACATTGTTTACTCCGCACAGTGTATGTCCGCTTGCAATGGGCGACGCTGTTGTTTTAAAGCGGGTCGCGTCGATTTCTCCTGTTGCTCATTCACAAGATAAACAGTACCGTTGTTGCAATATTTTTAGTGCCTTATTCCGTAAAAGCTGTAATAAAAAACAAGAAATAATAGACTATAAAAACCCGGATGTTAGTAACAGCAACAAGGCACTTATACCGGTTTACCGGTCATTTCCGGCGTTAGTTGTGAAACCACCACATTGAACACATTAATAAGAATGTTTGTAAGAAACACGGATTATAAACAAGTATAGCATACAGAAAACCTGGAGGACAGGAGAAAAACAGCTGTTTTAGTCTGTTATCTTGTCCCATGTTGTTCGGACATGGTCTAAAAATAATCCAAAATTGAAATATCGGATACCTTGGCCGAAATATTGAGCGCCGCTTTAAAGGCATTTTCTTTCTGGATGATATCGTTAAACACTTCTATCATATCAGCATCTTGATAGCGTGACAGTATTTGCTTGAGATCGATTTTGGCATCTGATTGATGGGATTTGGCGGTGTCGACGCGTCTTGCCCTGGCCCCTAGGCTGCTCCTGAGACCGCGGTGCTGATTTGCACCGATCTCAAGGTTGGCAATCTGGGCCTGTATGGATCCGCCGGCTCCGTTGACATCATCAACATTACCGGCACGGACCGCCTCTTCCGTACGGGTTAGAATGGTGAAAAGATCAATCCTGCCCGCTGAACCATTGAGCGTATTTGCCGTAAGACCAACGCTGGCAAGCCCTGTACCGGCTAGTGTTACGTCAGTTGGAGAGTTCGGCGCTACATTAATTGTTCCGTAGACGGTTTGGTCTCCGCCGTTGATTCCCCCGGAGGGAACGGTGCCGGTGACAACGGTATCGGTGATGGTCTCGTCGAGTTCTATTTCAGAGCCGTCGCCGGGGCCGGTGAGTAGTAGTGAGCCGCTGGAAATATCGTAATGGACGCCATTGGCCAGGGTTCCACTTGTGGCGGTGAGCTCCGTGGCTCCTCCGCTGTTGGCCAGGGCGGAGGCCATACCGGCCAGGGTAAAATCGTAGTTGGCGGATGGCCCGTCAAGTGTTACGGAAACCGAAGTACCGGCGGCGGTAATATTTAACGCGTACGTATCTTCGTTATCCACAAAATTTGTCAGGGTCAGGGGGCCAAGATCAATTTGTGCCGAGTTGGTTGTCGCCACCAGCCCTGTGCCGGCCTGACTGAAAAGGCCTGCCACTTTGGCCGCATAGTTGTTTTCGCCGACGGGGTCGGTGAGGTCGGTGCCGCCGGAAATGGTAACCGGCGGATTGGTGCCGGCGGTAATGGTGATGTCGTTGCCGGGGGTACCAACGTGCAGCGGGCCGGATGTAACCGATTCACCCTGGTATGGGTTAGCGGAGCCGGTTGCGGCAATTTCGTTGGTGATGCCCATAAATATATCATTACCGGTGAGGTTTACTTCCAGGAATTCACCGGGGGTTATTTCCAGTTTGGTGGTATTGTAATCGCCGTTGTAAAGGTATGGCCAGGTGGTTATATCATTAACATCGTAAAGTGCGGGGTCATAGGCCGGATTTTCTATGAACGGCTTGGTGTTTTCTTTAAAACCCGCAAATATGTACTTGCCGTCCACCACGGCGTTGGCGGAACTAAGCAACTCCTTTTTCATTTCACCAATTTCGTCGCCGAGCGTGGCCAGATCTTCCTGGCTTAAGCTGCTGTTGACGGCGTTGATCGCAATTTCCTTGACTCTTACCAGAACGTTCTCAACCTGGTTTAAATGACTGTCTGTGGCGGCCATTATATCACCGGCCTGGCCCATGGTTTCCAGATATCTTGAGTTTTGCTGAAGTTGTGATCTGGTGGTGAGGACAGGTCGAATGGCGCCCGGGTCATCGGATGGCTTATTGAGCCTTAAGCCGGTTGTGCCCTGGTTGCGAAGGATAAGTAAATCGTTGGTGATTCTATCGAGGTTGGTCTGCATTAACCGGTATGTTGAACTGTCAGTTACTTTCATAATATACTCGATCCGTGGTTCTGCTATTTTTTAATTCCCATTACCGTGGACATCATTTCATCCACGGTTGACAGAAATTTTGCCGATGACTGGAAACCTCTCTGGAACTGGATAAGATTGATCATCTCCTCTTCAAGGGAGACGCCGACGAGTCCGTCTCGGAAGTTTTCGAGTTGGTTGAGCGCGTCTTCGGCACCTTTTAATGACAGTTGATTCTGGTTGCTTTCTACGCCGACTTTTGCTGCAATTTTACCAAAAAGAGAGTTGAAATTATCGGTACCGCCTATGAGATAATTGTCGCCGATATTGGAGAGAATAAGAGCGTTTCTGTTATCCCCCGGCGCCACTGTGCCGACCGGAGGGCCGGGGTCCGGAGCTGCTCCGGCGGCAATTTTTCTGGGGTCATTGATAACCACGTGAATCTCTCTGGCTGCGTCAAGATATTGAGCCGCCGTCGGGGGAGGACCGGGGGGAGAGGCCACGTAGTTTGGAGGGACATTGAAAAACAGGTTACCGGTGCTTGAATCCAGACCTCCACCGGCCTGGTGCTGGATATTAACCTGGCTGCTGAGTTCGTAGGCGAGTTTATCCAGATCTTCGTTTAGGGCCGGAATAAACGTGTCACGGATATCGACCAGACCTTTAAATTCACCACCCATATTATTTGCTCCCATATCCCTGACAATACCGCCTGCGTGGAGTTTAAGTGTCAGGTTGGTGCCCACAACATCGGCGCTGATGGACATGGGCATATTGCCCTGGACCAGGGGTAGACCACCGGGTAACTGTACGGAAAGCATGCCCTTGGAGTCTTCATAGGATTGTGCCCCAAGGCTTTTGGCGAGGGATTGGGCGACAATACTTCTCTGGTCCCGGGCGCTGTTTGCCGTCTGCCCCTGTATCTCAATGGAGTATATTCTATCGTTTAGGTCGGCTATCTCTTTTATTTGTGAATTTATCGCATCCAGTTTGGAGAGGATGGTGTCGTTAATATTTTCTTTTATGGAATTTAGCTCATTTACCGTATTATTAAAACTTGTGGCAAGGACGTTTCCCTGCAAGATTACATTGTTGCGCTGAACAAGATCGCTGGGATTTGCCGAGAGTTCCTGGAGTGAATCGAAAAATTTATCAATATCGGTGGAAAGATTATTTTCGGTAATATTGAAAACTCTTTCGAGTTCGGAAAGGGGTCTGGTAAGGGAGTCTTGGAATCCCAGGTCAACGGTTTTCTGCTTTATCTGGTGGTCAATGAATACGTCATGTTCCCGTTTTACATCGGTGATCCTGACACCCTGGCCGATGAAAAAATCGCCGAAATTCATGGCTGGATATGTTTCGAATTCGGCCTTTTGTCGGGAATAGCCCTTGGTATTGACATTTGAGATATTGTTGCCGACGATCTCAATTGACTTTTGATTTACTTCAAGAGATGTTCTGGCCGAATTGAGTGCGTTGAAGAGACCTGCCATATCAGATTTTCCCCGATAGTAATCGCCCATTCACCCTGGAAGCAATTTTATAAGCGTCTGGAGAATAGGTGGAGGTGACTGTTTTTTGACCGAAAAATTCCATTGTTTCTTTAATCCAGTTAAGGGTGGCCTTGAAAAGGAAGGCGTTTCTGCGATTTTCCTCGCGTATCTGTGCGGCGATTTCGTTATCCCTTTCGTCTATCACCTGTACGTGGGCCAGAACCTTTACGATATCTTCTTTGGCGTTCATAGCCGCCGCCATTCCATCCATGTCGAGGGCTTTGGCGCAGGCCCGTTCTTCTAAAATAATATCACGGAGGCGCAGTAAATATTCGTGTGTGGTTCCGGGCTCCATTCTATTTGCCCTCCACCAGGAATTGTAAGAGTGAGGAGGAGACCTTGCGTAGATCCGGCTCGTAGGAACCCTCTTTGATCTGGGCTTTTAATTCCTGGATCCGCTGGGCCCGTTCCGCGCTTTTTCCTTCGTCTGCGCTCTGTGCCTTGTGTACATCCTGCAGAACCGAAGAAAATTGAACGGTGTCTTCTCCTCCACCCTTTGTCTTGTCGCTGCCCTGCGGCTTTTGTGTCTTTTTCAGATTTCCGATTTGTCCCGGGCTGCCGATTCCTAAAAATTTTACACTCATGGCTTCACCTAGCTTATCTGTTGTGGGCTGTTGTTACCACCAGTCCAGTCATCCAATTTTGCAATAACCGCATCATAGGTGTCGTAGGAGATATCGGGAAGCCATCCGCCAAAAGCGTCATACGCGTCCTGAAAACCTTTTTTTATACCTTCCCGTACCGCGTCAATCTTGGACGGATCGTTACCCGCAATGCTCACTGCAAAATCAAAAATTCTCTCTGAGGTCTTTTTTACCCCGAAATAGCCGTCGTCCGCAATTAAATCCTGCGCATCTGCCTGGCTCAACGTGTTGATGTCGACCTCCGTGTCGCCCGTGGCAATTTTTGTGTCCAGACCCTGGGTCTTGAAAATATTCAGTACCAATCCGCGCAGGAGGTTATAACCATCCGCTTTGGATTCAACCAGTGATTGGTTATAGGTGGGAGTCGATTGTATTTCACAACCCAGGCTGACACTGTCCGAACAGCGGCCACTTTTTTCAGTTATCATGCTCTGTCCGACTTTTTTATATGGGACAAAAGTATTGTCTATTAATTTTTTATTAACTTGTGCTGTTGAAAAATTAGTTTTTGTAGCGTTTGTTTCAATCATGTCTGCCTCCATGCTGTAATCTTTGTGCTTCCCTGCACTTTTGGATGTCTGTAAAACCGATTCTTGTCTACGTTATCGGTACGGTGCAATGAAATCTTTAGGAATGCGGTGAATTTTCCTGTTGCGGAGGGAACGGGGGGTGAATATGAGGCGGGCGACGAGATTATTTTCCCCCGGTCAGGAGTTTTGACATTTGTGTATAAATAGCATCTGCAATACCGATGGAGTTTTTTTCCGTTGCGGCCTTGGCCGTTTCCATATCGAGCATTTCCTGGAACATTTCCGTGGCCGAATCCTTTTTGAGTAGGCCGCCGTCGGGCACGGATTTACGCATCGCCTTAAACATCGTTGAGACTAGGAGGGTTTCAAAATCCTGACTCGATTTGCGTAACGATTTAAGCTGCCGATCTTTTTTGTTGGTGGTGTTGTGTGTTGCGTGGCTTTGCTGTATTCTGGAATCAATCGATATATCCATAGCTTAACCCTATAATATTATGAGTTCACCGTGTAGAGAACCGGAGGCCTTGATGGCTTGAAATATGGCTATTAAGTCACGGGGAGTGGCACCGATGGCATTGAGGGCGTTGGCAATTTCACCTATTGATACACCCTTGTCCATATCGATGAGAACCAACTGCCCCTCCTCCTCAACAACGGAAATATTGGTTCGGGGGGCAATGACGGTTTGCCCGTCCGAAAGGGGATTTGGCTGGGATACGTCGCTGTCTTCACGGATAATAAGGCTTAGATTGCCGTGGGAAACGGCCACCGTTGATAATCGAACATCCTTGCCCATGACGATGGTTCCGGTGCGTTCGTTGACCACTACCTTGGCCGGGGAATCCACCTGTACTTCCAGAACTTCAACGTTGGCAATGAAATTAACCAGTTTCTTCCTGTAGACCGGTGGAATAATGACTTGAACAGTGCCGGAAGAGTCGGCAAAAGCGGTGTTCGGACCAAACTTTTCGTTGATGACTTTAGACATATTATTGGCGGTGGTGAAATCGGCATCCCTCAGTTGGAATTCGAGCATGCCATTGTCTCCCAAGGTGACGGGTACGCTGCTTTCAACAATTGCTCCCCCGGAAATACGTCCGACGGTCGGATGGTTTTTCTGGGCCTGGGCGGCCTTGCCGCCAAAGGAAAAGGCGCCGATGGACAGGGAGCCCTGGGCCACTGCGTAAACATTGCCGTCAGGGCCTAGGAGCGGTGTCATCAACAGTGTTCCCCCGGCCAGGCTCTTTGCATCTCCCATGGAGGAGACCTGTATATCAATGGTTGTTCCCGACTGGACAAAGGGTGGCAGGACCGCCGTTACCATGACAGCTGCAACATTTTTTATCTTGATATCCTTTATCGTGGCGGGATCGATGGTTATGCCTTGCCTGGTCATCATATTGTAGATGGCCTGGAGGGTGAAAACGGATTTTTTCATATCGTCACCCGTACCGTTTAAGCCCGTGATAAGACCATAACCCAGGAGCTGGTTATCTCTTACCCCGTGAATTTGAGCAAGATCCTTTATCCTGGCTGCCTCTAAATTTGTTTGCGTAGTAAGCAGCAGAAAGAATAATGAACAGAGGATCGATATGAATTTACCCATGTCAGTCACCAAAACTGTAATTGTATTTATTTGTTAACGCAGACAAGCTGCAAGTAAGTGCCTTGTTTTTTATTACAGCTTTTACGGAGTAAGGCATTAATAATCAGATAAGAGATTAATTTAATGCTATTAAATATGTTTTTGCACTTGTGCTTGTAGGATTCAGTATTCAGCATGGCCGAACCAAATTCTCAGGCCGCAGCCACAACGAACAATGAAAGCGATTCAAGAGTGAAGGCACTTGCATATAAATAATTTTAAAACGGCCAAACATAATCAAGGACACGCATTGCCCAGCCGGGGCTTTGCTTATCGGTAATGGCACCTTTACCCGTATAACTGATGCGCGCATTTAGTATTTTTGAGGAATTTATCGTGTTTGCCGCAGTTATATCCACCGGCCTGATAATGCCCGTCAGGTAGATTATCTGAACTTCGTTATTGACCATCACTTCTTTTCCACCCCTGATTTTCAATTGTCCGTTGGCGTATCGGCCAACTACCTGAGTGGTGAGGGACGCGGTGAGATCCTCTTTTCTTGTTGTCGTACCATTACCTTCAAAACCGTTTTTGAAATCGGCCTGAACCAGGTTGGTGAGGTCGATGGGATTATAGCCGGACCAAATGGGGTCGTTTTCCAATCCAAAAAGATGGGGAATTGAAGCCGTCATATTGGAGGATCTTGCCGTTGAGGTTTTGGCCTGTTTTGAGGCGCTGGCTTTTTCAGAGATAATGACCGTGACAATATCACCGATGGCCATGGCCTTCCGGTCGGAGAACATGGAATGTCTGTTTTTCTGCCAGAGAGAACCCGCTTCTTTTGGGGTCGCCAGTGATGGCTGTATCTCCTCCAACGGTTCATGGATAGGTATAAGTTGATTGTCCGGTTTGGCACAGGCGGAGAGGGCAATAATCGTTGTCAGGGCGAGAATAATATTTTTCATTTTAGAGAATTACCTCCACTAGTCCCGGTGCTGCTACTCGGCAGTATATCATTTTATGCGAGCCTAGATTTTGTACGCGGATCATTTGATTTATTTGGCCGTCACCATAGGCAAGCCCCGTTGCGCTGAGCTGCATTGAGCCGGTTCTTATGACGATTTTAACACGTTCGCCATGTCTGATAACCGGTAATGCTTTGACCATGGAGGATAGAATCGGGGCACCTGCCCTTATGGTCCTGGTCAGTTTTTTCCCTAAAAAATCTTCACGGTGTATACCTGGGGCGGTGATACCACTGATATTCAAACGCGCCATTTTAATATGTTCGTGTGCAAGAATGGTACCCCTGCGCAGAGATTTTGCGGCGACAACGACACGGGCGATGGCCTGGATTTTTCCCCTGACCGACATATTTTTAACAACCCTATCGTCGATGCGGAAAATAATAGAAAATCTGCTACTGCCAATTATACCAGGCCGTGAGGGGATAACATCGCAGCTGAGTTTTCCCGCCGGTAATGTGAAGGGCAGGGGCAGGGCAGAGGGGATAAAGGTAATATCGGCCCTGGGAAGTTCGTCTTTATTTTTTTTGATAAATCCGGCGATAATTTTTAAAACTTTATCCGGATCAATTACAATACCCAGGCGTTTGAGTACCACCGAGGCGGAACCGCTCCAGGTGATGTCCTCTGGCAGGGATTGAGTGGCCTGCAGATAATGTTTGATACCTAGTGAGCGGATACGTATTGTTTTACCGGGGGATGGAGACTGCCCCACGGTTCGGCTGGCCAGGGCCGTAGCGAGGGAGGATTGTTCATCGAAGGTGGCGACGTCCCCGAGGGTGATAATGTTCTTTTTCACCGATGCCTGTTTTTGAAAAGTGATTTCCAAAGCGTCCGCCACCTGGGTGGTGGAACAAAATATAAATAGTATAATGGCGATGAATTTCATTTTTTCAGCCCTAGACAAGGTTATTTGTGGTTTGCATCATTTCGTCGGAAGTCTGAATCGATTTGGAATTTATTTCGTAGGCCCTCTGGGTGGTAATCATACTTGCCATCTCTTCGACAATATTTACATTCGACCCTTCAAGATAGGTCTGCAGCAGGGTACCGTAACCGTCGTCGCCGGGGGTGCCGACCTGGGGGCCCCCGGATGCGGATGTCTCTTCAAATAGATTTTTGCCAATCGCAGAAAGGCCGGCATTATTGGTAAAGCTTGCCAGCTGGATTGAACCAAGCTCGGTGCTTGCCGTGTCGTTGCCGATAATCGCGCTGACAAGACCGGTCTCGCTTATTGTAATCTGTTTTGCCCCGTCCGGTATGGTGATGGACGGCAGGATCGGATAGCCGTCCGAATTGGTGAGACGGCCGTTGCTGTCACGTTTTAAGGCGCCTGCCCTGGTGTAACCGGTATTTCCGTTTGGCATCTCAATTTGTATAAAACCTGCACCTTCAATGGCAACGTCGAGTTCATTTTCGGTGAGAATCAGATCCCCCTGGGTGAAAACCTTGGTCACTGCGGCCGGTTTTACGCCCAGTCCCACGAGGATACCGGTGGGGGATTCAGTGTCGGTGGAGCTTTGGCTCCCCGGAACCTTTAAAGTCTGATAGAGCAGATCCTGAAAATCCGCCCTGGATTTTTTAAAGCCGGTGGTACTCACATTTGCAAGATTATTGGCAATGACGTCGATATTGAGTTGTTGACTGTGCATTCCGGTTGTGCCCGTCCAGAGTGATCGTAGCATGATAAATCCCGTTTTTGGTTGAGTTTATAAGCGTATATTTTTTTGTTTTACAGTTTTAAGTTTTACCGAAAGGTGCATAAAATAAGAAAAAATTCAGTTTATTAAAAAACGATATTGTATAACTGTTTAGCCCAGTGTGCCGAGTTCTTCCTGTTGTTCTTCGATGGCGGCGTAACTTTTAAGAAGTTTATGGTATGTTTCAAAGAGTCGGTGGCTGTCAATCATTTTTGTTAGTTCTTCCGCCATATTAACATTGGAGAGTTCCAGGTTGCCCTGCACCACCCTCGAATCAATATTTGCGATCTCCTGACCACCCTCTTTAAGTGAAAAAGTGGTATCCGGTTGTCGTTGTAATTGGAATGGGTCGTCGATATTCACCACCGCAAGTTTGGCGACTTCTGCCCGCGTGCCGCGGGGGCCGAGGGTGTAGATGGTCCCGTCGTCGCCGATGGCAATTTTACTGGTATCGGTATTGGGAATAGTGATGGGACTGTTGGCGTCGTCGAGTACGGCCAAACCGTTACTTGTCGTCAGACGACCTCCGCCGTCAACGGCGAAGTCTCCCCGTCTGGTGTAGAGCACGGAGTCGGGTCCCTGTACTTTGAAGAAACCCTTGCCCTGGATGGCCACATCCAGGGGATTTTCCGTCTGCCTGAGTGCACCTGGGGAAAAATCACTGAAATTTGCCCGGATCCGGTCATAATTAATTCCCGTGGCCCTGGTGGTCTGTTTTTGTGAGTTGAGGAGTGATTCAAAACTGACCATCGATTTTTTATAGCCACTGGTGGTGATATTTGCCATATTGTTGCTGATATTGGCAATGGCCTGTTCCCTTGAAATTGCACCTGCCAGGGCTGCGTATTTTCCTGAAACCATCTTTTCCCCGTGGTTGGTATTTAAAAAAGTGTTCTTTATATATCGGATGATTTGTATCAAAATTTAGTTTGATTATGCGTAACCCGCGCCGGAAGGGGTGTAATGCATGGATAAAAAATCGCTATCAAAACCATGGACAGACACTAACTAACTCCACGCTATGAGAATAAACCGGCAGCCGATGATTTCTTAGCTGCTACCCGAGGCGATTTTGGAAAGGGTGACGAGTTGTTTTGCCTCGTATGGCGATATATTGAGAACGGTACCAATTTCCTGAATAGACATGCCTTTTTGGATAAGGGCATGCACGTAGCAATACTTTTCCGGCGTAGAACTGTTTTGTTCAGGGGGCTGCGATTCCATCTGCGGTTGCTGTAACCTGGTCAGCAGGGCTGCTTCGCTTAATTTTTTCTGGAAGATTTCCTTTGTTGCCAGGTTGCTTTGCAGTTCGTGTAACTCTTTTTGGTTTAGTTCAAGGGAATGGCTGGTTTTTTTAAATTGTTCAAGGAGTCGTTTATGCTCTTTTTGTAAGAAATATAGTTTAATCAGCACCAGGAGGAGTATACCTGTCAGGCAGATCGCCGGGGTGGAAACGTTTAACCATTCCATCTGTTATCCTTTATCGTTTTGCCCGAGCAGTACAAAATTTATCCGGAAAATAATTTTGCCCTGGGAGTTCGGATTAGAAAATTCTGGCCGCAACCTTTGCTTTTAATTTAATAAGGGCCTGGCTGTGTAACTGGGAAACCCTGCCTTCGGAGAGTTCCAGCACTTCGGCTATTTCCTTTTGAGTCAGCTCCTCGTAATAATAAAGTGAGATAACCAGTCTTTCTTTTTCAGATAAAAGCTTTAATATTTCTGCGATTTTTTGTGTTAACTGCTGCTTTTCAATGCGTGCGCCGGGGGAAGCGTCCGAGTGATCGTTGGTCAATGAATCAATAAAAGATCGCCCCTCCTGCGAATGATCCAGGGTTTCGTTAAGACTGACGCAACCAAGGTGGCTGACTTCGGTTAACATGGCGTGGTAGTCATGGAGGCTTATACCCATGGCTTTTGCAACTTCAAAATCCTCCGGATCTCTACCCAGGGAAAGTTCCAGGTTGAGTATGGCCTTTTCGATCTTACTTTGCTTGTCACGCAGGGACCTGGAAAACCAGTCAAGTTTCCTCATTTCGTCGAGAATAGCGCCCCGGATACGATATTCGGCAAAGGTCTTGAATAGGATCTGTTTACTGGGATCGAACCTGTTGGCCGCATCGAGAAGGCCGAACATACCGGCACTTTTCATATCATCCCTGTTCATAAAGGAGGGTACCTGGGTGACCATTCTTCCCACCAGGATATCCACGAGATAAAGATGTTTTCGGATGCGTTCGGCTTTTTCGTCGGTCTGGGGGCTCCGGTTATAAGTCGTTATCACTTCTTATCCACCAATTTTGAGAAGTTTTTTCCAAAAAAACTGCAGGTTTCCCTTTGGCGCAGCTGAAGACTGCCCGGAACAAATTCTGCCGGCCAACTGGCCAAAAGCCTGACTTATTTTAGATTCTGGATTTAGTTCACTTATGACTTTTTGTTTACGTATTGCGTAGTGCATCTGTTTGTCTTCGGGGATGGACCCGAGGAAATCAATTGAAATATCAAGGTATCTGTTGGCAACCATGGTTAGTTTACGATAGACGTCCAGGGCGTCTTCCTCGGCCTTGATCTGGTTGACGACAAGGTTGAATTTTTTTTCGTGATATTGGGTTGACAGTAATTTCATAAGGGCATAGGCATCAGTTATGGCAGTTGGTTCAGGGGTCGTAACCACAATTATTTCCTGGGCTGCGGTGTTGAAATATGTGACATTTTCAGAAATTCCGGCCTCCGTATCGATCAGCACATAGTCGAAATGGCTGTGCATGGAATCAAGTCCGTCGAGGAGGCGCATTTTCTGGTGACCATCGAGTTTGGTAAAGTTTTGAATGCCGGATCCCGCCGGCAGTATTTTTATACCGCGGGGTCCTTCCACCAGTATATCCTGCAAACTCTGTTCTCCTGAGAAGAAATGGTTCAGGTTATATGCGGGTGAGAGGCCGAAGACCACATCGATATTGGCAAGGCCCAGATCCGCGTCGAGGACAAGGATGCGCTGGTTCATGGTGGCGAGGGTAAAGGCCAGATTGGCTACTACGGCGGTTTTTCCCACGCCGCCCTTACCGCTTGTGACGGAGTAGACCCGGGTTGCCTGGTCGTTGTCTGCATAGCGGTCTTCCGTCTGGACTCCACGGATGTCCCGAAGTGTTTTCGCTTGGTCCGCTGGTGTGCTTAATGTATCACTCATGCGTTGGTCCTTGGTGTTGACTCATGATCAAATTTGCTACAGTTTCAGGTGTAATTTCAAGTAAATCTTCAGGAACCCTTTGGCCGTTTGTGAGGTATGACAAAGGGTTGCTGTTTTGGATCTGGATATTTAACAGGATGCCCAGGTTTGAACACTCGTCTATTTTTGAAAATATTGTATTGCTGATCCCCAGGCTGTTAAATCGATCCAGGATGGTAAGGATCTCATTTTCACGGGTTGCTGCTGAAAGAACGAGGTGTTTATCGATATTAAGTTCGGGTTGGAGAAAGGTGGCGAGTTCTTCAATACAGAGGTTGTCCTTGGGGCTTCTTCCCGCAGTATCAATCAGGATTAAATCCCTATCATTATGTTTAGCAATGGCCTCTTTTAACTGCTCCGGGGTAATAACCACGTCCACCGGTAAATGCATTATTTCGCCGTAGACCTTGAGTTGTTCAACGGCTGCGATTCTGTAGGTATCGATGGTTATAAGGGCGATGGAGCCTGAATAATTTTTTAAATATGAGGCACAAATTTTGGCAAGAGTTGTTGTCTTTCCCACTCCGGTGGGGCCGACAAAGGCGATTCTCTGTTGTTCAGTGCGGTTTGTGAAATCGGGGGGATTGACTTCGATTAGATTTTGGATGCTCTCGATAATGGCGCGTTTTACGTTGGTATTATCGCAAAGTTCCTGTTCCGTGAGGCTCTCCCTTAAAAAACCGGCAATGGTGCGCGATGTTTCAATATTTATACCCCGTTCTACAAGGAGGCTGAGGAGGTGATCGCCGTGGATGATTCCACTCGCAGCGCGGTTTGCTAAAGTTGTATCCGAAACTTTCAGGGTTGGGGCGTGTCTGCTCTCTGTATTATCTTTTGTTGTTATTTTAGATAATTGTCCGGTAAGATCCTTGACCAGTTCTTTGAGTTCATTAACCTCGCTCTCCAGGGACTGGTTTGTTGATTCGACAATTTTTGCCTCTCTGGCTGGAGGTTGATAGTGGCTGGAGGCGTGGTCGTAGGGTGGTGGTGTAACCGTTTCATCAACCACGCATGAAAAATCCTGTCTAGCAGCGGGTGCCTTTGTTTTTCCGGGAGATTGTTGTTTTTGTTCATGCCCCATTTTATTGTGTTCCCTGGGTATACTTGTATCAACCGCCGCTGTTATTTCCAAAACAGGTCTGCCGAGCAAGCCAAGTTTGCCGTTTTTTATGGTCCTTGTCGATAGAATAAGGGCGTCGGCGCCAAGGGCATCTTTGACCATTTTTAGGCCGGTGGCCATATCGGGTGATTCAAATACTCTAACTTGCATAGTTATTCACCGTTGGTCGCAATGGTCACTACGCCGAGGGATTTGACCTTGAGATTAGGCACGATTTCATTATGGGAAATGATGGTAAGTGCCGGATAATACCTTTCGGTAAGACTGCGGACATACGGCCTGATTTGCGGCGAAGAAAGCAGGGCCGGGCGATTGGTTGCAGTAAATTGACCGATGATTTTGCCGATGGAATCGAGGATGCGCTGGGCAATAATCGGGTCGATTGCCAGGTAGCTTCCCGTTTCTTTATGTTGGATACTGTTTTTAATGGCGTCCTCAACGGTTTGAGCCAGTGTTATAACGGTAATCACGTCATCGACCGCCAACCCGGAACTAATGGTGCGGGCCAGGGCGTGTCTTACATATTCAGTAAGGATATCGGTGTCATGGGTGGTTGCTGCCCAGTCGGCCATGGTCTCTAATATTGTGCGCAGGTCTCTGATTGAAATACCCTCTTTCAATAAATTCTGCAATACCCTCATAATGGTGCCGAGGGACAGGATATTTGGTACTAGGTCTTCGACGAGTTTTGGATAATTTTTGGCGAGGTTGTCGAGGAGTCCCTGTACCTCCTGTCTGCCTATTAATTCGTGGGCGTGTTGTTTTATTATTTCGCTCAGGTGGGTGGTCATCACCGTCGTGCAGTCGACAACGGTGTAGCCTGCAATTTGCGCCCTGTCTTTTTTATCCTCTGTGATCCAGAGGGCCGGCAGGCCGAAGGCGGGTTCAGTGGTGGCAATTCCTTCAATCGTTTCCGTTATCATGCCCGGATCCATGGCCATATAGTGGTCCGGCAACATTTCCGCTCCGGCGATTTTTACGCCTTTAAGGGAGAAGGTGTATTGATTGGGTGATAGTTGCAGGTTGTCTTTGATATGGACCGGGGGAACGATAAAACCGTTGTTTAGGGCAAACTGCTTACGGATAGACTGGATGCGGGTTAACAACTCTCCGTCCTGGGCCGAATCGACAAAGGGTATCAGGCCGTAACCGACTTCGAGCTGCAGTGTGTCAACATGGAGCATTTCTTCATAATTTTCTTCTTTGGGTTCCATTGTGGTTTCCGGTTCTTCTTCTGTTTCCTCCATACTCTCTTTCTTTTTTCGATCGAGTTGAAAGGCTAGTGTTGCAAGTGTGCCGGAGAGTATAAGAAAGGGGAAGAAGGGGAGTCCGGGGATGAGGGCAAAGGCGATTAAAATTGAGGAAACAACCCATAATGCGATAGAATTATGGGAAAATTGTTTCTTTAAATCAGATCCGAGATCCTTGTCTCCCGTGGTTCGCGTAACAAGCAGGCCAGCGGCGGTGGAAATGATAAGGGCGGGTATCTGGCCGACGAGACCGTCGCCGACGGTGAGGATGGTATAGTTGGCAGCGGCTTCGGCCATGGGCATGCCCTTTTGCACTACACCTATGACGAATCCCGCGCCTATATTAATCAGGGTGATGATGATACCGGCGATGGCATCACCTTTGACGAATTTGGAGGCGCCGTCCATGGCCCCGTGGAATGCCGATTCAGTGGAAATTTCCTCCCGCCTGGTTCTTGCTTCGTCTTCGTTGATAAGTCCGGCGTTGAGATCGGCATCTATTGCCATTTGTTTGCCGGGCATGGCGTCCAGCGTGAAACGGGCGGCGACCTCCGCGACCCGTCCGGCGCCCTTGGTGATAACCATGAAATTAATCAGTACCAGAATTGCAAAAATTACAATACCAACCACATAATTACCACCAACGACAAATTGGCCGAAGGATTGAATAACAGATCCGGCCGCGCCGGGACCCTCGTCGCCATGGAGGAGTATAAGCCGGGTCGAGGCCACGTTGAGGGATAGCCTGAAAAGGGTGGTGGTCAGTAGAATCGAGGGGAAAATTGAAAAATCAATCGCCTTTACCGTGTATAAACTGATAATCAGGATAAGGAGGGCAATGGTGATGTTCAGAGACAAAAAAAGATCGAGAACCAGGGACGGTAGCGGGATAATCATGATCATGAGGATCGAAACGAGACCAAATGCGGCCATGATATCGCTGCGCCCGAGCATCTGCTTAAAGTCCAGGTTGGATAATTTGTCTTGTACGGTGGATAATTCCATTACGTCGTTTTGCCCTTTAATGAGTATACATGTGCGAGAATTTCAGCCACTACCTTAAAAAGATCCTCCGGAACGTGTTCTCCGATATCCAATTTATGCAATAAACGAGCCACCGGTGGGTTTTCGATGATGGGAACGTTATTTTCTGTGGCGATTTCTCTAATTTTCAGGGCGATAATATCCGCGCCCTTTGCCAGGATGACGGGTGCTTCCATCTCAGCTGATTTATATTGAATTGCTACTGATATATGGGTCGGATTGGTTATGATAACATCTGCTTCCGGCACTTCGGCCATCATTCTCTTGCGGGCCATTTCCTGTTGTATGGCCTTGATTTGTGCTTTAATATGGGGATCTCCTTCACTCTCTTTAAATTCCTCCTTCAGTTCCTGTTTCGTCATTTTCATTTTTTCTTCAAGTTCCCAACGTACGAAGAGAAAATCAAGAAATGCAAGAAAGATTAGGACGGTGCACACTTTAGCCAGGATAAGCATGGATACTTTGGCAATGAAATGCACGGTATCGTTCATTCCCACATCGACAAGAATCAGGGCCTCACCGAAATTATTTAAAACGGTTTTATAGGCAATGAGGCCCACCAGGGAAACTTTGATAAGGGATTTGATACTCTCCAGAAAAGATTTTTTAGAGATAAACCTGGCAAATCCTTTTATGGGGTCGAGTTTGGAAAAATCAGGGATTAACGGTTTGGCTGTGAGGAGCCAGCCAAACTGGAAAAAACTGGAAAAAAAGGCAATGATTAAAACCAAAAGAAAGAGGGGAAAGAGAAGCAGGGCAAATTTTTGAAAAATAAATGTTGCCAATGAAAGGATAGAGGCCGGAGTTATCTCAAAGGAACCGCTGCCCTGCCAGAGGGTAAAAATTAGGGCGGTGAGCTTATGCCAGAAAGTGGGTAGATAAAATAACCAGAAAAGCAGAAGGATGGTGAGAAGAGAGGCCGTGTGTATTTCCTTGCTTTGGGCAACCTGCCCTTTTTTACGAAAATCTTCCCGGCGCTTGGCCGAGGGTGCTTCCGTCCGTTCACCGCCCGATTCGCTTTCCTGAGCCATCTGTTAGCCGTTTTTTTAATAGAAAAAGTTTAAGTGAATCCATTGTATAAACGTTAAGTAGAATTTTATACCTGGATTCTTTAAAGTTTAGTGTTTTACTTTTGAGTCGCTTTAATTGTTCGTTGTGGCTGTGGTCTGAGAATTTGCTTGAGCCATACTGGTTACTGCAGGAGTTGTTGCAAATTATGAACCGGTTTTATTTCAAGGGGCAAGAAATTGAAGAAGCATGATTATTCGTTCCCCCAGGGTGTCAAATTCCCGTCTGATCAGGGTTGAAACAATGCCGAGTGTCAAAGCAATGACAATAAAGGCGCTGCCGATATTGATGGGAAAGGAGAGAAGAAATACGTTGAGTTGGGGGAATACCCTGGCCAGGATACCGAGGATGAGACCTGAGAGTAGTAGAACTGCAAGAACGGGTGCGCTGAATTGAACGCCTATGGTGAACATATGGGAGGCAAGTTCCATGAGAAAAGGAATGGCCCGTCCCGAGAAATCTATCTGTCCAGGTGGTAGAATATCGTAGGAAATTACTGCAGTCTGGAAAAAAATAAAATGGCCGTTTATAGCGAGGAAAATAAGAATGGCGAAGATATTTTGGAATTGTGATATCAGGGCCACCTGCCTCTTGTTCTGGGGGTCGAAAACGTTGGCTGCGGCAAAGCCCATCTGGTAGCCTATGACGGTGGCTCCGAATTCAACTGCGGTAAATATTAAGCGGGCCACCAAGCCAAGGAGGACACCCAGGAGGAGTTCCGAAATTATAAGAGACAGAAACGGCAGGGGTGAAAAATCAAAATGGGGAACCGCTTTAGCCATTGCCGGAAAGAGCGTAAGGGCTGTGGCGAAAATTAGAGCAGTCTTTATTCTGATCGGTGTCTGGGCGGAAAAGAGTACGGGGATTGCCCCAATGAAGCCTGCCACCCTGGCGGTGACGATGAGAAAGGTCTGGAATTGTTCGACTGGTATTAGTTGAATATCCACGGATTCACCTAAAGGGTCGCCATAATATCAAAGAGGCCAATGGTGAAAACGGTAAGGATTTTTATTATCCAGGCTCCGAAAAACAAGAGGGCGAGGAAGACGGCAACAATTTTCGGGACAAAACTGAGGGTCTGTTCGTTTATCTGGGTGGCGGCCTGGAAAATGGAAATGAAAAGGCCGACCATCATACCTATGATCAACATGGGCGCAGCACACATGAGAATGGTCTCAATGGCTCGTCTGCAAATATCAATTGCAAGTTCAGGGGTCATATCCTTTCCTAGCCAAAACTCTTGATAAGGGATCCAACCACCAGGTTCCAGCCATCCACCAGGACAAAAAGGAGGAGTTTAAACGGCATGGAAATAATTACTGGCGGTAGCATCATCATACCCATTGACATCAAAATGGAGGCGACAATCATGTCGATTACCAAAAACGGGATGTAGATCATAAAGCCCATCTGAAAGGCCCTTTTAAGTTCGGAGAGCATAAAGGCGGGGATAAGGGTCATGGTTGGGATATCCTCCTGTTTTACCGGTTCCTTGTCGAGGGTTAAACCGGTGAGGAGGGCAAGAGCTTCTTCCTTAACCTGGCTGAACATGAATTCCCGCATGGGAGAAATGGCCTTCTCCAGGGCCGCCGATTGTTGTATTTCTTCATGAATATAGGGTTGGAGGGCATCCTGGTTTATTTTGTTCAGGGTGGGGGACATGACAAAGAAGGAGAGGAAGAGGGCAAGCCCTATGATGACCTGGGTGGGTGGCATATTCTGGGTGCCCATGGCCTGGCGTACAAAACCGAGTACGATGACAATACGGGTAAAACAGGTGGTCATCAGCAGGATTGCGGGTGCCACTGAGAGTATGGTCAGAATAAAGAGGATCTGCAGAGCGTTGGAGACCTTCTGGGGACTTTCGACATCGTCTATGGCAAAGGTGATGGTCGGCAGCGCCACCGCGTGGGCGGAGCCGCAAATGGTGATGAGGCAAAGGGCTGCGGCAAAGAAAATTATAAATATTCGTCGGTTATAATTTGTTTTATTCATGACTGGGATTCAACGCGGGCGTTTTGCAGGGATTGCTCAAACGTTTTTTTATGTTTTTGATCCAGGTCGGCGATAATTTGGATATGCTCGCCGCTCATGGCCAATAAAAACTCCCGACCATCCACTTCAACAATGCACAGTGTCTTTTTGGGCATAATCGGTTTCATCTCGATGATATTAATACGTTGCCCCGCTGCAGTCCGTAACAGGGAAAACCTTTTTTTAAAGAGCGCGTAGAATATAAGAATAATGCCCAGGACTATAAGTAGCCCCCATATCATACGCAGAGAACTCGCAAGTAACATGCTTTCAGATTGCATTTTTTTACCTAGCCGAGGTTTTCAATCCTGTCCGATGTACTGACGACGTCGGTGAGTCGTATACCAAATTTTTCTCCAACCATCACCGCTTCGCCGCGGGCGATTAAATGTGAATTTACGTAGAGATCCAGGGGGGCGCCTGCGAGCTTGTCAAGCTCAATCACGTACCCTTCCCCCATTTTCAGGAGATCTTTCAAAAGGATCTTGCTCCTTCCCACTTCGACCGAAACCTGAAGGGGGATATCGTAAAGAAAATCAAGTCCTCTGCTGGTGTCTTCTTCCGTCTGTTGCTCGGTTTGAAAACCGGGCGTGGAATCATCCTGTAACAGTTCTTTTATTTCATCGGGGTCCGGTCGACTGCTGTCCGACGGGGTGCTGCTTTCCATAAAATCACCTCATTTATATACGCCTGTGAGACTGATAGCTTTTTTGCCGTTATGGGTACCGGGAACGGCAAAAAATTTCAGTTTTTCTTCAACCAATATTCTTAAAGGGCTGTTGGGGTCGTAGTCAATATCAAAGATATCACCCTCTTTCATGTGTAGTATCTGCTCCACCGTTAATGATAACCGGCCGGACTGTGCAGTGATTGTAGCTGGTACATCTCTGACCTCTTCTTCGAGAATATCCTGCCAGGAGCTTTTTGTGGTCTTGTTTATATTGAGCAGTTCGCGCAGGAGTTCGCGGAGCGGTTCCAGGGTGACATAGGGGAAGACCAGATGGATCTCGCCTGAATGTTCGCCCGTTTTAACAAGAAATGTGCCGACAATAACCTCTCCTTCCGGTTCGACAATTGAAACTAGGCGGGCGTTATTCTCAAGTTTGATTAAGGTGGTATTAATTTCCAGCAATTGGGAAAATGATTTATTAAGATCGCTACATGCTTCGCTGATTAGTGTTTTCAGTACGTTGAGTTCAATGGTGGTCAGGTTTCTGTCCAGGTGGAGCGTGTCTAATTCAATGGCGGCACCGAGCATGATTTCAATCATCGAAAAAGAAAATTTTGGGTCAAAGATTATCAATGCACCGTTTTTCAGCGGGGCCATATCAAGTATGCCGATGGCTCCGGGGTTATTTTTTTCCGACATGAACTGTTGAAACTCGTGGGTCTCAAGGGCCGTCCTGGTGATGGAAAATGTTCTTTGCAGCTGGTTGGTAAGAGAGGTGGCATAGGTGCGGCAGAATGTATCGAGAATAATATCAAAATTGGGGATTCTGAACTGTTTGGAATCCGGTCTCTCCAATTGAAAGAGGTTGACGGGGGAACTGTCGAGAAAGGCGGACTGTTGGTCGTCATCGATATCAAGCGGAACCTTGCCTTCGCGAATAGCCGTGATAAGATCGGCAATTTCCGTTTTATTGAGTATCTGTTCCATGGTATGTTTGGTCCGCTATTTTTGCTATTGCACAACAAAATTAGTAAAATAAATTGACTTTACCTTGCCGGTTTGTAAAAACGAGTTGATTTTGCTGGTCAGTTCTGCTTTCAGTTGTCTTTTTCCTTGCAGATCCTGCAGTTCTTCAAATGTTTTATTTCCTATAAGGAGAAGAACGGCGTCCCGCATTTGCGGCATGCGTTTTACCACCTCCTCTTTAACTTCCTCGTTTGATAGTTCCACCGTCAGGGAAGCTTTTACGTAATGGGCAACGTCGCTGCTGATTATATTGACGATAAATTCGTCAATATTTACCATTGGGCCTATTTCCGAATGTTTTTTTATATCGGGTACGGGAACTTCCAGGCCGGGATCTTTTTTTTCAGGCGGGGGCGGTTCTTTTTTAAAAAAGAAGAAATAGGCGCCCGCACCTCCACCCAGGAGGAGGATAATGACAATACCGCCAATGATTATAAATAGTTTCTTTTTGCCGCCGCTCTTTTCTTCAGTCTCTTCTTTCTTGTCTGCCATGGGAGTATTCCGTTAAATTTTATAGTGGAACAATGGAATTTTTAATCTTTTTATTTCCGGGTGCACTGCTTCTAAGCCTCAAGACAAAATCCACACGTCTGTTTAACGCCCTGCTCGCTTCGTCCCTGTTGGGAACAACTGGTTTATCTTTGCCGTAACCGACGGAAGCCATTCGATCCAGAGGTAGAAGGTTGCCCTGGGTGAAAAACCTTAATACCGACACGGATCTGTCCACGGAAAGGTTCCAGTTACCGAATTGTGAATTCCCGATGGGGGAATTGTCGGTGTGGCCCTCGATCCTCAGATCCATGGGCAGGGGGCGGATAATGTCGGCTATATTGCGTAGAATGGGGAATGATTTTGGTGAAATTTTGGCTTGGCCGGGACGAAAGAGAATGGAATCATTGACCCTTAGAACAATTGAATTATCATCTCTTTTCATCAAGCCCACGTCTTTGTTTAGCCTTAAAGAGTCAATTTGTGATTTTATTTTTTCGTAAACTTTTTCCGTCGTCTGTTCCTGGATCGGAGAAAAAGTGGTAATGGGGGGCGATGGCAAAACCGGGATGGCGAAGTCAACATGGGCCGGTTCCTTGTGGACACCGAATGCCTCTTTTAATGAGCTGGAGGCTTCTGTGAAACGAACGGGGTCCATGCTCGCCATGGAAAGAAGCAGCACAAAGAAAGTGAGGAGTAGGGTAACCAGATCCGAATATGTGACCATCCAGGCGGGGGCGCCCGCTTCACACTCACACTTTGTTTCTTTTTTTTCTTCAACGGGTTGGTTTTCTTCAGCCATTGGCCGGTTTCCTATTTTTTAAAGGTGGATTCACGGAGTTTGGGTGCAATAAAGGCGTGGAGTTTTTGTTCCATGATTCTCGGATTTTCACCGGATAGAATCGACTGCATGCCCTCAATTATTAATGTTTTGATCAGTACCTCCGATGCGGATCTGTTTTTTAGTTTTCCGGCCATGGGAGAGCAGAGGATATTGGCAATAACGGCGCCGTAGAAAGTTGTTAAAAGTGCAACGGCCATGGCGGGCCCGATGGCGGCCGGATCATCCATGGTTTGCAACATCTGAACCAGGCCGATAAGGGTCCCGACCATACCCATGGCAGGCGCGTAGGCGGCAACCGCCGTAAAAATATCGGCGCCTTTACTGTGGCGTTGTTGAATATATTCGATTTCAGTATTCAGCATGCTGCGCAGGGTTTCCGGTTCTTGACCGTCCACTGCCATCTGCATTGCCTTCTTTAAAAAATTGTCTTCCACCGTTTCCATTTCGCCCTGGAGGGCCAATATGCCTTCTTTTCTTGCCTTGTTGGCAAATTCCATGAGTTGGACGATGAGGTTGTTGACGGACATTTCTTTGTAAAAAACCGTTTTTTTCCCCACGTTTAACGCATCGAAAACATCACTGAAGGGATAATGGACCAGGGTATTGCCGATGGTGCCTCCAAAAACAATAAGGATGGACGGAACATTAATAAAAATGGATAAGGGTCCACCCTGGAGGATAGCCATAAGCATAAGGCCAAATGCCGCGCAAATACCGATAATTGTAGAAAGATCCAAGCAATGTCCTCCGTGAAGAAAAAGAAAAATAAGTTGTTGTCAATCCGGGAGTCTGTCTGAAAAATATGCTTCCAGGTGTCAGTCCGAGAAGCTGTTTTTTAAAACCTCGATAAATCGGGGTTAGAAACATCATATTCTTATCATAGGGCCAGGATTTCTAAAATTCAAGTTTTGCAATAAACATTCCATTTACAATGTTTATTGTTTTCTTTACGGGTTTTATGGAGTGGCAGGGTAGAGAGCGAATGGCGTCTTGTATGGGATTGCTTGGATAGTACGGCGGGTCAGTTAATTGCGGGAAAAATCGGAAAATTGAGAAAAAAGACTACCCTGGATATTTATCCGGCGGGCTGTGGCGGGTTAGCTGGACACTATCTAACCCGCCACGGGTGAGGAGATGTCAAAAATATGACTTATCTTTTCAGGTTTATAATTTCGCCGAGCAGTTCATCCACCGTGGTGATGATCTTTGAATTTGCCTGAAAACCTCTCTGTACGGTGATCATTTTCACGAATTCAGCACCCATGTCGACATTTGATTGTTCGAGGGAATTGGTGAAGACCTTGCCGAGTTCCGGTCCGGGTAAACCAGTGCGGGGGGCGCCGGATTCTTCGGTTGCTTCATAGAGGTTGGAGCCCGCCAGGAAAAGGCCGTTCGGGTTGATAAATTTGCCCAGTACCAGTTGTGCCTTTTTGGTCTGTTTGCCGTTGGAGTAGGAAGCTATGACAATACCGTTTTTATCTATATTGACTCCTGTGAGATTACCTGCTCCAAAACCGTTCTGCTCCTGGGCGATTACCATGGATGCGCTGTTGAACTGGGTGGTATCGAAGGTGATTGTTATGGGGGTATCGGTGGTGCCGTTGGCCCAGGAAAGTTGGCCGGCACCGGCACCGGCCGGGATAACAGCGGTGGTATCGGTGGGCGGCACCGCGGCGGCATTAAGCAGGACCCCGTCCGGGGTGAAAACCAGAGGATTTGGGAAAACCCCCTGCATAACGGTACCCAGTCCATCGTCTTTTACGGCGCTCCAGGCGGTATTCCAGGTATTATTGCCGGTCTTTATAAAATAGGTGGTGAGGAGATGGGGGTTGCCCAGGGTATCAAAGACCTGTACCGATGATGAATAGTTAAAAGTATCGGGATTATTGATATCGAATGGGCCGGGTAACACTTCTTCGGTTGAATCCAAGTTGGTATTCAGGGTGAGTTCCGTGGTGACCTCACCTGCGACTAGGCCCGTACTGACAACCCGTATGTCGCTTGCGTCTCCGGCTACCAGTTCTCCATTGGCGTCGAATTGTTTTCCCTGTACCCTCAAGCCTTCGGGGTTAACGAGATAACCTTCCTCGTTAAATCTAAAAGAACCCGCCCTGGAATAGTAGTTGGTGTCGAGACCAGGTTTTTTTAATATAAAGAAACCCTTCCCTTCAATGGCAACATCGAGGCCGGATTCGGTTGTTTCAAAAGTACCCTGGCTGAAAACCTGATCTACTTTGGACATACCGACTCCGCGACCAACCTGGGAGCGTCCTCCGGACCCGTTAATGGATCCGCTTAAAAGGTCTGCAAAGACAGTTCGTGATCCCTTGAAACCGATTGTATTGGTGTTTGCCAGGTTGTTACCGATGACGCTCATTGCCTGGGAGTTGGTGTTCATGCCGCTGATGCCGCTGTATAGTGCGCTTGAAATACCCATTTCTGCTCCTTTATATGAAAGTGCCTTGCAAGACTTTGACCCTTGAGTCGCTTTCATTGTTCGTTGTGGCTGTGGCCTGATAATTTGGTCCAGCCA